>CAZHXX010000001.1:0-220798 GCA_964536485.1 uncultured Candidatus Saccharibacteria bacterium
GCAGAATACAAGAGCAACCTTGCACTTTTGCAGGGGGCAGCTTCGAGGAATAAAATGTGGGACAATGCCGGAAGGGTTAATAAAAAGTCCGTGGATCTCATAAACGACCCAGATGTATACGGTGATCCAAATGACTTCAACACACACCGAGCCTACAACCCTGCGATTCTAGGTGCTCCGCAAGCATTCTTCCGTGCTGAATGTGCCTTCTCCCACTTTGGCTACGACGACCCTATCGTCTACCCAAACAAACCAGGAGCATCGCATCTTCATATGTTCTTTGGTAATACGCATACAAATGCCTACAGCACATACCCGAGCCTAATAGACAGTGGTAACAGCACCTGCACGGGACGCGAGCTGAACCGTACCGCTTACTGGGTACCAGCCATGATAGACGAAAAGGGAAATGCACGAGTTCCCGACCGCACCCTTGTCTATTACAAGGCCGGTAGCGACTCTAGCGGTGGAAAGGTAAATGTATACCCTGAGGGCGCAAGATTTATAGCAACTATAGAAAAATCGTATACTCCCGCTTACCCAGTAGCCCCTTTTTCTTGCTTCTATAGTAATCCCGGTAAATCTCCAAACAACTGCTCTGGTGGTGCAAACTTATGGGATAGGCAACTTGTTATGCACGTCGCCTTCCAGTACTGCTTAAAAACTGGCGCTGATGTTACAGATTATCGTAATAACACAATAGTGAATAAATACGCTGAAATACCAGATAAAGAAAGCTGGTGGTGGCATGCATGCCCCGATGGCTCCCTCTCGCTTCCACTTTTGAAATATAATATTTTCTACCAACTTGAGCCTGGCGATGACTCAAGTAAATGGTTCCTCTCTTCTGATGTCGACAGAGCAACGAAGACAAAAATCGTACCATCCGGCTCGAGCGTACACGCAGACTGGTTTGGCGCTTGGAACAAAGAGATAAACAAAACATGGGTAACTAACTGCCTCAATACCCCATTCGCAAAGACGACGGGCGCAGATTGTGCCTATGGCTCACTCGCGCCGTGTATTCAAATAAGCCAGCAATTTGCTTGCACAAAATACGCGCCTGGATATGAGCTTAAGGCTCTCAAGATAGTTGAGCCAACAAACCCCGGCTACAATAAGGTTCCCCTCAAACAGATTCGTAAAGAAGTGTGCCCGCAAGCACCACTCCCAGACTCAGCAAGCTGGTATGAGTACGCATACTGTGTAAATTCATAGACCGTATTAAGCCCGGAAACTTTGACTTTAAAAAGTTTTTGTGCTAAAATTAGGGTAATTGTTCATTTTGGATATGGGTTCGTTTAGATACATTTGCTCGTCTTCAATCAGTACAATCACGAGTAAAAACTAAACAATAAAGGACCATATTTTAATGGGATACTCTTATAAAGGGAGTCGCAGCCCTTCTGTTGCGCGCAAATATTCACGAAGCGGTACAGGCCAACGCCGTACAAGCTCACCAAATAGACACCGTGGTGCAGGCCAATACATTGACCCTGCTCGCTTCGTTAAAGTAGCTACTGCTGCTGAAGTAGAGGCCTACGTCCCTATGCACACGTTTAACGACTTTCCTCTTCATGAAATATTGAAGCGAAATATAACGGCAAAAGGCTACGTTACTCCTTCTCCAATTCAAGATCAGGCAATTCCTGTAGCACTTACCGGCAAAGATATTGTTGGTATTGCCAGTACTGGAACTGGTAAAACAGCTGCTTTTGCTCTACCGATGCTTCATCGTCTTATAAGTGAGCCACAATCATCTGCACTCATCATTGCTCCAACGCGTGAGCTTGCTCAACAAATCGAGGCTGAGTGTCAGTCGCTGGCAAAAGGGAGCAATCTCTTTGGTGCCTTAATTATCGGTGGCGCAAGCATGAGCAACCAGCTCCGCGCGCTGCAACGTAAGCCAAGAATCGTTATTGGAACTCCAGGAAGAATTAAAGACCACCTTAAGCGCGGAACATTACGCCTACAACGAACAAACCTTATCGTACTCGACGAGGTTGATCGTATGCTTGATATGGGCTTTTTGCCAGACGTACGCGAAATCCTCAGTAACCTCAGCCCTGAAAGGCAATCATTTTACTTCTCTGCAACTATGGATACACGTATTCGTACACTTATAGAAACTTTTGCCAACAACCCCGTTACTGTGTCACTCAAGGCAAGTACATCAAGCGAAAATATTCACCAAGACATTATTTCTTACGAAGGAGGCTCACAGAAAATTGATAAGCTCCACGATGTACTTATCGACGAAGCAGTCGCAAAAGTTATTGTCTTTGACGAGACAAAATATGGTGTCGAACGTTTAAGCAAAGAGTTGGTTGCCCGTGGCTTCAAAGCCGACTCTATCCACGGTGGTAAAAGCCAGGGCCAGCGCCAACGTGCACTTGCCCGCTTCAAAAACAACGAGTCAACTATTCTTGTTGCAACGGACGTAGCAGCTCGAGGTATCGATGTCGCTGATGTCACGCATGTCGTTAACTATTCTATTCCAAAAGTATACGACGACTATATTCACCGTATTGGGCGTGCCGGTCGAGCAGGCAAAATTGGCTACGCACTTACTTTTGTTGAAGCAAGTAGTGTAAGAAAATAGCCATGAGCTATAGTAAGAAGCCAAACTTCTTGGAATCCATTGAAGCTGTCGAGATAAAAAAACGCTTACAACTCATGCAGTCTGACCATACTTTCAACACGCACTCAACTTATTCTGCGGACGAGACAAAATACCCTGACCACCAGATGTCTTTTGTTGATAAACATATGACCTACTTAGCTACGCATCCAGGCGTCAACCCAGAACAGTATTTGGCCAATCTACGCTTGATCTCGCGTATTAGATAGACTTTCTATTTCTTTGAAAAGAAGAAATCTATCCAGGCTTCAAAATTCTTTTGATAAGTCGGCTTTTCGTCTGCAATAATAGCTTCTGCTTCAACTTCTGGTGTTTTAAGGCCACTTAGAGCGTTCTCGCGAGTAATAATATACACCTTCTCGCCGTTAGCGGCCTTTCCATTTACGCGTCGAGCTTTTAGCTCTGCATATTCTGGGCTTTGATAGTACTCGTTCTGGATCTCTTTATTTCGATTCTGAATCTCAAGAATTCGATTCTCTTCCTCAAGCACAGCAATTCTTTGAAGTAATCCGTAATTCTGCTGTACGACGCGTGCACCGTTCCAGACAACACTAACTCCAATGAACGCCAGCACAAGTAGCCCAAGCAAGCGAGGGTCGTCAAACCCTCGAGAGTGAAGGCGAGAACGTATACGGCTTAAAATACCATCTAAAAAAGGCATAACCTCTATAGTTTACACCATATAATTGTTATAATCTTGGATGAATCACTTCGTCTTTGTGGCTAATGTAGCTCATCGTTCAAAAAGATGATTCTTTCACCAAAATTCACGAGGGGGTATAGCTCAGTGGTTAGAGCAGAGGACTCATAATCCTTTGGTCCTTGGTTCAAGTCCAAGTACCCCCACCACGTCAAAGTTAATTTCAGCCCCACCTAATTTTTGGCAATCAAGTGGCCAAAAATTAGGTGGGGCTTCGCATTGCTTTTCCTCCACCCCAAACAATCAGAATTGTTTGGGGACCCCTATAGCGACATAGCTTAAATCTTACGTGCAAGACTTAGGGGTTCCTGACTTTGCTAAATAAGAGAATACTCTCAAATAAAAAATCGAGCCGGAGAGAATGGCTCGATTTTTTTATTCACCCCACACCTTAAGTCTCTCAACCGTTGGCGTGATTTTGTTTTTATCCAGCAATAGCTTTTAGCTGTGCAAGGAAGTCATCCTTTACACCGCCGAGGCTTGCGTTGATGTCTTTGAACTGGAAAGTTTCATCAAATGTTTCTTGTGTAAACGGAATAGCTACTTGTGGGCCAACTAACTCAATTTTTACCCAGTTAAGAATGTCGGTAAGATGCTTGGTAGCACTTCCACCACCGTCGATGTAGCCATAGCTTACAATGCTTGCTTTTTTGCCGTTCCACTCTGCGTAAAGGTAGTCAATTGCATCTTTCAATGAACCAGGGATGCTTCTGTTATATTCTGCAGTCAAGAAAACAAGACCATCAGCTTCGTTAATTTGTGCTGCCCATGCCTTAGCTTCTGGGGTATCTACTGGCATATACATTGGTGAGACACCTGCTTCAAACTTAGGAAGGTTCACTTCTTTTAGATCAAGCAGTTCTACATCAAAACCAGCTTCTTTTCCTTGTGCAACGAGCCAATCTGCAACAGGCTTGCCGTTACGGTTCTGTCGGGTAGAGCCGAGGATAAGTTTAATCTTTGCCATTTATTTTCTCCTTAAAATTATTTTTAAACATTGCATAACGCAAAAAAGATGTTCTTTACACCGTCACTACACAAAGTATAGTTAATGGTATAGCTCAAGTATACGACCAGTAACTATACTTTGTAAAGTACAAATGTGATAAAATAGAAGGGAAGTAGTTCATACAAGGATACACATGTCATTCACCACCCCAAAACCAGTCTGTGACAAAGTAGAGCAAAAAGCCGGTTGCATTCAATCGGCCTTGTGTGTGCTTGGCGATAAATGGACGCCCCTACTCGTGGGCCAGCTCGTAACCGAGCCACGGACTTTTGGTGACCTTGAATCTGTTCTGACGGGGATTAGCCCTCGTACTCTTAGCGCACGGCTTGAGAAACTACAAGAAGAAGGCATTATAGAGCGCCAACAATACAACGCACACCCACCTCGCTACCGCTACCACCTCACAGAAAAAGGAAGAGGGTTGCAGGAAATCCTCACGAAAATGGCCGAATGGGGCGCTAAGTACGGAGCATACTAAACAAGTAAAGCCAGTGCTTCTCCAGCATCCGAAGTGTGCATGATTTTGTCACGCAACTCAGATGCTCCATCAAAGTTACTTATGTAAATTTTGGCAAATTTTTTCAGTGGGTTGAACGGACGTTCGCCGTTTGGATAGCTCTGCTGATGTAATTCGATATGATGAACAAGCAATGCAATTCGTTCTTCTTTACTCATCTGCTCCCAAGGGCTTTTTTCTGCGAAAGCATACGGGTCATGAAAGATACCACGCCCTATCATAATGCCGTCGACACCGTGTTTTTCTGCAAGTTCTATCCCTTGGGTTTTATCCATGATATCGCCGTTCATCACCACCTTTGTCTCAGGAGAAATCTTGTCGCGTAGAGCGAGTATCAGCTCAATAGCCTCCCATTGTGCTGGCACTTTACTCATTTGCCGTGTGGTGCGAACATGGACAGTCAACATCGCCGGTTTTTGCTCAAGCAGGAGCTCGTGCCACGAGTAATCGATCTTATCAAAGCCAAGACGTGTCTTAATGCTTAAGGGGAGTCTCCCCTGTAAACCTTCCTGGGTTGCCTTGATAATCGCGAGTGCCTTGTCGCGCAGGTGAGGTTGCTGAAGTGCAGAACAGCATTCGTTCTTTACGACAGACTTTTCAGGGCACCCGAAGTTTAAATCAAGTCCAACAAACCCCGGGATGACTCCAGAAGCTATCTCGTCGGCAATAATCCTAAAGTTTTCTGGTGTCTTGCCCCATATTTGTGCAATCACCGGAGCAGTATCAAGTGACACACTGAGACGGTGCATAAGTTTAGGTCTACCAATACTTATCAGCCCATCAACATTCACAAACTCTGTCATCGTAAAGTCTGGAGCGGTACAGTCAGCCACAATACGGCGAAAGACCGTGTCGGTCACATCATCCATTGGCGCAAGAATAAAAAAGGGCTTCTTCATAAATAGTACGGACATTTTACCTTTTTTATCAGTGTAATAACAACTTTAGCGTCTTGGCCCTACAAGCAAAACAACAGCACGCCCAGCGATCTTACTTGCTTGTACTGCAATTTCACCGGCATCAACACGAGCATGCTCATCTCTTTTAACTTGATTCATTGCCCATTCTCTCGGTGTCATGCCTGGCGGGATGACTAAGGCAACTTCATCGTCATCTGTGCGCTCAAGTGTTCCAGGCTTAACTTCAACTCTCGCAAGAGAAGGTCTATAAAGTTCACGGCTGTCGTCGCTCGGAAGCTCTACTCCTGAAGGAGCTGAGTCGATTTGGTTTAACAGCGCGTCTGATTTGGCCATGCCTGCTTGATAGGCCGCTAGTCTCTCAGGGTTATTCAGAATATACTCTGGAATATCCATAGTAAACTTATTATATCACACTATGTCAATAATTACAATTCTTTGCTTAACCAACACGGTATCTATAGGGGTCAATGCTTTCTATATTAGGTATAACTACTATAGTCCCTTGCTCCGGCCCAAGAATGCCCAGGTCTACGTATACACCAATACTTGGGCCACACCACGCCATAACGTCTCCGTTATGCTCATAGACCTCAACCTGTTCTGGTGGTAGTATTGTTTCATCTTCCCCATCTTGGTCGCCAATAAATCCTTCCTGGATTTTTTCAGATGGGACTATAGTCAATTCACTCCCTATTTCGATAAAGGTAGCAGCAGAGCTAGCAGAAATAATGGGGAGCGAGAAAGCATTAACGTTGGTGCCCTCTGGCAAAGTACTATCTCCTTTAGGGCAAGCTTCCCAGTCCGTAATAATCGGAGTTCTATATTGCTCAACATCACCAATAAGTGCCACAAGACCAGCATATCCCGCCTGTTCTATTTTTTGCGATTTCACAGCATGGACATCATGACTTGTCTCTCTAGCACAAGCAGAGAGCAAACTGCCCGCAGCAATAAGTGGCGCAATTGTACGCCCAAGAAACTGTTTAGGTTTTTCTACTTCACTCATAAGTTTTTTATAATACAATTTCAAGATATTTTTTGCAATAATTTCACAAAAATAATAAAGTAAAGATTTTTTCAGATTTATTCTGGAAAAATCTTTTCGTCATTGGGTGGGAAGCAGCCGGAGCAATCTGCCCTCTGCAGTTGCACCGCGCGATGAGGGGAGGATTCGCCTCCTCTCATGGGATTCTACTCCCACCGGAATACCTTGAAGGCAATAAAGTAGATAACAACTGCCCAGATAAGCAGGAGCCCAACTTGGGAACCTAAATCTAGAATAGTTTTTCCTTCTGTAACTATCAAACGTATCCCGTCAATTACTGGCGTGAGCGGGAGAAAGCCGGAAACATGCTGGAGCCACTCAGGCATTGCGTATCGAGGAAAAAACGTGCCCGACAAAAACATCATCGGGAAGCTCACAAGGTTGGCAAGAGGCGCGGCTTGGTTTTCGTTCTTTGCCCAACCACCAACAGCAAGGCCTATCCCAAATAGCACTGTGACGCCAAGCACCACCATGAGCGCGAGACTTATATAGTCACCCTGCATATGCAAATCAAATACTAGCAACGAGACGATGAACATCGTAGACACTGACATAATGCCTACAGCCGCGTTAGAAAGCACGTTCCCCACAAAATACTGCCAAACTTTTAACGTAGTAGTACTGTAACGGCGCAAAACTCCTTTGCTTTTCAAACGTGGGAAAACGCTGGTTGGTCCAAAAATACCTAATGACAACACACTAAAGCCAAGAAGGCCGGCAAAAACATAGTCAAAGCGTCTCTGGCTCGATGTTGCGGTGGACTCAGTTTTAACAGTAAACGGTTCGCTGACATCGACAAACTTTGAATTAATATCTTTAAAACTTGTTTGCAAGATAGCTGCGAGCGTTTGTGCGCCCTGCTCGTTGTTCTGATTGTAAAGTACGGTAAGTTCACCGCTTGGGTTTGCCTCCCCTGGTTTTACTTCACCAAATTCTTTAGGAAGCAGAATAGTCGCGTCGAGCTCACCACGAGTCATTTTTTCTTTTGCCGTGTCCGTATCAGCAACTTTTTTGTCTACCTTTAAGATCTTGCCGTCCTGTAACTCTTTTGTGAACGACTGTGCAAACTGATTATCTGCGCTGCCAATAAGCGCTACGTTAAACGACACGTTAGAGTCTTTGCCAAAGATTCCGCCAAATACAAACAAAAATATCAAGGGAAACATGAAGACGAAGAAAATAGCTACCTTATCTCTAAACAAACGTCGAAAATCAATCTTTGCAAAAGTAAACACTGGTAATAGCTGTTTTTGTAGGTTTGTCATGGCTAGTCCCTCAGATCCTTTCCTGTCATATCGATAAAGACATCTTCAAGGTTAGCTTGTTCAACATGTTGCTTCTTGGTAAAACCCTTTTTTAACAAGTTTTTAACTAGCTGTTTCGGTGTGTCTAGCGCAATAATCTTGCCACTATCCATAATTGCCACTCGGTCACAAAGGAGCTCGGCTTCTTCCATGTAGTGCGTAGTTATAACCACTGTTACGCCCCTGTCTCGCACTTCTCGCACGAGGTCCCACAAATTACGTCGTGCCTGCGGGTCCAGCCCTGTTGTTGGCTCGTCTAGGAAAAACACTTTAGGGCCGTGAACAAGCGCTGCAGCAATAGAAAAGCGCTGTCGTTGGCCACCAGAAAGTTGCTCTACATATGAACCTGCCTTCTCTGAAAGCTGAACGTCTTCGAGAAACTTCAGAGCGTCTACCTTTTCTCCGTAAGTACTTGCAAAAAATTCGATAAGCTCAGTAAGTTTCGTCTTCTCTTCAAACGAAGGAGTCTGAGGTTGCACTCCTATAAGTGAGCGTATCTTCTGAGGCTCTTTTGATACATCAATCCCGTCTAATGTTGCATGGCCACCGTCAATAGGCCGAAGAGCCTCAAGCATCTCGAGCGTTGTTGTTTTGCCAGCTCCATTAGGACCAAGGATACCGAAGATCTCACCAGCTTTAACGTCAAATGATATGCCATCCACCACCGCTCTGTCATCATAGCGTTTTGTAAGCTTGTCTACTTTTATGATTGTTTTCATACGTTAATGATAGCAGTATAAGTAAGCCATTAATATAAAATATCTCCTACTCAATGAGCAGGAGATATTTTATAAAGTCTTAAGCTAAAACTTATTTCTTGCGACTAACAGTCAAGAAACCGTTTCGTGGGTTTTCATTGACTTGCATGCCAGCAGGAAGATCTTGGAGAGCTTCTTTTCTCTCGTCCTTACTGAAGTAATAAATAGTCTGTGTCTTGCCGCCACGTAGGACAACGTCCTTTGAATTAAGATAGTACGTGACACCCTTTGAGTTTTGATGCTTATAAGCCATGCTTACACCTTTCCCCTCTTTAACATTAGTTGGTATTCCCAACATACTCCCTCTTCACAACACTTGTCAACATTTTAAAAGTTTTTTGAACTTGTAAGTTTTTGTTTTGCACAATAGAGAGAACTTAGCTGTGGTTTCTGTCACTAAAATCTATTGCCTTAAATATGCTTATGCATTACACTAAATGCATAACTAAAAAGTTAACGTGAAAGGTTAGGTGGGATACATGGATTTTGCCAATAGAGGCAATCGCCCAATGCAACAACAACCTGCCCCTCAAATGGGCGGAGATAATTCTTCTAATTCTGCACCGGTGTCGCCGGCTCCAGAAAAGGAAAAGCGTTTTAGTGTTAAGAAAGGTCTCGATTTTGGCAAGATGAGCTCAGCGTTCGTCGTGTTCGGCATCGCTGTACTTCTCGTAGTTCTTATTGTTGGACTCGTTTTTGGTAGCGATGGTAAAACAAGCAACCAGAACAAAGAAGCAGAGCAGATTAAGACAAATCAGTATCAAGCAGTATTCCTAAACAGCCAAGACGGTCAAGTATACTTTGGTAAACTTGCTATCTACAACAACGACCTGTATGTTCTTACCGACATTTATTATGTCCGTGTAGAAAACCCAGTTCAGCCAGAAGGAACAAACCAAGCAGCATCTAAAGCAAACATTAGCCTTGCGAAGCTTGGAAATGAACTTCATGGCCCTGAAGACACCATGTACATTAGCCGAGACAAAGTCTTGTTCTGGGAAAACCTAAAGGATGATGGCCAAGTTGTAAAAGCTATTAGCGATTACAAGAAGAATGGCGAAAAGTCTACAAGTGACACAACATCAACCACCCCAACAACAAACAACTCGACCAACACGACTACCCAGCCATAAGTAAGCTTGAGTACTCATTAAAAACCACTCTTTAAACGGAGTGGTTTTTAAGTTTGAACAATTTACTAGTTAGCCATATGAACAAAATGCTTGGTGCGTAAATAGAGAGCAAGTTGGACTGTTGCAATTGAACCAAAGAGAACAAGTGCAGTCAGGCTAAACCCCGCAAGATCCGGAGACCAGCGTGGAGCAACAAAATCATATTTGTACAACGATCCATCAATCTCTTGAACTTTTGCACCGTTCGTATCGATATAGCCATTAATACAGTCAAGTCGGTTTCTCCCAGAAAAGCCTTTATTGCCGTTTGCTTCACAATACTCCTGTGCTTTTGTATAAAGGCTATCATTGATATCCTTTACCCGCGCTTCCTCTGCTTTGACGAGTCTCTCATAGGTACCATTGAGCTGAATCGGAGGATAAATACCGTTTGGACCACCTATCTCTGTATTCATGTGTGCATATATATATTCTCTTAGCTCGTTAAGCGCACTCGCAACATCTCCTCCTGCTTTGTCGGTTGCTTGTAGCGCTTCATAGCGCTCAACAGCCCCGTTGCCGTTGCGTATCATCCCAATCACAAAGAGCGCGCCCGATAGAGCGCTTGCCCCAGCGAACACCCCAATTTTAATAATGCTCCGCCGGTCTGAACGATGCGATTTTGTCATAGAACATATTATACTCGTTTATGCTTTTTTAAGCGCGGGAAATCGCTGAAGCATGATACCTAAGCTAAGGATACCCACCGGTATAAAATGCCACCTTAGTACCGCTAGAGGATCGAACCACAAGGAGGCTACGTATAAGCTTACAAATAAAGCGCTTTTGGCATAAGAAACCATCCGTTCGGTCCAGGCTAGATACACAATCCGGTAGCCTTCCTCTGAGTCTGCCGCATCGTAGTAGCCTTTTATAAGAGGCATCCTATAGCTAAGAGTTACGGGCTCGTTTAAGGTGCTGATGGCTACTGCCCCTCCCGCTGTGCCAATGAATGGCCTTACGAGATGCATAAGCGCATTGAGCACGACACCAAACTGCAAGAGTGGCTTCCCTGCGTTGTCATCAACAAATTTTCCAAACATATGGGCTCCAAACATCGAAAGCACAATTGCAAAAGCCAAAATTCCCCCGAGCTTTGCGTAAGTATCGTCTGTAAATATGGTGACCGCTATGAGAAGAGGCCACAGAATAAAGCTTGACGCATTCTCTATATTAAATGCGCTTAGGCTTACCGCATCACTGACGTGCGCACGCCATGGAAAACCTTTATAGCTAATTTTTTGGTGCACCTTCACAGGCTCGTTAGTCAAAAATAACGGTAGCAACGATATGAGCATTACCCCTATCGCTAAAATAATGGTAAGCTCGGGTGCAATAAACGAGGCAGCAAGTCCGCCAACCAATGGCCCCAGAGCTCCTCCAGCTCTTTCAAAGATGTAGAGCCACCCTAACTCTTTCCCACCGTTTTTGCTATCCTTCACCTTAGAAAAGTCGGTATGATATGCCAAAAAGAAAAGTCCATTCGCAACGCTAAACATCAGAGCCAGCATGTAGAGTGGCCACCCCATCTCTTTGAAGGTAAGAAGCATGACAAGAAACACAGTAAACAGTATAGTGCTCACCGCGATAGCATGCTTTGGCCCTATTCGGCCAACAATAAGTGCGTCAACATAAGAAAGCGGGATACGAGAGGTAAAGAACAGCATATAAAAATAAAATATGGTATGTAGATCGATGCCGCTTTTATAAAAATAGACCGGTACAAATATGCCTACGATTCCGTAGCCAAAACTTCGCAAACTCATGCTGGTATAGATTTCGGCGAGCTCATCAAACTTCATCTGTCTCCACGGATGGCGTCTTCGGACAAGTGCATGAATGAATTTCTTTAGCATTTTTGTGTTCTCTTTTCTTCCGTATAGTATACGCACACAAGGTGTTTGCTGTAAACTACAGGGTATGCATGTATATTTTTCTGGCATTGGTGGCGCAGGCATAGGCCCCCTGGCATTAATAGCGCATCAAGCGGGGTTCGAAGTCTCTGGCTCTGATAAACAGCAGAGTAGCTATATAGCTGAGTTGCAAAAAAAAGGCATCACTCGAATCCATATTGGGCAAACCGAGGAGCAGATTGCAAAAGTACACTCCACTCAACCTATTGATTGGATAGTATACTCGTCTGCTATTGAGAAAGAACATAGCCACCACCCAGAACTTATGTATGCGCAGGCCCATGATATCCGCGCAACAAAGCGAGATGTTTTCCTAGCAGAGCTTCTAAAAAGTACCGGGCAAAAACTAGTTGCTGTGGCAGGTACACATGGAAAGACTACCACTACCGCAATGCTCATTTGGCTTTTTGACCAGCTCCGCATTCCGCTAAGCTATTCCGTTGGGGCTAAGCTTTCTTTTGGCGGGCTGGGACATTTCGATGCGACGGCAGACTATTTTGTCTACGAAGCAGACGAATACGATAGAAATTTCCTGACTTTTCACCCGGAAATTGCCGTAATTTCTGGCATTGACTACGACCATCCAGACATCTACCCCACCAGAGAGAATTACTACGACGCATTTAGAGAATTCATAAGTCAAAGCAAAAGAGTTGTCGCGCATCCTGCTGACATGCGCCGCCTCGGCCTTAGCTACCCTCCAGAGTCTATCCCGCTACAAGAGATACCCCTCGCGGGTGAAGTCAACCGACTTAATGCTCAGGTTGCAATTGAAGCAGTAATGACATTAAGCAATACTCCTCGACAAAAGCTTATTGAAACTATAAACAATTTCCCGGGTGTTTCTCGACGTTTTGAGAAGATAGCCGACAACCTTGTTAGTGACTACGCTCACACGCCGGAGAAAATCAGAGGTGCCCTTCAGCTTGCAAAAGAAGTCGCCGGCGACAATGTCGTTGTGGTCTACGAAGGACTGCACAATACTCGCCAACACTTTATACGGGAAGAGCTACGAGATATTTTTAAAGGAGTAAAAAAGCTCTACATTGTCCCAAGCTACCTGGCTCGAGAAGATACGTCACTTGAACTGTTAACGCCTGAAAAGCTACAAAAACTTATGGACGCCCCACCCCTTATAGAACCAATGATGCTTGATGATACACTAAAATCAGCTATCACGCATCACTTGCATAATAACGAGCTCGTCGTGTGCCTTTCCGCTGGCGGAGGCGGGAGTCTTGACGAATGGCTTCGGAAAAACTTCGCCTCTTAAGTAGGTCGAACTGGGATTACCTCCAGCCGTATTCGCTGTAAGGCACCCCTTGTGCTATGTACCGAAGCGCGTCTTTTTGGTGCGGTACAATGTTGTCGCCCAGATCTTCTACGTCTACCCAGTCAAGTCTTTCTGCTTTATGTGGTTCTGCGTTATGTGGCTCTCCTTGCCACGTTGTTACCTCAAAATACATATCTACCCAATCCATAAAACCCCCGTGCTCCTTGCCGTGCCGATGCACCACATGCACCATATGAATGTCCTCTTCCTTAATCGTGACCCCTGCTTCTTCTTTTGCTTCTCTCACAGCCCCAGTAGTGTATGTTTCGTGGTATTCAACTTTTCCCGCGGGCAGGCCATAATATCCATCCATATAGCCCGTATTTTTTCTAAGCACCATCGCAATCTTGTTGCCACGCCTCAATATAACAAAGCAAGCAATATACGGACGGGCGCTGTCATAGTGGTCTATAAATTTCATCGATTATCCCCACTCCCTCCTAAGACTCCGCGCTTTTGCCTATCCGCAAGTTTCTCTACATTTGCTTGTGCAATGTCTTGCAAGCTCAGGCCAACATCGTGCGCAACAACAGAGACGTACCAGAGGAGGTCGCCTAGCTCTTTTTTTATTCTTAACACGTCAAGCTTTTCTATATCAGCCAAATCATCACGTATCCACTTTTTAAAAATTGCCTGCACCTCACCTGCTTCATCTCCAAGACCGAGTACTTGTTGCATGAGCTCTAGGACTTTGTCTTCCTTTTGTAGGTTAGTCACGATTGCCCGTTCTTGGTATTCGTTTAGTGTCATAGTGTCCCCCATTTCATCTAAATAATACGCTATGTTGCTATACTATGCTCATGTATACGTCTCTAGACAAAATTGCTGACGCGCTCACCCGTCAGGATGTTAACGAGTGGATTACCAGAAACTACGGCTCGCTGATTGATATCTGCCTTGTACTGTTCTTTAGCTGGATACTGAGTCGAATCGCTCACCGCGTTCTTTCCCGTCTACTTAGTCATATTATTCGTTCAAATCTGTACCCTTCTAAAGCAGACCGTGATAAGCGGGTTGCAACATTAAGTGGACTTGGCTCTGCTCTTATCCGTTTTGTTATTTGGATCACCGCTGGAGTTACCGTTATAAACATTGCAGGCGTCAACACTGCCCCATTCTTGGCAAGTGCTGGTGTCCTTGGCGTGGCACTTGGATTTGGTGCCCAAAAACTTATTAACGACCTCGTCTCTGGCGTCTTTATTATTATCGAGAATCAATATCGTGTCGGTGACTTCGTAGAAATCGAAGGAGTTTCTGGGACAGTCGAAGATGTGACCATCCGAACAACGGTGTTACGTGATTTGAGTGGTGCGGTACACCATGTCCCAAACGGCGCCATTGTAGTGAGTACCAATAAATCTATGGGCTATGGTCAGATAAATCTAGATATCGCTGTAGACCCCACGACCAACTTAAAGAAGCTCGAAACGGTTATCAATACGGTTGGTGAAGCCGTCTCGAAAGAACCAGAGCTTGCTGAAGCTATCATTGAAGCACCGAAATTTGTACGCGTAAGTGATTTTACCGGCAATAGTATCACCGTAAAAGTTATGGGAAAAACTTCTGGTGGCAAACAGCTCGAAATTAAAAGCGCCTTCTACCGAAAGCTAAAAGTTGCTTTAGATAAAGAGTCGATACGCTTAGCTGTTGTCCCAACACTGCCTCCTAAAAAGTAGCTTTACGAGGTATTCGTTCAACTTTAGCTTGAGAGCTATAGCCCTAGCGTTGTATCACTAAGATCTGCGTCGGCAAAGTCAGTTGCTTCGTCTACCGACTTTAATGCTTCGTCAACATTAGTCGCTGTTTGGTCAACATCGGTGGCGGTAGCAGGCGTAACTTCTTCTTTGGCTGTTTGCGTTGTGGTATCTGCAGTGCTCGTGTCAGAATTTTCAGACGTGTTTTTATTGGCACTCAAATACACAAACACGGCGACTCCTGCTAACACAACTGCAACAACTATCGTCATAATTGCAGCCAGCTTTTTGTTGTTACGGTGAGGAGGTTTGTTCATCTGTGACGAAGCGACGCCAACAGCAGCCATTGGTGCAGATACCGCAGGTTCTGCAGTCAATGATTCTTGAGTTGGGAGCGCTTCACTTGCTGTGCTTGCAATCGTGGCACTAGCTTCTTCTGAAGGAGTACTCATTTCTTCTGTTTCATTTTCCGGCGCATCAACTGGCGTCTCTTGTTCTTCATGAGGCATAGTGAGTTCTTCAGCAACAGGCTCTTGAGACACTTCAGCTTCAGGCTCAGTCGTAACTGCAAGTGGAGTACTTTCTTCAACCGCTTCTTCTGTTTCTTCACGAGGTGGCTCAGCCACTACATCACTTTCAGGCTCAGACACCACATCTTGAGTTGATGTTACTTGAATCGATACTGGCGTTGACCCACTTTCGCTTTGAGGTGATGCCGGAGGTGGCATTATGTCATTGATGATAGGCGCAACAGGAGAAGATGGTGCCGTTGCATTGTTGCTTGCCTGTTCATCGAGATTTTTTTGCTGGTCATCCATTATTGATCACCTCCTTCGGTAGGTTGTTCGGTCGTTGCATCACTTTGCGCCGACAGCTTAGTCTTCATTTCTTCGAGTAACGCCTTTACCTCCGTCGTTGCAAATGTACGTACCTGCTGAGCTTGCTCACGAAGAGATTTTTGTGTTTCTCTGGCAGACTCGAGTGCAGCTTGAAATGTTGCTGGGTCTGCGACGCAGTCCATTTCTTCAAGGTCTGCAAGCACCGTATCGTAGGCGTTCATACTTTCGTCCAGAGAAGCAATGTCTGCTTTTATATCATCACGTGCGGTTTCTAATTTTGTTGTGTCTACACCCGCTTTCTTAAGCTTCTCAACAGCACTATCAAGCTTCTCTGAAATAGTTTGGTAGGCCTTCCTACGGTTGCTAAGGGCAGTTTGCAGACGAGTACGTAGAGCCATTATCTTTTCTTGTGCATTCTTACAACGTGTGGTGAGTCGCTTCTCTTTTACGGCAGTGAGTTTACTCTGGACCTTCTCTTTATATGCCTTTACTCTTTCTGCACGGCCATTTGACCTATCAACTGGAGTAGATGTCTCTGTCTCTGCTGAAGTTTCGGCTGGCGCAGTCGATTGCAGTATGCTTGCATCTTGAGTTGTTGTATCACTCGCTTGTGTCGCTTCCTCATCGACCGCTCGAGCAGGTAGTACTGGTGTAAAGACCGTAACTGCAAGCAAAATGACAAGAAAGGCTTTTATTTTTTTACTCATAAATAAAATACCCCCATTAGTTGTAGCTATTGTACCATAAGCTTTTTCTTGTTCGCTATGCTATTTCGATGGTGGTTTCTGTCACGCGCAGAAGGCCTTCCTGCACGAGTGTGCTAAGGACACTTTCTAGCCGTTTGTCGGATAAGTCTGCTCTGACTTGAGCAAGCGATTGTCTTGCCTGCGCTCTACGAATTAGCTCACCTCTCAGCTGACGAACCGAGCCTTGGAAGCGTGCCTGCTTTTTATAGGCAGTACTTCTCTTATGTGCCTTGTTACCAGATTTTTTTAAAAAGGTGCCATAGTCCATCAGTGCCCAATAAAAGTCACGGTATGAGCCATGATATTCTTTAAGTAATTCAGCCAGCTTTACTTCAATTTCTTTATCCGTCACCTGTTCGTTGTCTGCAAAAAATGTATCTATTATGACGGTGCGGATGTTTGTTTCAACAAAAACATGTTTCTGATTAAAAGCGTAGGTAAGTATTGCTGAGGCAGTATTTTTGCTTACGCCTTTGAGCACAACTAGCTGTTCTACCTCACGAGGAAAGTCTTTCTGCACAAGCACCTTGCTAGCATCGTGCAGATACTTCGCCCGACGATTATAGCCCAAGCCACTCCATAGCTCTATAACCTCTCCGAGGGTTGCTTCCGCGAGCGACTGCAATGTGGGGAACCGCGCAAGAAAGGCTTCGTATTTTGGGATGACTCGCTCAACCTGGGTTTGTTGCAACATGAGTTCAGAAACAAGTATATGATACGGATTACTCGTCCCGTCCTTACCGACAGTCCTCCACGGTAGTAAACGCCCGTTTTCAACGTAATATCTTAAAAGTAGCCGTAGAAAGTCACTGTTTGTCTGGTGCATACCCTTCTATGATACGTGCTCGTTGGGCATTATCTAGTAAAAATATCGTGATCTATTCCCGACGACATCTGCAATTTTTTTGGCCTCGCCACCGTCAAGATTAACAACATAGTCTGCTGTTTCTTGCGAGGTCGTCACTCTATAGACAACTTGACTATCGCCAATCCAATACACTGGAGTACTCAAACCTGATGCTACTTTGACAGTGGTTTCTTTTTTGTCTTCAACTGAATAAGCAAGTAAGACACCTTTGCCGTCCCGAACATCTACCCAGACCGCGCGAGAACCGTTTGGGCTTAAAGCGTAGGTCCTTGATTCTTGTTGAGCTGGCTGGGAGCTGAGTTTTTCCGGCTCACCTTCAAGAGATTTTTTATACCACTCATTGGACTCTGTATTAAAGAGAAGCGAATCATAGCTGGCTCGTACTATCGACCATACTTGCTGATCAATCACTGTTTTTTTGTCTTTTCCGTCAGTTGAAATACTATAGAGTTTCGCTTGAGCCCGAGGTACCGCATAGCTAGAGACTGCATAATATACCGTGCCCCCGATGAGCTTTACGTCGTTAAAATAATTTGATGATGCAAGGTCGATGCGCTCTTTTGTGGTGAGATCGTAGCTCACAATCTTACTGCGCTGTGAATTTCCAGCACTCACCCCTTCAATTATTGCTACATAAATAAGCTTGTTGTCGTTCCAGCCAATAAGTTGCAGTTGCTCAGAACGCGTTACCTTATATGTCTCTGCTGTGTCAGTGTCCACAACAAACAAGCCGTCTAAAATAAAGCCGTCTTTGTTAGTATCGCCATCGCGTGAGCTTATGTATGCAACAGTATTCTTTGTTTGGTGCGGGAGTACAAAGGGGACCTCACGCTCTTTTCCACTCCCCTTCAGCAACACTTTTTCATTTTTGCCATCGACATCGATTGCGTAGAGATCGTACTCACCATCTCTGTTGCTTACGAAAGCGTGTTTTTTGCCTGGAACCATCGCTATTTCGCTAGAATCGTTGTTCAAATCAGCAATGTTACGCGTCTCACTACGATAACCTTGTGCACTTATAGTAATCTCGTCATCATCACCCACTTCACCCATAACTAGTTCTATAGCACCGTCATCATCTGCCTGCCCAACATATTCGCCACTCGCTGCCTCACCTTCTTTGATGATAGTCCCACTTTGCCAATCTTTCAGCGTAAACCGAAAGCGCGCGCCAGTCGCTAGTAGCGACTGGTCGCCGAGCGGGTTTGTCCCCCAGCCTAAAGTTACATTCTTCTCCAGTGATGCGAACCCCTTCCGTTCTATATTCAGTCTCGAGGTACCTTGCTTTAAGCTATCGAAGTTCACAAACCCTTCATCGTTTGTCCGAGACTCTTTGCCCTGCAAGTTGACCAAGATATTCTTTAAAGGTCGCCCACTTTCCGAGTCAACGACGGTAAGACTTGCCCGCACGCGAACTCCGGCGGTATTAAGCAAAAAATACCGGCTGTAAGGGATAAGCGCACCTGCAACAAGGACAAGAAATAGACCAATAAGGGTTGCGTTGCGAAGACGTGTATTCCCCCACCATGCGCTCACAGCTCGCTTAAAAGCGCTCCAGAAAGTCTTTTTTTGAGGTGGAGGCGCAAAATCATGGGAGCGAACGGCGTCTTCAACTTGCATGAGCCTGTCTGCTTCTTCAGCGACAATCTCATCAACAGCGTCGTCGACACTCTCTGGCTCGTCTTTAGGTGAGACTTCTGTGCTTTGTGACTCCTCACTGTCTTCCGTAAACTCTTCATCAAGTTTCGAAGCTGGCTCTTCAATGAGTCGTTCAACCTCTGCTTCGTCAACCGGGCTTTCTAGCAACGATTCCTCGTCCAGCTGCTCTACCCACTGGTCCTGCTCAGCATCTGTCGTCTCCTCATTGATATGTAATGACTCCTCAGAATCATCTTGAATTTCAATCTTTTTTTTATCGCTCATGCTTATAGCTAAGTATACCACTGGCAACAGAGGAGAAAAAGCAAAACGACGTAACTTCAACAAATAAAAAGGCTAGTAACGGTCAGCGTGATTAAACCTGCAAAATACAGGTGGGTGCTCTCATGTGTCGCACGCGAAGGCGCTTCACGGATATTGAGCTCCCTATCGATTAGTATTCAGTTAATCATATTGCTGACCGAACTAACCTCTTTTATTATACCGCCTCATCAAAGACAGTTTCATAAAGTTCTTGTGCTTGCATTCTATCTCCAACAGAGCGTAGTATTTCCCAAGGAGTTATCATGATTGAATCAACACAAGAAGTGCCCGCCCCGTGCCCTCCTGGCGAGCATCACACTACCAATATCCGAGCCAGAGCTATACCCTCTTTTATTATTGCCCTCCGCCCAACTATTTACGAAATTGATCGTGCACGAACTATCGCTGAAACGAGAGCACGTGCTCGATCCATTGGTTATGCACAACCACCGACAACACCCTTAGAAATTGTCACCGCTCAAGAAGCTGATGCTTACCTTGGCAAAATAGCTGGCACAGGACATCTTGCGGACCAGGACGAGATACAAGCACGCTCTTACGAAGTTGGGGCTCTTCAGGGAAAATTAGCCCGGAAATGGCGGGGGTTATTACAAGAATCTGGTTCGGCTAATAGAGTAGATGTGGTACTTCCTTTTCATGGAGTAGACTTTCAGGAGGAACAATTTCCGACAGGGCAACCGGGCACAACGATACACCTTTTACTGGGAGATTACCAAGTTGGTGAAAGCACAGCTCCTGTATTAGATACAGTTAACCGTACCTATGGTGGCGAAAATGATGGAGACTCAAGGCTCACTCCAGAGCGCTTAATGTTTAGGCTAGGATTTGTAGCTACAGAAAAGCAAATTGCTCAAGATATTTTCGGAGATGCACTTAATGGCTTATTCGCGCATGGTGTAAGTTTTATGGCACCTGGCGTGTTGCGCGTAGGGCTACCGCAACAAGTTTAAACACGCGAATTTAGGTTTACTTCACATTAACGCGTATTGAGAGTTCTTTGAGTTGCTGTTCGTCAATAGTGCTTGGTGAGTTGGTCATGACGTCTATGCCGGAACCGTTCTTAGGGAAAGCTACTACTTCACGGACGTTGTCTTCACCCATTAGTTCCATCAAAATTCTATCAACGCCAAACGCGCAACCGGCGTGAGGCGGTGCACCAAACTTAAAGGCATTCAACATCGCGCCAAACTTCTCTTCAACGTACTTCTCATCAAAGCCAAGTACGCCAAAAACTTTGTAGAGCACTTCTGGGTTGTGGTTTCGTACCCCGCCAGAACAGATTTCATAACCGTTCATGACCATGTCATATTGGTCTGCCAAGATTCCTAGCTTGTCTTCTGCGTTAAGCGCTTCGAGTCCACCTTTTGGCATTGAGAAAGGGTTGTGCCCAAAATCGAGCTTGCCAGTTTTTTCGTCCGTCTCATAGAAAGGAAAATCCACGATCCAGGCAAGAGCCACCATGTTTGGATCTTTCAACCCAAGCTCGCCACCAAGTTGTGAACGCAAGCCACCCAATACTTTGTTTACCCTTTCACGTTTGTCAGAGCCGAACAAAATAGTGTCACCGTCTTTCGCGCCCGTTTTTGTGACAATTTGTGCCAAGTCTTCTTCACTGAAGAATTTTGCTATTGAAGAAACAGCTTTGCCAGCTTCAATAGTCATATATGGCAAACCGCCAGCTCCATCACTTTTTGCCTTTTCGGTAAGCTTGTCTATTTCAGAGCGGCTAAATTGTTTTGGTACTACGAGAGCCTTCACGACTCCACCGTCTTTAATAGCGTTTGCAAATACCCCAAAACCACAGTCCTTCAGCTCTTCACTGAGGTCTTGCAACTCCATGCCAAAACGAAGGTCTGGCTTGTCGCTTCCAAAGCGGTCCATAGCTTCAAGATATGGGATGCGCGGGATGTCTTCGAACAGCAATTTCTTGCCAGCAAACTCTGTAGTAAGCTTTCTGATGAGTGGCTCAATCGTCGTGCGCACTTCTTCACCATCTTCGACAAATGACATTTCAAGATCGAGCTGGTAAAACTCTCCGTAGAGTCGATCGGCTCTCGGGTCCTCATCGCGAAAACACGCGGCAAGCTGGTAGTAGCGGTGTAATCCGCCTACCATAAGCAATTGCTTAAATTGCTGTGGAGCTTGTGGGAGCGCATAAAACTTCCCCGGATGCATGCGTGCCGGAATCAAAAAATCACGTGCTCCTTCTGGGCTAGAGTTGGCGATGATAGGCGTTGTTACTTCGGTAAAATCAAGCGATTCCATAAAGGTACGGATGCGTGAGTACATTTCGGCACGCTTTTTGAGCATCATCTGCATTTTTGGGCGTCGCAAATCAAGATAGCGGTATTTTAAGCGGTTATCTTCACTGATGTTTTGGGTAGAGTTTACCTGAATCGGCAACGGCTCCGACTTGTTCAAGAGTTTAATTGACTCGACAAGAAGCTCTACCTTGCCGGTAGGTATGTTAGGATTCTGCAAGTCAGTTGCACGTTCTGCTACCTTGCCTGTGGCCTGAATAACATATTCGTCGCGAAGCTCTTCTGCGATAGCAAACGCCTCGGAGCCTGTTGCAACAGTAAGTTGTACTACCCCTTTATAATCGCGTAAATCAATAAATATAAGTCCACCATGGTCACGACGTGAATGCACCCAGCCAGCAACAGTTACTGTTTCGCCAACACACTCGGTCACGTCTAAAGAAAAAGTTCTCATTTTTTGTATCCTCTTATTCGTTAGGTTGTTTTGGCTGGGTTCGGTCCAAAGCACAAAGCTAGCCCGCTTCCGGCTAGCGTGCGGACCGTTGATTATTATCAGAAAAACCAAAACTTTTCATTCGCATAGTATATCACTTTTTCTCTGTTTTAACAGCTTTTTGACGCTTTGCCCGTTCTTTGTCAGCAATGCTTGTTGCTACCGCGCGCAAATCATCATATGCGTCAAACTCGTCAACGATCTCTTTGCCAATAATCTCTTCCAAAACATCTTCTATGCTCAGCACGCCGACAAATTCTTCAAAATTATTTACTACCACAAATAAATGGTGATGGGTTTTAAGAAAGGCACGCAGTGCTTGGTCTAGCGACTCTTCTTCATGCATATAGCGCACATCTTTACTCATGATATCGGTTACTTTTTTTAAAGTCTTTTGTCCCACGAGGTCTCGTAGGTACAGTGTCCCAACAAATTCCATATGCGTACTATCAACCGTAACGGGGAACCGTGAATGCCCAGAACGGTGAAGTTCGTCCATGAGCAAAGGCCCTACCTCATCTCCTTGCGCGACCAGACGAACCATTCGTCTTGGTGTCATAATATCGCGTATCTTTTTGTCACCAAACCCAAGTGTCCCTTGCAGCATCAAGAGTTCGTCATTCGATACGTCACTGTCTTTTTTATGCAACGTGTTCTGAAAGAGCGCAACGAGTTGTTCTTTGGTATAGACTGCATTGTCTTGGCTCTGCATGACTTGCTCAATTTTATGAGCAATTGGCCGTAGTACGGGTGAGCAAAAGCCGACAATTTTGCGCAGAAGTGGTGCCGAAAGCGCAATAAAAGCTAGCGCGAAATTTCTTAAAAACAACAGTGACAAAAGCTCGCACACAAGAAGAATAAGACTCCCAAAAAGAATAGCAAAAAGTGCATCAGTCCAGCCACTTAGGAGAATAACTAGCCATGCATTACACACAAGAACAATTGCGCTCATGACGATATACAGCTCATAGCGCAACACATGCAATGGGTACACGGCTTTTGCCCGCTTATCCCCTGCCTGCGCTTTACGCTTGAGCTGGTAATGGTTCATCCCGAGCAATCCACCCTGAATAGTAAGAGCACCGGTAGACATCAAAATAAGCGCGGTAAAGAGAAGATACGAAAATAATGTATTCACTCCTTTATTGTGACGCGTTTGTTAGGTAAGTACAAGCCTGTTAAGGTAAAATGTTATAGACAAAAAGGAGTGTTTCATGAAACAAGTAATTATTGCCGTTCTAGCCGTTGTGGCAATTATTGGAGGCGCTGTTGTCCTTGGTAAGGATGAACAAGCAACCGGTCAAGGATCTAACTATGTATATGGGAAAGCAGACTCAACAGTCACGCTCGTCGAATATGGGGATTTTGAATGCCCTGCGTGTAAGTTCTTCTACCCTGTAGTTGCACAGGTAAAAGAGAAGTACAAAGATAAAATTGCCTTCCAGTACAAGCACTTCCCACTCGTACAAGTACACCGTAACGCACTTGCTGCGCACCGAGCAGCCGAAGCGGCCGGAAAACAGGGCAAATTCTTCGAAATGTATGACCTTTTGTATACCAACCAAGAAGATTGGAACGGACCATCACAAAGCGATCCAGTTGGCATCCAGACAGATAGTGCCATCCGTATTTTTGAAACCTATGCCGAGAAGCTGGGGCTAGACATGGCAAAATACAACACCGACTTAAAAGATGCCTCAACTTCAGCAACCATAAACGCAGACACCGCAGAAGGCAAAGATAAGTACGCTATAACCGGTACTCCAACCTTCGTCTTAAACGGCAAAAAAATCGAAGACACCTCAACAATGGACACCGTCGAGGAGCTCTCCGCTCTCATCGATAAAGCACTGGGAGAAACAACTCAAACTACTCCTACGGCAACAGAAGCACAACCTGGTAGCTCAACTGAACAGACCACCGCACAATAAGAAGCGCATAAACATCTACAAGCCGGCTACCTTAAGAAAGTAGTCGGCTTTTTCTTTATCGCACCAAAATAACATCTCTACACTAGTAAAGAATAAATGATTGCCACTGAGGCCTTAACACCGTCACTTCTATTCGTTCTTGAACAGAGGGCGCAATTGTCACGTTGACTGACATACAATATATCAGTCCTTTCTCTCGCATTTACTTTTTTTGAATGTCTCGTTTTTATCTTTCCGTAAAGCTCATCTTCTCGCAAAGATGCTCTCAACTTACAGAAGTAATTTTATAATAGCATACCTGTTACACATTCCGTCAAGAGGCTTGTGTTTATTCTGCTTCTTCGCTACACTTAAAAATAATTACACAAAAAAACAAAAACTATGCATCACGACTTATTTGCCGAACTCAGTACCGTCCTTGCCTTGACCGCAGGTGTAGCTCTGCTTGCCCGCCTTTTAAAACAACCGCTAATCATCGCGTACATTGTTACCGGCATCTTGGTTGGGCCTTCTGCTTTTAACCTCCTTGGCGACCCCGAAGCGATAGAGTCGTTTGGCAAATTTGGTATCGCCCTCCTTCTCTTTATTGTTGGGCTGGGATTAAATTATAAGGCGGTGAAAGAAGTTGGGAAAACTGCCGTATTTACCGGGGTAGGTCAAGTTGTATGCACGACCGCTATAGGATTTTTTGTTTCAAAAGTTCTTAATTACTCCGTAACAGAGAGTATCTATATTGCGGTAGCACTAGCCTTTAGTAGCACCATTATTGTGCTCAAACTTCTCAATGATAAAAAAGAGCAAAATAAACTTTATGGGAAAATATCTATTGGGTTTCTTCTTGTACAAGACGTTATCGCAACCCTTGCACTCGTTGTCGCATCTGCATCTAGTAGCGGAAGCTTACAGCTAAGTGACTTTGCGATACTTTTCGCAAAAGGTGTTTTGCTTGCCTGTGCGTTGTATGGAGCAAACAAACTATTGCTTACTCCTATAGCAAAGTTCCTCTCGCGTTCCCAAGAACTACTCTTTTTATTCACACTTTCTTGGGGATTTGGGATTGGCGCAATATTCAAAGAAGTAGGCTTCTCTCTCGAGATAGGTGCTCTTGCGGCTGGCGTGAGTATGGCCGGCATGCATTACGCCCAAGATGTGGCCTCAAAACTTCGACCTTTGCGTGATTTTTTCATTGTTATTTTCTTTATCGTTCTTGGGGCTACGCTTAACATCTCTTCAGTGGGGAGCGTGCTGTTGCAGGCAGTACTCTACTCTTCTATCGTGTTAGTAGGTAACCCTATTGTGGTCATGACCATCATGGGGCTCTTAGGCTATACAAAGAAAACTAGTTTTAAGGCAGGCTTAGCTGTTGCCCAGATAAGCGAATTCTCAATTATCTTTATCTTGCTTGGTGCGAGTAACGGCCAAATCAAGGATGAGGTCGTGTCGCTTATCACGGTTGTTGCCCTTATTACTATTGCGCTTTCTTCCTATATGATTATCTACGCCGAGTCACTCTACACTCGACTCGAGCACTACCTCAGCCTGTTTGAAAGGCGAAAAATACGCCCCGAAAAAGCACCAAAGCGCGCTTACGAAGCGGTAGTCTTTGGCTACAAAAAAGGTGGCAGTGAATTCGTAAAAACCTTCCACTCTATGGGGAGTCGGTTTATTGTTATCGACTACGACCCAGACGTTATCGATACCCTTAACCGAGACAACATCGAGTATCTGTATGGCGACACCAACGACTCAGAACTCTTAGAGGAACTAGATATCTCAAAGTTAAAGATGGCCGTCATATCGATTACCGATTTTTCTACCAACACCTATATTCTTCAATTAATGAATCGGCTCAACCCCTCATGCGTAGTGATTTGCCACTCAGAAAATATTGCCGAGGCAGCGGAGCTCTACACACTTGGCGCAAGCTACGTCATGCTTCCTCACTACATTGGAAGCGAAAAAATCAGCGCTTTCATAAAGAAAAATGGTTACAAAAAAACCGAATACAAGAAATTCCACGACAAGCACATCGCCTATATTCGCAGTCACTTTAACGCAGAGTCAGCAGAATAAAGACCGTTTTCTTTTATGTACTCATACACCGCTTTGGGTACATCTTCAGCATAGTGATGTATGTCTTTGCGAATACGCGTAGAATTTAACTCATAATCTTGTCTTAAAGGACGATGAGTATGTACAACATCAACTCCGTGCAATTCTTCTAAGTAAACCGAAAAATCATGATCACGCCCCATCACGACAATCTTCTTAACCCCAATATCATGAAGCTTATCGATGTCTTTCCATGACGCGATACCTCCTTCAACATCCTGGCCAATGAGCCAAACGAAGCTGTTATTTGGGAACTTTTCAGTAAGCCACGTAAAGGTCTCAACCACCCAGTGATTGTTCGCAGGATAATCGACTACTTCTAGAGAAGGCTCATCTTTAACAGCTATTCTTAACATGTTAAGTCTGTGTTGGTAAGGTGTCGCTCCGTGCTTATGTTGCGGTACTCTCTCCGGTAAGAAAACTACTCTAGACCCGTAATACAGTGCTTTTCTAGCCGCAGAAAGATGGCCGTTATGTACTGGGTCAAACACCCCGGCAAAAACGACTATTGAGCCTTGCCTGCCACCCCAACTCTTCAAAAAGTCGTTAGCCATTACAGTGCCATACCTTCGCAACATTTCGTCTTATAATGACATTGCGGGCATTCATAGTGTCCATGTACAGGAAGCAAAGGATAAAACCCGCACAACTCACAAAAATACTCTATAGAGCACTGAGATAAATCAGAGCTATTCCTGTTTTCAGGCTGCTTTTGCAGTGAATTGTTTTCGTTTGTTACCATGATTGTTCTCTACAAGTGTAGCAAGTTTCTTTTTCCATAGTGGTGCTGGTTTTGGTTTTTCTTCTTTTGGTGCGCACACCATGCCCTTACAACTAGAAACTTGGCACTTCTCTAATAATTCCCCTCTTTTTCTCTCGTTTCTGTGCCCTTCCGTGCAGTGAAAAACTAGGGCCCCAAAGCTGTCTTCTGCCGTATCTTCAGCATCAACATTTTCTCTAAGCTTCCCGCCAAAGATATCTTGCAATCCAAAAAGTTCATCGGTACTTTTTACTTCGCCGTTCACATCACGCGAGTGCAATGAGCTCCCGCTACACCCACCATATGATCGCTTTGCTTCTGTTCCCGCTCGTACATTTTGTACCATCTGTCTTATTAGATCCTTTTGTTGCTGCAAAACAGCTCCATAGACAAATGTAGCCATTTGCTCTCGTCTCAAAGAAATTGGTGTAGTAAGCAATTCTGTAGAATTCGTTTCTTTATACATGTATGTTGGGAGTTCTTTTCTTAGCTCTTCAACGAGGGCGTAGGTAATCATTTCATCCATAAGACGAGCATCAGCATCCTCAAAACTCGTTCTTTTACTAATTTGCATTAGTTGCACTCGTTTAGCCCAGTCAATAGAATCAACATGGGCAAGTGCGCGCGCTAATTCTTGCAATCTCTTGTCATTTGTTTTGGTATGAGTTGCTTCTGCAAGCTTCGGAACATATGTAGCAAAATACTTTTGCACCGTTGCATCTTGTCGTGCCAGGAAGTCAGTGACTGAATACTCCTTACGTGCATCACCGATAAACTCTCGATGATACTTTTTAAGTTGATGCCCAAGTTGCTTAGCATCATTAATTGAACCAGCCTTTCGCATGTGTAGAGTAAGCCACTGCTCATCTTTTACATCTTTTGGGACCAGATATCCAAGTTTCGCAAAAGCTTTTCGCATCGCTTGTGTGTCACTACGTTTTATACAAATCACTCCAGCTTTTAGTTCAGTTTCACTTACGCGGTAGTACCACTGCCAAATAGCCATACCTTCACGGTAATTCATGTGGTTTTCCCAAAAATCCTTGTCATCTTTAATTGCGTCTTTTGGATCCATACTGAGAGCCCCAATCATCTCACCGACTTCCAATTGGTCTACTGCTAATGCTAATAGTGTATCGTTCTTATCTCTCTCAGCTTGTATCGCCATTCTAGGGTCTGATTCTATTGCCTTGATAGAGCGCGTCTCGCCGTTTCTCACCATGTCTATCACTTGTTCCCCATGCTCTGTCACTGCATGCCCGTCAACTATCTCTAGAGTTCTCGAATTATCAAAGATGAGCTGTTCGCCATATTCCGGGTCAGTTGCAAGATGTTCCTCAAGTCGGGTGTAAAAATCATTCCATACACGTGTTAAATACCCGTTAGGTTCTTGTAAAAGCTCTGGCAGAGACCGCTC
Organism: uncultured Candidatus Saccharibacteria bacterium; assembly: GCA_964536485.1. Taxonomy (GTDB): domain Bacteria; phylum Patescibacteriota; class Saccharimonadia; order Saccharimonadales; family SZUA-47; genus JAGQMY01. The sequence goes on from CAZHXX010000001.1 coordinate 28,417, forward strand.
GACCGCAACACTCCCAAGCATACGGACAGCAGAGAGCGAATGCCCATACTGCTCTCTTTCAAGTAACTGCTCAGCGCTGACTTGCATAAATCAAAAAACCCTCTTTTTTACCTGAGCAAAAAAGAGGGCGTGAATACAATTAATTCATGCTTGTTCTTCCTGCTCGGGAATTTATTCTGTATCGGGCTTATCAGCTTTATGGCCAAATTACCGTTGCGGCACAGCGTAGGATTCTCACCTACTTCCAGTTGTGTTACTTTTAATGGCGGTTAAACCACTAGTAGTGTAGCACTAAGTTTCTACGCTAGATATAGTATTTTTGTACACATTTGGTAGAATGTCCCTATGGCTGAAGCAACAGGCTATACCCCTGTAATTTCAAGTGAGGTAACTCCTTTACGAGAAGCGTACGAAGATGCGGAGGCTGTTAGTTTGACCAAAAATCTCGATGGGCATAACGATGAAAATGACGGATTCACATTAGTAGAACCAGGCAGTTACGATTTTCAACGCCTTGATTGTATTGCGGTACACGGCAAAAACGCAACTGCTGAAGAAATCAGAAGCCTCGCAAGCGTTGTGTACCCTGCTACGGAACAAGTTATTGAGAGATTTGCCGCTCGTAAAGATTTACTAAACCATGCCGCGTCTTTACTCCTTAATGGTAAAGAACTTGCAATGATGACTGATCACTACAAAAGTGTTATCGGCATAGCAGTTGCAGGTGGTGCGTTCCTTTGTGCACTCTATGAGAACACTCCTGTCAGGCCAGAGGATATCGAAGCAAACCTATTTGCAAGTTATTTTGTGAAATATACAAAGTTGCAAGGTGCTTTCCCTACTTCTGAAGTTCTTGCTGGGATATTTTCGCAAACGACCTACACTCTACCACCTAGCCCTTCAGTAAGAGACGTAGTACCAAAAACTGTTAGAGATGACGTAAACAAGGCAAGCATGGCTCAATTTTTGAGCCATGGTGAAAACCTGTCAGAGCCTCCTAAAGGACGATTCACAATGTTCGCTGGTAGTGGTAGCCGTGATGTCACGATATCTTCTATGAATCATACAGAGGATACAAAAAGATTTATACCTAAAGTTACACACATGGGACCGCTAGCCTTTGGCACTGCAGACATTACAATGCGTATTCCTACTATGGCGGTGGGGATCGACATCAGCTCGGGCAAACCAAGATGCTTTATCGGTGAAATACCTCCAACCCCTTTTGATAAAACCTTTGAAGCTGACGCCGCGATGACTACCATCGCACAACAGATGTCACGTACGGGGCATCCAAGGATATATCACCCGTCTCGGCATACTTTTTATCAGGCTATCGGCAAAAACCTTGGACAGTAAGAGTGTTTTAGCCTTACGGTTGCTGAGTTGCGGTAGTGTCTGCAGGCGTCGTCGTAGCAGTACCATTGCCAGCGACAACCACGACAATTTCTGTTTGTGCACCAGGCGTAAAACCAGTTGGGAGTGTTGTGCCAACTTCGTAAGATAGTTTCTGTGCCACGCTCGTCGTCTCATTAGCTTGATCATTATCAACGTCAAACACGAAACTCTGCGTAATGCCATCCTTCTTCGTCTTTACTACAGTAATCTGGTTCCCAAAGGCTTCGGTTGCCTTCTTCTCGACTTCTGCTATCGCAGCTTCCGAACCAACAAGTTCTAACGTAATTGGAACCGCCACGGCAGCAGTCTTTACGACACGCTTCTCTGTTTTTCGGTAGATAACATTTAAGCGATTCTTGCGATAAAACAACAGGTAGTCATCAACCCGAATGTCATCATCCTTAAAGGCATCGAACTGTTTCTTAAACTCGTCTACATTTGTCACCTTGGCAACGACTGGCTCTTCTTCCGGCAAATCATACACCTTGTTGACTTCGGCGATAAGTCGCTTGTTTTGCTCGTCTGCCGTGAGACCAACTTGGTCTTTAAGGTCCTTGTTCTTCATAAATAGAAGTCCCGTAGAGGTACTGAGCCCTAGCAAAGCTACAATGTTTAAAATCATCAGTACGCGTTTCGTGTTCAATTTTTTCGCCATATATATTCCAAATCCTTATTTCTATTGCTTATCTCTATTTTAACTCATAGGTAACGCTTACTGTCTGCGTATATTCATTTTGGCCAACCAAAACAGGAAGAGAAGCCCGACTCATTTCTGCCGAACCAGCACTCACCGTCAAAGAACCACTGTCCATCGCCACAGGCGTAATAGGGCCTGAAGACTGTCCTACCTCAATCACCTTGCCAACTTTAGCGCCAAGCTTACTCGCTTGTTGTTCGGCTTTTTTCTTTGCATCTTCTATTGCTTTGTCGGTAACTTGGCTATCAAGCTCTTTCTGCTTGTCTTTGCTAAAGCTTGCTTGTGGGGTTTGTTGCCCTTTCGCATCTGTAGTCAGAAGATAATCTTGTATCTTTTGCGTCAAATCTTTGTCGGTAATCTTGATAGTTATGCTGGCGGTTGCGGTGCCTTCTTCGTCCTTCGCCCAGTACCAATTGTCAAAACTGCTAAGATCCAGCTTCATGTCATCGTCTTTTACACCAAGTTCTTTGAGCTTTGTAATAGCATCATTGGCTTTAGTGGTAAGCGTGTCTTTTAGTGCATCTTTATCTTTACCGGTTGCTTCAAAGTACGGGTAAAACATATATTCATCCGGTGCTGACTCTATAGTTGCTTCTCCTGTGACAGTAATCTTGCGGGTAGCACTACTCGCAGAACTCTTATTCCATGGCTGAGACCATAGCAATAACCCTAGCACCACCACCAATAACACCATCTGCGCTGCATTAAATAGTTGTTGCTTCGATACGTTAATCGTCATAGTAATGTAACTCCCTCGTTAGCTTAAGCACTATTTTACAAGGATTATAAGCAAGAGTACAGCGGCAAACACAAATCGGTAATAGGCAAAGACTTTCAATGAGTTACCGGCCAGATACTTAAGCAAGAAGCGTATAGCGATAAATCCACTTATCGCTGCGGTGGCAATACCTACTGCGAACAAGCTTGCCTGCCCGCTGAGCTCTCCTGGCTCCGCCCCAAGCAACGAACCGGCAATGGCCCCAAATGTAATAGGAATTGCCATAAGGAACGAAAAACGTGCTGCATCTGCTCTCTTTATATTCCGGAAAAGCCCCATAGTAATGGTGGCGCCAGAACGAGACACCCCAGGTATGAGCGCCAAAGCTTGCGCAAAACCAACTTGTAGCCCATCTTGCATCCCAACGTCTTTTAGCTCCCGATGTGCATGTTTCTCGCCGTATTTTTCGGCCAAAAGCATCACACTGCCCATGACTAGCATAGTGACAACTACTATTCCTGGATGGCGCAATGTTTGATCTATCCAATCAGAGGCAAGAAAGCCAATTGTCGCCGCCGGAATTGTCGCAATAACAATAACCCTTGCAAGTCTGCCCTTTTCATTTTTAGAAATGGCGTTACGAACAAGTTCTAAAATATCTCTCCAAAAGAAAATAACCAGCGCAATCAAAGTTCCTACATGTAATGCTACGTCAAATACGAGAGTGCTGTCAGTGGTGCCAAAAAGTTCATGAGCAGCCAGCAAGTGCCCCGAGCTCGAAACAGGGATAAATTCAGTAAGCCCCTGCACCAAGCCCAAAACAATTGCTTCAATAATTCCCATAATGATTAAGTATATCCTGTTACAATGAAACTATGAACTATTGGCTTGCAAAGGCAGATCCAGACCACGATTATTCTATCGACGACCTTGCCCGGGACGGTGAAACAAACTGGGATGGTGTGCATAACAACGCCGCGATTTTACACATCCAAAAAATGCGCCCAGGCGACAATGTTTACATTTATCACTCGCAAAAAGAAAAGTCTATTGTTGGGCTGGCCGAGGTAGTTGGTGACCCTTACGAAAATCATGAGGATCCACGAAGAAGCTGGGCGGTACGCCTAAAATTTGTAAAAAAATATGACTCACCTCTCCACCTAGCAACAATTAAAGCAGCGCCAGAATGCCAAGACTTTGCGCTTGTGAGAATTGGCAGGTTGTCTGTCATGCCCGTGCCTGCAGGAGTACAAGGATGGTTAAAAAAATGCCTCAAGTAAAACCGCCAGTCCGTCAGCATATTGCAATCCTAGAAGCCAAAGAAGCATTACGCCAGTATCGCTACATACTATTTATTACCGTTTCGGTACTTGTAATAGGAAGCGTATTTTACCATCACTTCGAGGGCTGGCGCTGGCTCGATGCCATTTATTTTTCTGTTATTAGCCTTGCCACTGTCGGCTACGGAGATTTTGCCCCGCAATCGGATGCCGGAAAAATCTTTACTATGTTTTATCTCTTTATAGGCATCGGCATTATTGCAGCGCTTCTTAACACGTTTCTAAAGAGCCGTTTTGCAAAACGCTCGCTTCGTTTGCATGCCCTTGAAGAAGAGCACGAAAAAGAGTAGACTTTATTTTCTAATGCCAACACGTTCAAGAAAAGAAGAAAAGCGTTATCGAGAATATCTCGCATCAGACGAGCCAAGAAACGGCTGTCAGTTTTGTGCTATCACCAAAGACTCGCCTCAGTTTGTGTCAGAAACAAAGTCTTTTTATGTAATTCGTAACATCTTTCCCTATTCGCACTGGGACGGCCAAGGAGTGCTCGACCACCTCCTTCTTATCCCAAAAAAGCACACCGACACACTCTCAAACCTCTCGGCACCTGAAGCCGTAGAATACGTTGATATTATTGGTTCGTACGAACGAAACGGCTACGATATTCATGCTCGTGGGCCGTCGTCAAATCGCAAATCAGTCGTGCATCAGCACACGCATTTTATAAAGCTCGACCGTAAACACAACGCTTTTATGTTCTATATCAACAAGCCATATATACGCTTTACACGCTAGTCTGCTAGCTCAAGAATCGCCAAGCTTTTTTCTACACGCATCTTTAGAGATTTTTCTTGCACCCACCAGTCAACTGCTTTTTTTGCTCCCGGCAGAGCCGCATTCTGATAATCGTCAACAATGATCACTCCGCCACGCGTGAGTTTTGGTACAACTAGTTTCATACTGTCCATGATTGATTCATAAAAATCTCCGTCCAAAAATGCAAAGCAAATTTCGCTCGGCAAGTCTTTGTCTTCCAGCTCATAAAACCAGGCTCGCTTTAGAAGCGGTGGTCGTAAACCCGCCTTATGAAAGTTTCGTTCCAGCCGTGCTTTGCTCGCTTTAAGCTCGCCGCCTTTAAACAGCTCGCCGACTGCAGACATATCTTCTGCAGTCTTTTCTGGCAAACCTTCAAAGCTGTCATAGAGCCAAAGTTTTTTTTCAGAGGCTAGTTCGTTCAGGAGGCGCTGTTCAAACAAAGCACTTGTGCCTTCGTAGCACCCGAGTTCGACTAAATCTCCTTCTACACCAGCACGTACCACTCGTTCAAGCTCATGCAAGAGTACGCGCAGTTCATCGGCACGCATCTGCTCACTAATTATGCGGTGCTTGCGAAGCAATGTATCGGCTATCATTTTTTTCTCAAGTATTTTACGGTAATGTATGCGCCGGTAAACGTCCCAATGGTGGAAAGCGCCAAATCTCCCATGGTATCTCGGTAAGCGGTCAGAGATTCGGTAGGGTTACTGCGCACAAAACTCAAATATTCAAGTAATTCCCACACGATATGGCTTGTTGAGCCATACGCAACCACGAGCCCAAACAATACCCACGGTGCTACTTTTTGCCCGCGCAACATAAAGCCAGCAACAAGCACCCATGGGATGGAGAGAAGCAGATGCATAATATCGTCCCACCAAGTAATCTTGTCATACAGTGCAAGCGTGTTACCCAGTAAATCAAACGCCACCACAAATGTGAGGCAGACATCGACAATATGCGGGTACTCACTCTTTTTTGCGCTGTTTTTATTGGCTATGCGCCAGATAGTATAGGTTGCAAGCGCCGTCAGTGGATAAAAAACTACCCGCAAAGCTATCGCCTTATTTTTATACTGTGGCAAGTCACTAAAGTAGACTGCATGCACCAGCAAACCCACGAGACTGACTTTCAAAAATATATTAAATGCTTTTATCTGATTCATACCAGCAACTATACCGTAAAATAGATTTGACGCATAACACTTTAAAATCTATAATTACCTCTTGTAGTCATCACTTTTATAACTGATATGTAGTTTTCTGGTGCATTCCCGAGTAGCTCAATGGTGGAGCAAAAAGCTGTTAACTTTGAGGTTGCCAGTTCGAGTCTGGCCTCGGGAGCCAGGAAACTCTATATCAGCTAACTCCATATCCTGGAGTGCGCCATTTGTATCGCCTTTTCATCAAGAAGACCTAGGCTTATTTGCCTATGACAATTTGCGCAGACTAGTATACACTTCTTGAGTTCTTCAACCACAGCTTCCCATGACCTCGTAATGCCACTCCCGCTAACACCGAATGCCTTTTGTTCTGGGTATACATGATGAAAATCAAAAACGCACGGGTGATATTCAGTCTTGCATATTTCGCACTTACCTCCCATCAGCTCAACAGCACGTCGTTTTAACTCCTGTCTTCTTTTAGTCACAGCCTGGATTAAGTACTCTCTTCTGTCGCTGTAAGAACGTGTTTCTTTTCTTGTGGTAGACATACTCAAATTGTACCACAACTATAGTAGGAGAAGTTTTAGGTCCTCCTCATTCAGTTCCCGGAACCAAGCCATGCTAGTCAAAGTCAGAACCGTTATTTAGTTCCACCTTTTTGTATACCCAGAGCAGAGTTGAAACCGTAATATTTTGTTATAGTTATTAACATGCCTTTAAATGTTGGGGTCGGTCTTTTACTTGGTGTACTGCTAAGTTACCTTACGGGCTATAATTATGGCCTTTGTTTAGCATTAGGTGTTTCGGCCGCCTTGCTCCCCGATCTTGATTACGTCTGGAAAGCCATAAAGACAAAGCGCTTACCTCATTCAGAACATAGAGACGGCCTACATTACCCAATTATTGTAATACCTGTAGTTGGATTGCTTGGCTGACTCATAAATCCTTATGTCGGACTAATTTTTGCACTTGGTACTCTTTCGCACTTTTTACATGACAGTGTAGGGATAGGGTTCGGAATCAAATGGCTTTATCCGTATAAAAAGAACTCGTATCTTTTCTTATTCCAGATAGACACACCGACAAATAAGGAAATGCCGAAGCAAAAACTGTATTCTTGGGATGATTCCGAACGAGCTGAGATGATTAGAAAATATGCTTATCCTGATTGGATTAGATATGTTTACTTTAATTTCAATCCGTTCGGTATGTTTGAGTACTCAGTGCTACTAATAGGCATGATTGTCGCTGTAATTAACAGTTAAATCTTGCTTGATTATAGTTATAACGTTCTCTATCGTTGTGAGCCAAATAATCAGGATCACTAAATGTGGTCCTTTTTATTTGGCGCCGGGAACTGGATATGAACCTGGCTTTTGAGAATCAAAAGTGGTTCGGCGAAGCGCAACATAGGACAGGAAGCGATAAGAAATTATTTCCTGCCATCAATTTAAGACAACTCTTTAGTACTTCTATCACTTAATAGAGTTATACTAAAAATATGTTAATTTGTTACCGATTTGCAGGAGAAAATAGCCTTACTATAGGCATTGCCCTTTATCAATGGTTAATTAAAGGCGACCCGAGAATATATGTGCTCTTGCCAGAAGATGATAAAAAGTACTGTGAAGTAGAAGTACTATTTCCACCTGAATATGAATGGTGCCTACTAGATTCAAAAAGTGAAAAAATATTCTTTGATTCGCGAGAGGTTAAAAAAGAGGAAGCACTTATTTTAGAAGATGAAATAGAGGAAGACCTATACTTCGTGTGGGATGACGGAGCTTCCAGACATACAGAACGAGCAGCAAAATTATATGATTATTTTAAACCTATGATTGAAGAGCATAGAGAAACAGCGCTGAATATAAAAAACACTTATTTTGATGAAGAATACCAGAAGCAACTTGCTGAAGCGAAAAACAAAGGCTGGGATACAGATCTTATAACTCGCAAACAGCCGATGCAAACCTATGGCTCTAATTAATTTAGTCCAAGCCATAGAATAATATTTAAGTATTGTTACTCCTTCCACTTATTCATATCAAGGGATGATAGATTATTTAGCTAAGTCATCCCGTTCCATGAGTCAAAAAGAAGCTAGGAAAAAACAATAAGAAGGATTAAGTATGGATGAATATTACTTAATATTATGGTCTAGCTAGAGCTAGAAATATATTGCAATTATCACGATCATTTACACCTATATATATTCCAATCTCTTTAAATCTTTGATCCAGATAGTTATTAGTAGATGCATACCATTTATCAACAAGTTCTTTAGGCTCTAAATAACAATTAACGTCGGTAAGCGCTTGGTAAGCTGATTGCGCAGGATAGTACTCCTGACCATTAAAATACTCCTCAAGTACTGTTTCGCCTATTGGTAGACTTGGGTTTTGATAATTAAAAATAGCTAGATTCTGAGCGATATTCTGAAGCACTGCTGAATAATCCATAGTGCTTAGACCTTTTGAAGTTCTCCTACTATTTACTTCATTGAGAATGTCACCACTTTCTATTTCTTTTAGTTGTGACGCCGGTTGCAATGCTTGCGTATTAGTACTGGAGTTTGTGCTGGCTGTATGAGTTTGGCTCATATCAATTGATGTAGAACCTTCGTCGTTGCTAGTTAAAATTGATGCTACTATCAGAATTATAATTACTGAACACACAATTAAAATCAGACTTTTTTTACCACTCACCATCTTATTCAAGCCGGAATTTGAGCCTTGATTCAATGAGGTTTCATTTAGTAATGAATTTGGGAATATGTAGAGTACAAGATTCTTAATAAAACCAATTGCCCCGAATACCATAGGTCCCCAAGCTAGAACGTAGGTTCCGCCATTTGACGCAAGTGAATAAGTTAGCCAAGTTATGATACCTCCCAGCAAAACTAGACCTAGGCTAACAAGCATATTTTGCTTCAGTTTTTCTCTAATTTCACTTTTTAGGGTTTTATCATTCTGATTCATATCTAAAGTTTACTCTCCTTGTAAAGGATAAATAAGCGATTCGGAATTATTACGAGCATAATTAACATCTGTAGAGATTTGGACAATATCTAAGCTGGTGTTTCAGCAGGGCTAATAGTTGATCTGATTGATCTCGTTGAAGGATACTGGTCCTAGCCACATATCCGTCTGTTTTTTATCGAATATAACAGGCATATGATTGCTTGGCGATACGCTGTAGTTGGTCCAGTTAGTTGCAGATCTATTGTAGGTTCAACATTATACAGATTTATAATCACATAGCTAGAGTACTAGGTGTAGCGTCCGTACGTAAATTAATTATTGCTAAATAACTAATTTGTAAATTTTAAATTATAGTGAAAAACTATATATAATTAATTTAATGAATGAGCAAATTTCTCTATTTTTAAACGAAGAACCAGAGGACGAAATAACTGAGTTTAAAACCGCGAGTAAAGGTAGACTGCCCGAAGACATATGGGAATCAGTTACAGGCTTTAGTAATTCTGAAGGTGGGAGGATAATTTATGGAATTAAACCTGATAGTAAATTTCAAGGACTGAATTCACAAGAGATAGATCTTTTGCAAAGGAGTATTATCTCAGACTGCAGTGGTTCGTATAATCATACAGTTTATCCACAAATAACAAAAACTGAAGGTACAATTCAAGTATTTATACCACCCATCCCAGCAAACTTAAGACCTTTGTTTTCGAAAAAACGCGGATTACCAAAAGGAGCTAAAGTTCGTATAGGGTCTAGTAATGTTCAAGTTGATGATGAATGGCTTCGAAGATTCGCTATTGCAGCTAGAGGGGGCGCGGAAACACTTGAATACGATGAGGTGGCTCAGGAAGTTTTAGATGAACAATTGCTTGAAAGATATATTACACGTGTAAATAATGCCAGGGGTAACGTTTATTCTGGCTTGGTAAAAGTTGAAATTTTAAAAAAATTAAGAGTTATTTCTAAATCTGAAAAGGTTACACTATTTGGCTTACTAGCATTTTCAAAGGGCGCTTCACTTCAGGAAATCGTAGCGCCTACTGTAAATCTTGCAATTACACACTACAGAGGAACAAACAAAGCTTCAGAAAATAATGAACGAGATCCTTTTATAGCTAACAAAGAATTCTACGGTTCAACGTCAAAAATTTTTGAAGAGTCTTTTAGATACCTACTATCGACACTCCCCATTAAAGGTACTATAGATTCGGGTAAAAGAAACGACTATTTATTATACCCGAGGAAGCTATAAGGGAAGTTTTAGCAAATGCTATAGCGCATAGAGATTACTCAGTTACTTCTTCGCGTGTGCAAATAGATATTTATAGTGATCGAATAGAGTTCATTAACCCTGGTAGAAGTCTAGTGCCCATAACTGAACTTGAATCTACGGCTTCCATTTCAAGAAATCCTATACTTATGAGTTTCATGAAAGATATGGGCTACACCGAGCAAAGAGCCAGAGGAATAAAAACGATAAAAAAAGCTATAGAACAAGCTGGCTTATTAGAGCCTGATTTTAAAAATGTAAATGAGTCGTTTGTAGCAACCCTATACAGTTCAGCATTTATATCAGGAGCCGACCATGCTTGGTTGAATAAATTCTCAATTCATAGTTTAAGTGAACATTAGTTAAATGCTTTAGCCTATTTAAAAAACAATGCACAGGGTATAAACAATACCGAGTATAGAAACCTAAACGGCATGAATAAAGTAGCCGATGATAAGAAAGCAACTAGAGAATTAAATAGAATGCTAAAGTTAAAGTTAATTCTAAAAACCGGTGAAAACAAAAATCGTCGCTATTTCCTAAATCCTACTTTTAATTAGTTCTTGGTCCTTCTCGTAATAAATTTGTAAATATTTTTTATCACCCAAATTTTCTATCTGTAATTTTAGTTTATCTCCGCTTTATCTCCGCAATTAATGATTGTGGAAAAGTTTAGAATCTTCAACTTATTAAGTACTTTGCTGCAAAACAGTAGTAGTTGAGTTAGGTTAGTAAGCATAAGTACAGATTGTACAAATGATAGAATATTCACAATATTCTCTACCATAGGCAGAATCCCTTTCTGTTTTGTGAAACTTTCCTTGGCGTCTTTGCAAGCTGTTAGAAACAATGCTACTACTGTACAGCAAAATATTTAATGTACTGCATTGCTATTGTATACTATTTAACTATTTCGCTGTACGTCTACAGTCGCGAGCCAAAATATACAAGTCACCATTTAGGTGGCATGTATATTTCCCATGACCTGGTATCAAACCTAAACTTTGCAAATATAGTTTTATATGTAAACACTATTTACTCCTATACTTGCTATACTCTAACCATGAAAGCTGGCGTATACCGACACAAACAACACCCAAAAGACTTATACCTTTTTATCGGGCTTGCGAGGCATCATAAGACAAATGAAGAATTTATTGTGTATGTTCCGCTTAGAGTAGAAAAAGAATGGGCTGGCACCGCACGAATGGCCTTGCGAACAGTTCAAGATTTTGAAGAAACTTTTGAGTACGTTTCTGAGCGCTTACCTGAACAGTTATAACTGTGAGCTAACCGAGCATTAGGCTAGAGAGGCATACCCTGAGGTGTGATCACAGGCATTTTGCGCATTATATTTGCTATACTGCCAGCAATGGATGCACTCAAAAGTCAGTTTCCTAAAATCGCTACACTGTTAGCTAGCCTTACCGAACAGCAGGCTACGTCTATTTGCCTCGCGGTTGCTAAGCAGGCTTTAGCGAAGACGGGCGTAGAGGATCAGTATGCCCTTAACTCCGCTACCTTGCCAGAAGAGGCTAGTGTCGAGAAACTCAAACATATTAGCGAAGAGATCGAGCAACCATATATTGAGTCTTTAGACTCTGGTGAGATGACAGAAACTAACAAGAAGTTGTTCTTACAAGCAAGAGCCATATACAGTTTAGCCGAAGCAGTTTCTAGGCCTGCACTTGAGCACATAGGTATTTGTGTCTATGAAGCACTTCATGCAAACGATACGAATACTGATGAAATTGAAGAAATTATCCAGCAAATACTCAACGACAAATAGTACAAAACATCAAGTCGGACAATAAAAATATCTCTGCTATACTTCAACTATGTTTAAGAAAAAGAAAATCACTGAAGACATCATTAATTTATCTGGCAAGATTGAAATTCAAAAAGATACTGGTCAAGCAATAATCAGTGTCAACGCATCAACTGGAGACCAGTGGGTGGATTTTGGCTACTGGATGGAGGTGACAAGCTTCATGGCAAAACAAGCTATGCAGCACAAAGGTTGGAGTGAAGACGAGATGAAAAAATACATTCAATCCTACCTAGAAGAAGCGTTTGCTACCTATTCGGTTGACGAGCCTAAAGATAATAAATAACAAAATGTAACTTGTTTAATTATTAAGCTCTTCCTACTTTTTTTGCACAAACACTACTGCTATTTAGCAGCTTCCTGCAATTCTTTTATGTTAATCTTTTTCATTTGCATCATCGCCTGTATGGCTTCTGGCCCACTTAACAACTCTGGCATGTTTTCTGGAATAATTTGCCAGCTTAAACCAAACTTATCTTTACACCAACCACATTGTTCGCTTTCAGGAACTGCCGAAAGCTTTTCCCAATAAAAGTCGATTTCTTCTTGATCTTTGCAAGAGACAAACATAGAAATAGATTCATTAAACGCATACATAGGGCCCCCGTCGAGACACATGAATTGTTGCCCGTCGAGTTCGAACACGCCGGTGATCACCTTCCCACTCATACCTTCAAAATGTTCATCGAGTGATTCATCTGGATACATATTGACGCTTAAAATTTTTGAATTGGCAAACACTTCTGTGTAGTAGTCCATTGCCTCTTTTGCATTATTGTTAAACCATAAAAATGGTGTTATTTTTGCCATATTATTTCCCTTCTACTAATTCTGCCAAGAAGTCGTAGTGCTGGTTCCAGCCCTTTCGCTGTAATTCTTTGTCGTGTACCTGTTCTACATCGAACTCAACCCGCAAGTGTGTCATGCCATCTTTTTCTGAGAGGTCATACGTCACAAGACGGTTATCTGCATTTATAATTTCTTCAACTTGTAGGTAATACGCCAAGCGAGTTGGCTCATTCATCTCTGAAATTATTGCACCAAACTCAAAGGTTTGGCTACCGTCAGCGCTCGAATAGCCAATTTTTATTCTGCCGCCAACTTTTGCGTCAACCTCTGCATAAGGGGTCTTCCAGCCATCGCCAGCATGATGCCACTGTACTAAATCTTCTGGTGAAATAAGCGCTTTGAACACCCGCTCTATCTGCGCGCGCAAGTCTCGCTCGATAACTATTGAATCTCTCATTATTTCTTTGCCTTTCCTTAATTTTATACACTCAGCATGGCTTCAAGTTTTGCAAAACACTGCGACCAACCGCCATTGTGCCCTTCCATTATTCCCTTATTTGCAAAACCAGTCTGCGTATATACCATGTGTGTTTTACCGTCTCGCTCACTTAGCTCAACTGTGTAAGTAGTGGTGTCTTCACTGCCGTCGTCGTTTATCCATGTATGGGTAGACACAATCTTAGTTGGCTCAATAAGTTCGAGATACTTACCTTTAATACTCCCGTTATACCCTGGTGTGCTCGACTCCATCGTCATGTGCCATTCACCCCCTACTTTTAGCACTCCGCCAATTTTGGTAACTTCAAATGTATCTGGGCATGACCATTTTTGAAGCATTTCTGGGTCGGTCCAGGCTTGCCACACCTTCTGTATTGGTGCGTCGAAGTCTCTTTCAATAGTTAGTGTCAGTTCTTCGTTCATTACTTTTTCTTTCAGATTAAGTTTGTAAAGCGTTTTGAAGTACTTTCCTCGTCCATGGACTTTAAAATAAACGGTGCAGAGCCCGCTTGCGCGAAAGTCATTTCTTGTACCTCAATTATAGGAAGCCAGACGTGTTCGTATTCCTTATTTGACTTTAATACTTCAGATTTTAGCGTTGCAGAATAGACGTCGATAATCCCATGAAACTGTGTCTCTTTTACGATTGTCTCTACACTAAACAAAAATTCATCCGCTAAAAGCCCGCGAGATTTGGCAACAGACTGCGCACTACTCCGACTTGATGATAGGAAAAAATGGTTTCCTCCTGGAAGCATGAATTCGTTTAAATTTTTACTCAGAGCGGTAGTTCGTCGTGATAGCAACACCTTCCCGTCTTGTATTACCAGAAACTGTACGAGAAGATTGGGCTGGCGCAATGGCTCACGCATGCGATAACGACTATTGTAGTGCTGGGCACCAACGAGTGTTAGCTCATAAAACTGATCATCTTTCGTGACAAACCCCTCTTTGATCAGCTTCTTCATATGATACATAAACAAGCTATGCTCAAGACCTTCCGGAACTAACTCAGAGAAACGTTTTTTACCATCGACAAGTGAAGCAATAATTTTGTCTTGCAAATGATGGTCGGTAAATGGCATCGTCATACGCCGTAGTATAGCGCAAAAAACTACTGTTCGCTTGTAGGTAAAAAAGCTTTTACTAGTTTTTTATTTTGACGAACACTATGCTGATGATAGTAGCGCGGCTGAAGTACACAAACACACCTAAGTGTTGTGCCAAGTAAGCGGTTACCTATTACCTTCGACAGGTACCATTACCTCGGATGTAACATGTGCTGTCTGGAGCTTTATGGTCTGCAGATATGAGGTTTTGACAGGTAGTCAAAACTTACACCTCCCCAAAGGGCTCACTCACAGACAGCACAAACCTAGAATTGAATCTAAGAATAATTTATAAAAGGAGACAACATGTTAACTAAAACAACCATCTACGAAACCCAGCGAGGGCTCATGGTTATGAACGGAAAAATTGTAAGGGAGTTGGGGCCTGGCGTTTATCGAACGTTTAAGCGCTCTTCCCGAGAATTTTTCATCTATCCTAAGACCGCCCAGGCATACGTTGTGCCAAACAACTGTAGGTCAAAGGACAGCGCCAGCTTTATCGTAGACGTACCGACGATGATATCTATCGTAGACATACGTACCTACTTCTTAAGTAGTGTCACTTACTATCAGGAAGTAGCTCGGGTATGCACAAAACATATCCAGGAAATAACCGGAACCTTAACTCTTGCTGAGATTCTAGCAGAACCATTAAAACTAGACGGAGCAACGCTTAACGAAGAGCTTGCCAAGTGTGGGCTTGCGATAACAATTGAAGGTCCTATTGAAACGCGTCTTCCAAGAAACCTCCAGAATGCGATAGATGCACAGGAAGTTGCGCGCCAGAAGGCAAAGGCAGAAATAGAAGAAGCGCGCGGGCGGACCGCAGTGTTGCGCCACTATGCAAATGCCGCCAAACTAACAAAAGATAATCCGGACGTCCTTCGTTTGTTGCTTGGCCAAAAGGCAAAGTCTATAAACGTCGCGTTTGATGCAAGGAACTAATCTATGGAAATAATAACCAAAAAACTCTATAACTGGGCTTCAATAATTGATGAGAACACGAGAGAACAGGCAGAAAGAACCGCCAGCATGCCGTTTGTCTTGCCTCATCTAGCACTTATGCCAGATGCCCACATGGGCGCAGGCGCTACGGTAGGCTCTGTCATCCCGACAATTGGTGCCATAATGCCAGCAGCCGTGGGCGTAGACATTGGATGTGGGATGATTGCCGTAAAAACACAGTTTAGCGCTACAGATATTGCAAACAAGGACCTGAAGAAATTACGACACGCTATAGAGCGCTCAATACCTTTGTCTGCCGGACGCTTTAATTCTCGGCTGACTGATTCTGTAAAGCCACGTGTCGAAGAACTAAGTGAAATGGCTGGCGAACGAAAAGCTTTCTACGACAAGCTTACCCGTGCACACTGGTCCTTGCAGCTTGGCACTCTTGGCTCTGGGAACCACTTTATTGAGGTAACAGTCGACGAAAATGACAGCATTTGGCTGTTTTTGCATAGCGGGAGTCGCGGGATTGGGAATGCTATTGCGATGTACCACATAAAAATAGCTCAGGAATATGCTAAGAAACACTATATTGCACTTGCGGACACTGACCTTGCATATCTTGTTGAAGGTACAGCTGAATTTGATGCATATATAACAGATCTTCAGTGGGCGCAGCACTTTGCCCTGCTTAACCGTGAAGAAATGATGGATAGAGTGGTAAAAGATTTTGAGCACTTTATGGAAGCTGAGGTTGAGGAGCAAGAACGCATTAACTGCCACCACAACTTTACTCAAAGAGAGCACCACATGGGACGTGATGTATGGCTAAGTCGTAAAGGAGCAATACAGGCAAACAAAGGACAAAAAGGCCTTATCCCTGGTTCTATGGGAACCGCGAGCTATGTTGTTGAGGGCAAAGGATTCGCTCCTGCATACAACTCGGCACCACACGGTGCTGGAAGAGTGTGGGCACGGCGTGCCGCTTCTCGACACTTCACTATTGAGGACATGGACAAGGCAATGAAAGGGATAGAATACAACCGTTCCGAGAAATTCTTAGACGAGATACCCGCTGCCTATAAGGACATTGACGTTGTCATGGATGATGCAAAAGACTTAGTCGAAATACTTCATACCTTCCACCAAATTGTGAACGTAAAGGGAGAGTAACGAAAGTTCTCTGCAAGATACGAAGCCACATCTGCTTCGTATCTTTGCTATTATGGCTCTATGGCTTATACCACAATTTTGTTTGATGTAGACGGAACGCTGTGCGACCCAGGCGAGTCAATGTTAGAGTGCGCTCGTTACGCGCTGAGTAAATGTGGTGTTACCGAAACAGACAACTCCCGTCTTCAACGACTTATCGGCCCACCGCTCGAACATGCTTTTATGGACTATTACGGCTTTTCTGAATCGCTAGCTGTTGAGGCAACTGGCTACTTTCGCGACATGATGAAGCGTGACGGAATAGCCCTCTACAAGGCATACCCTGGCATAGCCGAGTTACTCGATGAACTGCAAAAGTCCGGCAAACAACTTGCCGTTGTGACATCAAAGCTCAACACAATCGCAAACGAGACGCTAGCTAAAACGAATCTTCTTAATTACTTTGTGTTTATAAGCGCTCAACAACCCGAAGTGGTCGTAAAGAAAGAGGCAATTCTCAGGGATGCCCTCACCCACTTACACACAACCGACATGTCTCATGCGGTAATGATAGGAGACAGAAAGCACGATGTTGAAGCTGCTAAAGCACTCGGGATTGATTCTATTGGCGTACTGTGGGGGTACGGCGATAAAGCAGAACTACAGGATGAAGGTGCGACACATATAGTCGCAACAATGGATGAATTACGAAAGCTTGTTTTAGGCTAAAAGACATTTTTGCAGTTTTATAAGCGTGCTATACTTCTGCTATAAAAGTGGGCTTCTATTTATGAAAACGTTTAAAAAAAATAATCAACATGGATTCA
Source organism: uncultured Candidatus Saccharibacteria bacterium (assembly GCA_964536485.1). Taxonomy (GTDB): domain Bacteria; phylum Patescibacteriota; class Saccharimonadia; order Saccharimonadales; family SZUA-47; genus JAGQMY01. The sequence continues at coordinate 45,896 of CAZHXX010000001.1, forward strand.
CTCATATTATTCTCCTTGTGTTGTTAGTTGTGGTGGTAGTTGTAGGCTTTCTAGCTTTTAGACAAGTAAGAGAAAAAACTGGGCTTTTCGTAAAAGTTGACGTTAATAACCCACCTAAGTTTATCCAGGCTGACTTCATTGATCTTTCAAAGATCTACAGTATTTCTAAATTTCGGTCTGGTGAAGGACACGACTTTTCTGGCAACGGCGAGACATGTCGCAGTATGAAGCACTATTTTACGCCACAGATTGATGTAACTATTAAGCCAGAGAAGGATGCCGATGGCCGAAGCCTGCCACCAAAGCCTGATGGTACCCATGATATAGATATATTTAGCCCAGTAGATGGAAAAATTACAGATATTATCTCAGAAAGAGTACCTATTGGTGAGCAAATTTACATTGAACCAACCAATGCTAAAGATTTTACTATTCGTTTATTCCATATTTATAAAGTGGATGGAATAGAAAAAGGTACTACAGTTAAAGCTGGTCAAAAAATAGGTGTCATAAGTGGCTATTCGGCAACCGATATCTCAGTTGAGGGCGGCAAATATCAGTTTGTTTCGTACTTCCAGGTAATGCCTGACGATTTATTTGTAAATTACCAGAAACGTGGAGTTAATACTCGCGATGATGTAATTATCTCTAAAGAATATAGAGATGCCCACCCAATTCCTTGCAATCAAGATGACAAGGGTGACCAAGCGTTCTATTACCCTAGTGGATACGATCACGAAGCTGACAGTATTTATTTGTCCGGCTATATAAAGCCCGACTATAAAAAGGCACAAGAAGGTCAGCACAACCTTAACTAAAAACGTGAGGTCTATTTTGGTATAGCGGATTTTTAAAGTTGCTATACTTAAAGTATGCAAAAAATAGCTACACGAGTATTTATTTACGCTTCTGTCGGATTTGGGCTTACCGGGATAACACTCATTCTTACCGCACCTGGACCAGACACGCCTGACACTGACTTAAACGAATTCCTCATAAAACTTCTTTTTGTGCACGTATTCATCATCTTGCCCTCATTTGCATTAAGTATTGCTGGCAAATACCTAAGTGGTAAGTCTTAAAACAGTATTAGCTCAATGAAATACTGGATTAACGTTGTAAGCAAAGATCATGTCATGCGCGGTGTGACAGGTGGTTTTACGCAAGCGAATCACGGAAAACCGTCTGCACTTCGAAAGATGCAAAAAGGTGATTTGATAGTTTTTTATTCTCCAAAAACTCAGTTTATCGACGGTGAGCCACTTCAAGCTTTTACTGCGTTGTGTGAAGTCATTGACACAGAACCTTATCAAGCTGAAATGACCGTGGATTTTCATCCATGGCGCCGTAATGTGCGATTCGAGAAGACCAAAGACGTGCCCATAAAACCACTCATCCCACTACTTGAATTCATAGAGAATAAAGTCCAGTGGGGGTATAGATTTCGCTTTGGCGTGATTGAGATTGGTAAAACGGATTTTACTCTAATAAGAAAAAGTATGATCGACAGTAAAAAATGACTGTTATTATAAATTCATGAGCTTGCTTCCTGATACAAAGCCAAAAGAAACAGTAGTTCAGCTTAACAAACTCCTTGCGAGTGGCGAAGACAGTGTTTTTGATAAAGCAGTAGCTGAGCGGTACTTTGAAGCATTTAAAAATATTTTTAATGATTTTTTAATAATTGCAGAACAAGTCCAATCCTCAACACTACTCTTACCCTACTTTGAAGAGTTGTGTGAGCTAAACTATTTGTATGCTTTTCAGATAAAATTCAGGCACCCTCTTCCCGAGGAACTAGAGCAAATCGCCTATGATTTTGATAATCCAGAATACCCCGGAGTGAAGTATAATGGGATACTATTATGGCTAATGGCTACAAACTTCAGAACAAAAGTTAACTACTTTAAGTGCTACTAAAATACATGAGAAGAAAGAAAAATTAACTACAGCTGTTTTGATAAAAACAGACTTATGCTTATACTGTAATCATAGGCTAAAAAACTTTAAGAGGGCGCAATAATGAAAATAAAAGGTGGAGCAGTTTCACGTTTCTTAACAAGTATCTTATTGAGTTTTGTAATTGTTGCAGTTCAGGCAATGCCTGCTCATGCAACACCCATACCAACAGAGACTATTTACGAAGGAACCTTGGCAGAATCTAGTGAATCATGCGGGGATTCTAATTGCAAAGTGCAGGGCGATGATGATGTTTCTACTCCTATTGACATCGGTTTTGATTTTGACTTTTTTGGGCATACCTTCTCGCAAACACAGATGAACATAAATGGTGTCCTGCACTTTGGCTGTGCATCAAGTGACTATTCGAACACCGAACTGCCTACAAACTTTGATGGTTCCTGTGATCTAGAAGGATCTGACGAAACACTACCATTCGCAATTCTCGCATTCTGGGACGACATTATTACGGCACCAAAAGGGTTGTATTGTACCGATGACCCTGCACCGGCTGAAGGCGAAGAATGCTCTGACTGGGACTGGGATAGCAGTTACCCTACGCTTCTTTACAAAACTATTGGCACTCCTGGAAGCAGAAAGTTTATTGCACAGTGGACAAACATGTACCTCTATAGCAACCCAAATATTCCACTTGGAACATTCCAGGTAATTCTCTACGAAGGGTCTAACGAGTTCCAGATTCAGTATCGTAACCTACTTGGGGACCCAGATCGGTCTTCTGGGTCTGATGCGACAATTGGCGTTCAGATGAACGCTTCTAATACCTATCAGTACTCTTTTGAGGGCAACAATCCGATTCATGCAGGCATGGCTATACGCTATACCCTAGGCGAAGGCTACATGACTAACGACGAAGCAAGCTACGATCCTGTCTACCTTGCAATGCCAGGTGCACCAACTCGACCCGAACTCACCTACCCAGAGAATGAAAGTGACGATGTGGAACGTCTGCCTAACTTTGAGTGGGACGAAGTAACAAATCCTGACACTTATACGTTAACAATAGCAACTGACAGTAACATGGCTGATGTCGTACAGCAGACAACAGACATAGAAGAGACATCATTCCAACAAGTAACAGAACTTGATGAAAACACCACCTACTACTGGACAGTAAAAGCGGTGAACGAAGTTGGTGAGGAGACATCTGAAGTTCATTCGTTTACAACCGGTACGCACGAATCTGTAGAACCCGAGGAAGACACCCCTTCAGAAGACGAAGATGATGATGACGGTGTAGACATGAGCGTTGAGCAAGAGGCACCAAACGACGGAGACGCAAACGATGATGGTACACCTGACAGTCAGCAACCTAAAGTAACGGCTATAAAAAGCACAGTTAGCAATGACTACGTTGTATTAGAGTCAAGTTCTTGCACGGCAAACACCGCAGTGAGCATAGACAAAGAAACAACAGTTGATACGCAAGACGATGACAGTTACCAATACCCTGCAGGCCTTTTGAACTTTACCCTTACTGGGTGTAGCGTTGGAGGCAACGAAACAATCACGCAGTACTACTATGGTGACTACGACATTTCTAAGCTGGCACTTCGAAAATACAACAGCACAACCCACACCTATACCACCATCAATAATGCAGTCCTCTCGCAAGTGACCATTGGCGGGAAGAAGGCAGTGAAAGCCGTTTACACCGTAACAGACGGGGGCATATTAGACGCAGACGGAACAGCAAACGGTACTATTGTCGACCCTGCTGGACTTGGGGTTATCGCTGTCACTGCACCAAATACTGGTCTTGCGCAAGCGACAACTCCTGTAAGCTACTTGTTGCTTATGAGTGGTGGCTTAGTGGTTTGGATGAGCTACGATGACAAAAAAAGCTACGCTAAGAAAAAATAGTCCAGTCATTCCCCTGCTATCGTTGCCGTTTGGTCGAGCACTTGGTGTTGTCATGATTGTTGCTGGGTGTCTTATGCTTATGGGTGGCGACAAGCCAGTCCCCTTTTCTTTGCCAAATTCAGATGAATCTCTTTCTGTCTACGTGGATACTCCTAGCGAAGTAAAGCCAACACCCGAACAAGAGCAGTCCTACAAAGTAAGCGCTAGAGAACCAAGAACGATAGACATTCCCTCTATTAGTAGTCATGGCCTTATCCAAAAAGTAGGGATTTTGGCCGATGCTACTATGGCAGTGCCGGGTAATGTACACTTTGCAGGCTGGTACACTTCCAGCTCACTTCCTGGTGAGCCGGGCGTAAGTATTTTAGATGGCCATGTGTCTGGCAAAAAGTCTGATGGAATTTTTAGGCACCTGGACGCTCTCAATGAGGGTGACCGATTTACTGTAGAATATGGTGACATGTCTAAAAAAGAATTTGAGGTGAAATCTGTAAAGACTATGGATGAGGCAGATGCCACAGGGTATCTATTTGAAGCAGACCCTGCAATAACCTCCCAACTAAATCTCATTACCTGCGGAGGAACTTACGACAGAAAACAACAGACCTATACGAAGCGAACAATAGTTGTCAGTTCCCTAGTTAACTAAGTTGCAGGCTGGGACTTTGTTTTAGCCGATGTGTCGCTATATTAGTAAAAGTGTAGTAAGCTGTTGTTAACAACCATAAGCACTATAGATATGACAAAAAAACTGAGCGGATTCGCAAAGACTGAACGTCGCCTGAGCAGAAAAATCAGCAAAACTGAAAAGCAGGTGTACAACCTTGGTAAAGGAGTGCTTAATCACAAAAGATTTAACCGCTTTTTGCGTGTTTTAGGCCCTGGACTTGTTACTGGTGCGGCGGATGACGATCCGTCAGGCATTGCCACCTACTCACAAGCTGGTGCTAGCTTTGGGCTCGGTCTGCTGTGGGCATTCCCTCTGATGTACCCACTCCTTCTCGCTGTGCAGGAGAGTTGCGCGCGCATTGGCGCTATTACCGGGAAGGGGCTCGCTGCCGTCATAAAAGAAAACTACAGTAAAAAACTCCTCTATGCATCGGTATTCCTGGTGGTAGTTGCGAATACTATCAATATAGGTGCCGACCTCGGCGCTATGGCAGCAACCACACAACTTTTCTTCGATATCCCTTTTGCACTACTTGTCTTCTTTTACGCTTTTATTATCATTTTGTTAGTAATATTTGTGCGCTACAAATCGTACGCAAAAATACTAAAATGGCTGGCGCTCACATTGCTTGCCTATCCGATCACTGCACTACTCGTAGACCAAGACTGGTCAACGATCGCTAAGAGCACCTTCACACAAACAGCCCATCTAAATTTTGAGACTATCTATATTTTTGTGGGCATGCTTGGTACCACCATCTCACCTTACCTCTTTTTCTGGGATACTTCTGAGCAAGTTGAGGAAGAGGTCGCGAAGCATAATCTTAAAAAAATTGGTGAAGACCCAAAAAGTACCAAAAGATTCTTGCATAATTTACGTGTCGATAATTTTGTTGGCATGACGCTTGCCAGCGTAACGGCGTGGTTTATCGTTATTGCCTGTGCTGCTACCTTAAACCGCAGTGGTATCACCGAGATAAACACTGCAGCGGACGCTGCGCGTGCACTAGAACCGCTTGTGAATGGCTTCCCGAATGCAGGGCTTATTGCAAAGCTAATTTTTTCGGTTGGGATAATAGGCCTCGGGCTTTTGGCGGTACCGGTTCTTGCAGGTTCATCGTCTTATGCAATTAGCGAAACATTTGGATGGAAAGAAGGCCTGTACCGACGCTTTAAGCGCGCTCTTGGCTTTTATGTCGTTATCATCCTAGCGACGGTTGCTGGTGTGGGAATAAACTTCTTAGGAATCGACCCAATAAAAGCACTCGTTTTCACCGCCGTCTTTAACGGGATTGCTGCCGTTCCGCTTCTTGTACTCATTGCACGCGTTGGAAACAATGCAAAAATTATGGGAACATACAAAAATAACAGAATCTCCAACACCATGATACGCATTGCCATTGTGCTCATGAGCATTGCAATACTTCTTCTGTTCTACTCGTTTATTCGAGGTGTATAAACCGAATAGGTCTTGCGTGCTCTATACTGTAGGTATGGGCCATCACAAAAATCATGACACACAGCAAGCAAAAAGCCTGCTAAAAAAGCGCTGGACAGAGTGGATACCTCTCGCCATTGTGTTTGGCTTTATACTCATGCTCAGTTTTCTGACAATGAGCATTACACAGACCACTCAAAGAAACTTCCTCAGCTACAGCATGGGCTACTTTTTTCTGCTGTTTTCTTTATTTAAGCTCATCGATCTAAAAGCCTTTGTGGCGGGCTACCAGGAATACGATATTCTTAGCAAAGCCTGGCCTTCGTGGGCATATTTTTACCCATTTTTGGAACTATGGCTTGGGGCGCTTTATTTATCTCGTAAGGATTCTCTGCTCATCAATCTCATTACTATAGCAACATCACTTATTACCTGTCTCAGCGTTGGATTGTCGTTAAGAAAGAAGGAAGCGCTTCATTGTGTTTGCCTTGGCACGGTGCTTAAAGTTCCGCTGACCACAATTAGCTTCGCTGAATATGGGCTTATGGCTATCATGGCTGTTTTTATGATACTGAGCTCGCCTAAGACTTCTAGCCCGGTTTCTGCCCATCGTAATTACGACACTTATAGACAGCTTTACGGTGAAGCGTACGACAAAGCATATCTCCATGAAATGACAGAACATCATCAAGGTGCTTTGGATATGGCGGAGTTGGTCAGTACAAGAACTGCTCACCCACAACTTACTGAATTTGCAGCTTCTATTGATAAGGCACAGCGTAGCGAAATAGCGCAAATGAACACCTGGCAACATGATTGGGGATATCATGAGGAACATATGCATGATGGCATGTCCATGCATGATCATATGGACCATATGACAAATGCGCTAAAAGATTTAGAGGGCGATGACTTTGACAAGAGGTTTTTAGAGCTCATGATTGAGCACCATCAGGATGCTATTGATATGTCGGTGAGTGGCAGTTCAAATGCATCGCGAGACGAGCTCCGCAAACTCACTCGAGACATTGTAAGTGCTCAGACAAAAGAAATCGCTCAGATGCGCCAGTGGCAACATGACTGGGGATACATAGAGTAGTTAACGGCTTCCATCATCGACACCATCGGGGCCAGTATCAAGTCCTCGCTCGGCACTGTCAGTAGCTTTTTGTACTTGGTTCGCTATACGGTCTTCAAGATCTGTGCCCGTGCGGTTGTACGCCATCCACGCCACAACAAGTGCTGCAACAGCAATTATAAAAGCAAGCCACGCAAGCCCACTTGCGCCTCTATATCGAACTTCGGTTTCCATACGTACTCCTTTATTTCTACAGTATGAATACTACTGCATAATCAGAAGTATATATGTAAGGAATATTACGAAGAAGCTCGCTACTTTTTCGCTGCTGCTTTCACTGTTTTCATAAATAATATGGTACTAAGAAGTAAAGCAGTTCCGCCCCCAACTCGCATCATGAGAAACGTCGTGTCGTAGTTTGAAGTGTCTTTAAGCATAATGCCAGAAAGCCCCGCTACGAAGGTAGCGGCTAATGATGCCCAGGCGAGAATCTTCCATGATTTTGGTGTTTTTAGTTGCATTACCCTCACCGCAACGACTATACCCGCAATCCCAGCGAGCTGGCCACTGAGACGATGGATCATCCTCGGCCCCTCAGAGAGGTCATTCTTCAACATAACACCGGCTAGTACTGCAATAAGGACTAAGAACCACTGTACCGATACGATTCTTTCAAGTTTCATTTTCTTACTTATCTTCTTTCTTTCTCTTTGAGAGAATTATTACTATTCCACCTAGGCTACATCCAACAATTAATGAAAGTGCTATCGAACGCCCCGTTGAAACAAGTGACGATACAACTTTATTGTTAGTAGTTACCTCTACCCCAATTGCCGTACTATTAGTCGTATCAGGATCATATTCATTAAGGGTCGAAGAAACCGAGTTGGTCGCTTTGCCTGCTGAGAGGACTTTTGTGCGCATAGTTATCACTACTGTCTGGCCATTTAGAAGCGTCCCTAACGGGCAGGTAATGGTCCTACTACCACTACAGAATCCTTGACTCAAGGAAGTAGATTGTAGATCAAATAGTGAAGGGAGCGTGTCAGTAATCACCACATTTGTCGCAGTATCGGGGCCGTTATTTTTTACTGTGATAGTAAAGGTGACAATATCTCCTACTGTAGCATTTGTCTTATCTGCAGTTTTTGTCAGTACAATATCTGCGGGGTCAACAAGCGTATGCTCTGAATCCTGATTATTGTCTAGATTAGGGTCTTGTTGATCGTGCACTAAGCTAGCAGTGTTGAGCTTATCGCCAGGTGTGTCGCCTGTGACGTCGATAAGGATAGTTTCAGTAGCTCCATTTGCCAAACTTGTAACAGTACACGTAACCATAGGGTCAGCATAAACACACGTCGCTGTATCAGAGCTGTAGGCTCGATACAATACGCCTTCAGGTAACGGGTCTGAGACGACAATGTTTGTGGCATTATCTGGGCCATTGTTGGTAATGACGAGTTCGTAACTATAGTCGTGGTCGAGGTAGACAGGATCAACCGTGTCATTCTTTACTATACTCACATCAGAAACACGAAGTGGTGTATGCTCTGTGTAACTGTTATTCGTAAGGTCAGCATCAATACCATCACCATCTGGAGAGCTTATGGTCACTATATTTTCTAGCTCTGTGACATCGCGTGGCAAAGTCTCTGTATCGTCAGCTTGTACCGCAAAATCTATTTGCAACACCTCAAGAGGCATAACTGCTCCGCCAGCAAATGTACATGTTGTTCCTGCTAGCGAGCCATCAGCACAAGACCATCCAGCAGTTGAGTTTGTCGCATCAAACACCGTGTTCTCGGGCACGACTTCAGTTATTGTTGTGTCGCTTACTGTTTCATTGCCATAATTTGAGTAGCTTATTTTGTAGACAATTGTATCCGTAGGATTTGCTGCTGCCACCTGATCATCTTTGCTTACTCGCACATCGACACCACTTACCGATACATCAGTACTATCTGAAGTGGCGTAATCATTAATCCCTCCAGTGCCTAAGCGTTCGCCAGTCACCGTGCCACTCATCGACGACCAGATTGTATTTAATTGAGTAGAGAGAATATCGCCAAGAATAGCAAGACTTGGTGTCACCGAAAGTTGCGCTTCATACGTAATTGAAGGTGTCTCTCCGATAGCGAAAGAACTCTTTGTAAAGATGAGCGATTGTCCACTTTGACTGACTGACCAGCCACTCGGGAGCACTGCACTTCCTGCCACATAGGTCATTTCACTTGGGATAACTGCAGTTACCGATAACTCGTAAGCCGTAGCAGTGCTAGCTACTGCATGAGCAACATCGATAGTAAACAGTACTGTTTCACCAAATCGAGGTGTAGCATTATTATTGACGATAGTGCTTGTAACAACTGGTTCTTTTATAGTAAACGAGTCCGAAGAAGTTGCCGTAACCGGCGTACTAAGTTCTGGAGTGAATGAGACTTCTGCACCGTTTGTAATAACCGTAGCGTTCTGTGCACCACTTACATTAGCCACTTTTGCAGTATAAGTAATAACGATTTGAGTCCCATCATGCGCGATAGTGCCAAAATCCCACTCTACCGTCGTTGCTGAGTTGCCATCATTGTCACCTGTTACTGTCGGGGTCACCGAGCCTGTGCCCGTAATGACACTTGCGCCCGTGTAGATAAGTCCCTCCGGCAAGGTGTCGGTGACGGTAAAGTCAGCGAGGGTAGCATTAGGTGCCCCAATCGTAAGCGTGTAGTTAATAGTATCGCCGACGACTGCGGTTGTTCGACCATTATCAGTCTTCGTTATGCCAATTTCATCCATCGTAAACGTAGCGGTGTCGGTGTCTTGGCTTCCGTCGTTAAGCGTCGCTACAGCATCTGCGTAAGAACGCCCATAGCCGGTGGAGGCAAACATACTTCGCCAATCTGCATCGGCTGTATTAGTGTACGTGCTACCAGCTACGGCTGTTGAAAGTATTTCAAGCTCATAGCTACAGTGTACTGTTTCTCCTACAGGAAGAGTGCTCCCTGCCAGAGGATTTGGAGCTATATGTAATACGCCACTAGAAACACTTTGAGATATAGCGACTGGCACGCTCACATTAGTACATACTGGAGCAGTAAGAAGACTCGTATGACTAGGGAGTGTGTCGTCTATGCTCCACTCACTCGCCGCGATCGAGCCGTCACTTGTGACATCTACTGCATAGCTCAACGTATCACCAACAACTCGTGGGTCACCACTAGCAAGTGCTTTGCTCAAAGAAAGACGAGGCTCTCGGATGGTAATATTCACCGGCCCATCATTTATGTTGGTGGTAAATGATGTATTTGGGTTGGTATAAGCAAGCGTTGCTGAGTTTGCGAGCACTTGGCCATCGTAGTTGCCTGCAACATCTAGTACCCGCGCCGTGACATTCACGATAAAGGAGTCATTGGTGAGGAGTGTGCCTGGTGTGCTTATGTTGCCAAAATCAAGGACAAGGTCTTCGCCATTCGCTCCAGGAACAGTGGCAGGTGAAACGAGAAGTGGTGGGTCGTTGACAAAAGTCCCACTAAAACCGGTCAGATCGAGACTATACGATTCGTAACGCAAGCCTGCCGGAAGTTGGTCGACAATAGTAACGTTCTGCACGACGCCTTCTGGGACTGTGACTAAAATTGGGTACACCACCGTTTGACCAATCGTGTAATCGGTGCCGGCTAGTGGAGCCTGCTTATCTATGGAAGGTGTTCCAAGTGTTGTATTGACCGAACTGTTAGAGCTGTAGCTTTCTTCGCCTGTGGTCGCATTGGTAGCGCCAGGAGTAGAAGAGCCCGTTGCATTAGAGGTAGTCCCATTTGCACCCGGCAAAGAAGTTGTTGTTACACTCCCCGTGTTTGGCACGATAAAGTTAGCCGGCGCCGTATTCTTTACGGTGGCATTTATTCTGAAACTTACGCTGTCACCTGGATCAATGCGGGAGATAATTGCCGACACATTTTGCCCAGCTGTTGCAGAACTGTCGAGGGTTGCATAACCAGGGAGCGAAATATTACTAATTGAGTCAAATTGCAGGTGCGTATTAAGCGTGTCGGTAAAGGCCCATTCATACCCACTCTCGACATTTGTGCCTGACGTGTTGGTTATCGTAATGGTATAGACAACTGGATCTCCTGCGTCGACCGGGGCTGTCGTCACTACCTTTGAAATGGCTACTTGAGGCTCTTGAACTGTAACCCCGCTGTTTGCGCTCGTCGTGCCAGTTATAGCAGCACCATTGATGCGAGTCGAGAAGTTGTTATTAAGAATGGTTCCCCGAGTATTTGATGACTCATTACGTATCAATGCATTAAATTCAACCACTATATATTCAAAGTTAGCATCGTTATCAGTATTTGTAATAGTACCGAAGTTAAAGTCTACGTCAGTCCCGTTTACGTTTGCCCCTGCAGAGATTGCTCCACCCGTAAGAACATAGGTCGGCACGACTCCTGATACAGTTGTCTCGTCGCCAATGGAATTGAGGCTTGGGTCGGTAAGAGTTGAGGAAGTAAAGCTTGAGGAGTAGACAAAAGATGCTTTTGTCGTGCCATCATTCATATAGCTCATGCCGTTAGGGATAGCGTCGCGGAGAACATAGTTTGTCTGCGTCCCCTCTGGTATACGTGAGACCAAACGGTATCGTACAATTTCACCAATAGCTACTCCACTGCCGGATGTGTGAGCTTCGCTGGTTGAGACTTGTGTTTTTGTATTTGAGACATTGGTGATAGTGAGGTTAGCGGTAGAGGTCGTTGTGTAATCATTCTCGGTTGTTCCACAATCTGCGGTATTCCCTGTGCGTTCACATCCAAGTGCATTGTACGTCGTCAGACCCGAAGGAGTACCAAGCATACTCGTAAATTTGCTTGTTGCGGTGTTTGGCTGAGTTGAGTTTGCTTGTACTGTCTGCTTTACACGAACATCAAATCGAACAGTAGACGTCTGTCCGGGGTTTAACTGGTCGTAGTTAAATGTAACAACTCCACCAATTTCACCAGAGCTTGTTGGAGAAACTCCGCTCACATAGGATATATTCCCCACATAATCAAAACCAGATCCGGTAAGCGTATCAGTCGTAACGACATTATACGCAGGGCTGTAGTTTGAGCCAGATGTGGCACTTATAACAAGTTGCACAGTCTTTACATCATCAGCATCACCGCCAGCCACAGTAAAGGTTTTTGTTGTCGTTACCGCAGGTTCTTGAATAATAACAGGGCTGGAAGTAACGGAAGCTGTCGACGTCGTATCCCAAGTAAGCGTTGCACTATTAGTTCTCGAGTTACCCCGTGCACATGCCGATGAGTTTACTGCTACCGCACGATATACGAGAGTTATGGTCTCATCGACACCATTTGAGCTGTTTGTATTGGCAATGTCACCAAAGTCTAAAGTAAATTGTCTGCCGTTATTTGACGCACCGCCCCCAACATTTGCCACGCTCACCGCTCCCAATACAGTTGCAAAACTACCATTTGTCGCAGTGACATTACTACTTGCGGTCAGACTATCGAAGCCGGTAACTGCAAGACATGCGTCCATTGTATCTACAAGAGTTGCTCCAGTTAACTTTCCTTCCGGAACGGTAGTGGTCAGCGTGTAAGTAATCTCTTCCCCGACAGCAACATTATTCCCGCTAGTGTCTGCGTTATTAGTAGAGGTCACTACTTTCGTAAGTGTAGGTGAGGCTAGTGTCACATCTGCGCTATCTTGATAGCTCGCCTGATTATTCATGTAGTTAACACCTGCTGGCTTTGCAGTAAACTTCGTAATCTGAGCATTGTTGGTGTAGGTTTGATTCAGTTCCGCGGTTGAGGCAATTTGCAAGTCATACGTGATAATAATAATATTTGTTCCGCTAGCAGAGAGACCGTCGTTTATTGCTGGCGTGAGTTCAATACCTTGATCAAATAAACCACTCCCACCTCCGACATTCGTGTAAGCCACAGAACTTCCTGTGCCGTTACTTACGTTAAGATTGATGCCGCCGCCAGGAACAGTAAACCCTGCAGGCATTGTATCCTTAATACGCGTCTCGTAAGAGTCGCCCTTACCACTATTCTCGACAGCAACAGCAAACGTCACCACGTCGCCTGCATCGAGACCACTTACATCACTATGCACTGGGGTGCTAGCAAGCGTAGCACTGCTTACGGTCCCAGAAAATCTTACCCCTGCTGTCCCAGGAGCAGAAATACCAAATGGGAACGATGGAATTGGGCTGTAGAGATCATTAGTATTATCGCTGTTTACAGCCCCTTTCGTTATAGAGAGCTCAGGGATCTCAAGCTCAATCTGCTGGACAGAATTGCTCGCAAAACTTGTCTGGATATTGTTCTCTGTTACAGTTGCTTGGTTGGTTATGTAGAGACCCGGCGCATAAGCCGCATCATTTATCGTCACGGTAAACAAAATATCTATCGTACGGGAGATGTTTGAAGGGTCATGCGTAGCTGCCCACTCAAAACGTGCAACATTACCAGCTTGAGTAGAGAGGGTTGGCGCCGTTAAAAGATAAGAATAGAGAGTTTCATTTGTGCCAAAATTTGCTTCACCAGCGGCCGGAATTGTCCCAAGGGGATCTGTTGCGTTAAACGTCGTAAGTTCTGCTGAGCTAAACATTGGCAACGGCAAGTAGTCATCCATTCGGATAGAGCTAAAGTCGGTGCTTGGAACCGCATACTGAAGCCGGTAGGTCACTTCATCCCCTGGCTGTAAACGAGGAGGGAGTGTTGTTGACCCATTCACGGCATAGATAGTCTTTGTAAAGTTCCCGCTAACAATAGTGAGCGATGCTGAGCTGCTGTCGTTAGCTGAGACAGCAGTAGATGCTAAGGTCGTAGGAGTAAGCTTTGTAGCATTTGAATAAATTGAGTTACTAATGGTGTCTTTGTGCTCTACTCTATCTCCATCACTATAGCTATCATTGATAGTCGCTCTAAACGTTGTACGTATTCTTGTACGTCCGTCATTATGCGTAGAGCAATTTGGATCAATCCCTACTCCCGTGCCACCACTCTGAACACATCCACCTCTTATGGTGCCTTCACTACTCAAATCCCAGTCGATGTATACTTCCCCAGGCCCTGGGCCAGCCGAAGTTGTTGGCGTAACGGAGCTTGTGTAAGTACTTCCGTTAGCGATGATACTCACCTGGGATGAGCCAGGAACATATGTCAGACCATCTGGCAATGTATCGGTAAGCCCCATAGAAGTAACGACTTGATAATCCCCTACATACGTGTCAATAGTGTACTGAACAGTGTCTCCCGGAGAATAGCCAGAGGCATTTGTATCGCTATACATTGAGACTGTCTTTTGGGCTACAAGAGGCTTGATTTCAAGGTTATTATCAAGTGAGGCAGTTGAAGGAGAAAGTGCTATAGAGTTATAGACACCGTTTGCTGTAGCGGTGTTTGCTACTGAGACGTATCCGCCTGCGGTTTCGTCGAGTATCTTTGTGCTTGTCTGGATATTCCGATAGGGTGCCTCAAAACGTATAGTAAGTACCGCATCGCTTGAGCCTGAACCTCCTGTCACAGAAGCCCATGTAGCAGAGACGCTATTGCCGACAAGACTTGTGCTCGTTGGCGTTGGACTTGTTGACTCAATACCAGTTACTAATAAATTATTGTTAATGACATCAGATAAGACCAGATTTGTTACCGTTGCTCCGTTCGCCACATCCGCAGTAATACGGAAAAGCTGGGAGTTATTTGGGCCAGGTGCAATCTCGTGCTCACTTGCCCCTTTTAGATAATCAGCAACGTACTGCTTTGTCAGTCTAATCACGGAAGGCGTTACATTGGTTGTGGTGAGCCCACCAGTAAAACTTGGATCAGTTGTCGGGTTATCTAGAGCGTCGGTTCCTAGATAAAATCCACCTTGTGAGCGAATTGTTTCAGCCACTCCTATAGATGCTGCTGAGTCCATGTGAGCCGAGACAACAATGTCTGCGACTGTTTGTGTATCGACGAAAGAACCAAAAGGAAGCTTTACTGCGTAGAGTCGTACATTCGTCCCTGGGTTTGGGCTTAAGCAAACGGTCTCAAGTGCACCTGTGTTATCACGCGCAAAAGGATGCGTCACACACGAAGGATCGCCAGCTGGAAAAACACCACCAGACTCATATGAGAGTGAAGTCCCTAGATGGGTCATAGAGTTTATAGTCACATGTTCTGGCACAATTACATCAACGTACGGCCCATATCCAACGCTGTTTCCTGTATTATCGAAGCGTACCGTAAAACTAAAGTCCTCACCAACAAACGGCGAAGACTGTGTGTCTTGAAAAGAAACTAAGGGGATAGGAGCTGCAAAGAGTTTATCTTTTCCGTAAAAACTCAGTATGGCAACTACCGTGACTATACCAAGCAAAGCTACTCGCTTGGAGGTTTTAATTCCCCTCACATTTATCTCCATTTTCTTGAGATAAGTATAACCAATATATCTTTTGCTACAAAACGGTTTATGTATTTTTAATGATTTGAACGGACAATATGGTCTTTTGCGTACTCAAATGTTCCGCCCACCTTTTTACCAGGGTTAAAAATATTGAGTGGGTCAAACAGCTCTTTTACTTTTGCCATGAGTGTATACATCTCTGGCCCAAAGAATTGCTCTAGATAGGGAGTCCTGATGATACCATCATTGTGATCAACGCTTATTGAGCCGCCAAAAGCTATAACAAGGTCATTTACTTTTGTTTCAAGCATCAAGACTATATCAGCCGCTCCTTCTGCCTCCATATTTATTAATGGAACGAGTCGAATGCTTCCATCACCAATATGCCCAGCATAGGTGTAGACGAGATTATATTCGCTTAGGATAGCTTCAAGTGCTGCCAAAAACTCCCCATAATGTTCAAGTGGGACAATCGTATCTTCTAAGAAAGCCATGGCTCGCATATCTGGTCGTGGGTGTTCAAGCAACATTCGGAAGCTCTTGCGTCGAATCAAAAGGAAGCTTTCTAGCACCGCCTGGTCATCGACCCACAGTACTTCTCTCCCCATCTGCTCAAGTGCTTCTTTAGCTTTTCCTGTGGCTGTATCGGCTTGCTCCTGTGAATCACCATCAAATACTGCCAAAACAACCATATGTTTACCGCGTGCAAGGTTAGCACGCTCTGCATCTTCAGGATGATATTGTTCTGCCAGCTCGTACGTGTGGTGGTCAAATGTCTCGCACGTAACAGGATGATGTGCCATGAGCTCCTTCACCACAGGTGTTAGTTCACTTAATGTCTGTATAGGAACCACTATCATACGGTTAGCCTTCGGTAGTGGCACAAGCTTAAGCTCTGCTTCTGTCACTATCCCGAGTGTCCCCTGGGAACCAATAAACAGTCGGGCCATATTAAAATGAGCGCGTTGTTTGTCCCAAAGTTCCCAAAGTGGATAGCCCGCTGCGTTCTTAATAGTCCGTGGATGATTGCGATCAATCAGATTCCAGTTTTCATCAATTAGCCGAGTTACTTCACGGTAGAGCTTGCCTTCAAAGCTTGGCAAATGCTTCTTTTGCTCCACCTGGCGAGCAGTAAGAGGACCAAATTCGTATATCTCACCATCGCTGAGCATAACTTTTAGTTTTTTTACGTTATCACTCGTTGGGCCATATTTTACTGACTTTTCACCAGAAGCGTTGTTACCAATCATGCCACCTATTCCACAAATATCACGCGAAGATGTATATGGAGCAAAAAACAGCCCAGCCTCTTTTGCCTTGCTTTCGGCATCGATGTGCATAACACCACCTTGCACCCACATAGTACGACCCGCTGTATCAACCGCTCCTATGTGATTAAAATATCGACTCATGCTCACGACATAGCTTTCTGTTAATGGACCACCCGACATACATGTTCCGCCGTTTCTTGCAGTGATTGAAACATCCGCACCTTCCATTTTTCGCTCAGTAATGTAGTGTACAAGCTTGCTGAGGTCTGCATCGTTCTTCGGAGAGATAACAGCAGAAGGAGTTACCTCAAATATAGAAGCATCATGGCTATACGCCTTCAATGCAGCGCTTGATATGTCGACATCACCACGTAGTACTTTTTTTAGATCTTCCATTTTTATGCTCCTATAGCGCTTATGGTATTATTCTACTATTGATATGAGCAGTGCACAAACACAAAAGAAACATATTATTGCAGTTGGTGGTGGATTTGCCAGCGTGAAGCTCGCTTTAGAGCTCGCCAATCATCCCGACTACGACGTGACCCTTATTTCTCCGCATGACCAATTGGAGTACCACGGCGCCCTCTATAGAAGTGCGACGGGCCGGTCGCCACTTGAAGTCGTCCTTCCGTTTCGTGAAATTTTTGCAGGAACGAATGTCACTATTGTGAATGATTATGTAACTGAACTACGTGCACAGACTAAAGAAATAAGGGGTCAAAGTGGTCGCACCTATTCCTATGACGCAATCGTTCTTGGCTTAGGATACGAAATAGAATACTACGGTATACGCGGCATGCGAGAGCACGCTCAGTCAATCTACACCATTTTTGACACGATAAAGTTACGCAACACTATGCGTGACAAATTCATTGAGAAGCAAGGGCAAAAATTAAATATTGTTATGGTCGGTGCTGGTCCTACAGGAGTCGAAGTTGCGAGCGATATTGCGTTCTTTACGCATGTCGTTGCACAACGCTACAACATCCAGCCTGTTGTCCCTACCGTCACCATTCTAGATCGTGCTCCTCGAATTCTGCCTACGCTCCTTCCAGAAGTTTCTGAGATAGCAACAAAACGGCTCGAAGAACTTGGCGTAATGACTCAACTTGGCGTCGAAGTTGACCATTGCGCTGCAAAACATATCTCTCTCAAAGACGGCCAAGTTATCCCTGCAGATGTCATTGTTTGGTCAGCCGGTAGCCGCGCAAACTCATTCTTTGAAAGGTATCCAGACATATTTTCACTCGATGCAAAAAAGAGAGTTATCGTTAATGAATTCTTGCAAGCTAACAGCCCAGACATTTATGTCCTTGGCGACTCAGCATCGACCAAGTATTCCGGCATGGCGCAAACTGCAATCACCGATGCCGTCCAGCTAGCAGAGAATTTTAAGCGACTAGCGTGTAACGAACAGCTGCTTGAATATACTGAGAGCCAGCCGATTTACGTTGTGCCTATTGGGCTTGCATGGGCTGTTGCACAAGTTGGCGATAAAATTAGTATTGACGATGAAGGATGGAAAATACGCCGTGATGCCGACTATTTCGTACTATCCAACTTTCTTCCTGATGCAAAAGCAAAAGAACACTGGGAAGCTGCCTTTCAAATCGCGCAAATCTAGCACTCAAAAAAATTATCAACAAAAATTCTTTTCTAAATAGAAAAATAACCTACACTATATTTATAAGGAGAATAAAATGAGTAGTGATGTCATGACGGTTATAGTAGCAACAGTTGCAATGTTTGCGGTTGGGGGCGCCTGGTATATGGGATTGTTCGCAAAACAATGGGGCGAAATGTTTGACTTCGATAAGCTAAGCAAAAAAGAACAAAAAGCGATGCAAGCAAAGATGGGGCCATTTTATGCTATCCAAGTGCTGGTTACTGTCTTTAGCGCGTTCTCTCTTGCAAAATTACACACCCTACTTCCTGACTATTCAGTCTACACGCTTGCCTTCCTCTTGTGGTTTGGTTTTGTGCTACCTGCGCAAGTCTCGGCAGTTATCTTCGGTGGGGTAGAGCCAAAGTGGATTCCCCGCCGTATCACTCTCATGGCTGGCGAGGCACTTGCTCACCTCCTTTTTGCGAGTTGGATAATACAACTGATGGAGAAATAACCCGAAATGACTTCAGACATACAAGCATACAATTCACGACAAACTCCTGACTATGAGGCTATTTGCCGTACACTAGCGCAAGAAATTGAAAAATTCATACCTGAAAAGAATGCAAAAGTCTGGCATGCTCATCCTGCTTGGTTTCTGGAAGATAACCCGATTGTTGGCTATTCAGTACTAAAAGCAGGGGTAAATCTCATGTTTTGGAGTGGGCGATCTTTTAACGAACCTGAGCTAACAGGCACGAGTCGTTTTAAGGACGCATCTATCTACTACAAAAGCGTTGATGAAATTGATACGCAAAAATTAGCAAAGTGGCTTGAAAAAGCGAAAGAGATTCAGTGGGACTACAAAAATATCGTAAAGAAAAAAGGCGTACTAGAACCCCTAAAAGGTTTATAGAATCCTAGTTTATCAACTTATCAAGACCAGAAATACTTATGCGCATCGATATCAAAGCCGTTTCCATACCCTCCAAAAAGCATAATTGAGCGTCTTTTGCGAATTGCGTAGGTAGTCCAGATTATCCCTGCAATCGCAAGGATAGACAGTGTTATTCCGGCAGGGATGAGCTTTCGCTTTAGGCTTGCGTACTTATCTTCTACTGTGACATAGCTTGAACTCAACACCGAGCTCCCATCCTTAAAAGTAATTCGCTCAGTCACCTCATAAGTCCCAGGCTTTAATTTTGAAGTATCAAGAGCCGTGTCGGCGTTCGTCCCATTAGTAACAGGGGCCTCTTCTCCATTCACCAGGATTAGGACCGATTCAATATTTTCTTGTTCTTCAGTCAAAAAGCGATCAGTATTTACCGCAACAGGCGTTCCTGTCGCAGTTTTAATAGGGCTCACAGTAGTCGTGGTCGTTACAGCAGGCTTAGTAACTTGGACCGTTGTTCCAGTGCTTGTTTTAGGAGGTGTTACCGGCGAAGGAGAAGCTGGAGATGTTGCGGTAGCAGGGATAGTGAGAGTAAGTGTAATTTTGTCAATGTTAAGCCACCCATTTGCAGGAAAGCTGCTATCTGAAATAATATCAATTGTATTTTGACCTTTTACGAGTGCAACATTAATCTTATCCATATCTGCCCATGAATCCCAACTTGAGGTCTTTGGGAATGAATAGGTAACTGTTGTGGAGTTAGCCTTAATCTTTTTTTGTGGAATGTCTGCTGCGCTGGCCGTGTATCGAATAACCATTTTGTAGGTCCCTGCCGTGAAAGCATTGAAGGTGAAGCGCACCCCAGCACCTGAAGTTGTAGGTGCCCAGTTATAGACATACCCTCCATCAGACCCAGTATGTCCTGCGCCGTATTGACTTGTATCTTGGTTTGATGCTTTTGTGCCTCCAAGTAGCTGAGCTGATTCTGCTTGTAGAACGTTTGTTGGGTTAGGAGTCGGCGTCGGTGATGGGGTTGGCGTAGGGCTAGGAGATGGTGAAGGAGTCGGCGTCGGTGATGGGGTTGGCGTAGGGCTAGGGCTTGGAGTTGATGATGCAGGAGAGCTCAATAGCATTTTTGTATAGCTTGGGTCGTACTTTATCCACGGATCAGTATCTGTAGCTGTCGCTCCTGCGCTTGCATAGCTAACGAAGCTATTACCGCTAAGTGTATTGCTTGAGGAAGCGATACATCCATCGATGTAATTTGTAGAAACTGCAATGATTTTATTATTACTTATTGTATTCCCAGAGTTAGCGCATGTCTGCTTCGCTGCATGCATTGCGCTAAAACCAGAGGCATTCCCAAAGACAAGGGTATTTGAATCAATAACTGTGTTTGTTACATTCGCGTAAAATCCGCCGTTTTCTCCGTTGTGTAACACCATAGGGCCAGCCCCATACCATCCTTCTCCTCCGGGCTTTACACGAATATAGTTGTACTTAATAGTATGACCAGAGCCCATGACATCAAGTGCTCCATTATCGATAAAGTTTCCAATTACTTTATTGTTGTTTGGGTTGCGCACGTTCCAGTACTGACGAGAATTGCCCGATATCTTGTTATAGGAGAACCACGTACTATCTGCTTTTGAAGAACCCACATACGGGTCAGCCCCATCCCAATTTAAGATAGTATTAAACTGAAAGACGGTAGGTATTTGACTGTGCTTATTATCGCAACAGCCAATTTTGATAGCTTCTGTCTCTCGAGGGGCACTCATATCCCAAGGCCCTATAACAGTGTTATGTGAAAAAATGTTACCAAAAGAGCCATCAACTACTGAAAATGCGATGCCTTTCGGACGGTCAATATAGTTTCTGTCGATGAGATTATAATGCTCTCCTGGAACAATAGAGTTGATGAGCGCGTACCCTTGGTACGAGCCTTCATGCCTATCTCCAGCGCCGGATAAGTAGTTATCGTAAACCCTATTTTTAAACCCCTCAACACGGAATACAGATGTTCCACCGTTGTCTTGCACTTTAAATTGCATAACAACAACGTAACTACTCTCTATATTCCAGCACGGACTATTCAGCCCACCACAACTAGTTATCACCGCTCCATGTCTCACTTTTGAACGGATAATAATCGGGTTTGTCTCTGTACCTTTCACCGATGCCGGAATGTTGACGTTCCCACTATAATTACCGGGATTTACCTCAAAGACTGTACCAGGGGTAAGTTGTCCCGCGTTAATTGCTCCTCGTAAATCATCGAGGCTTCCGGAACGAGTAGCAGGCCTCCCCAATTTTGTTGTATCGATAAGGTTATAGTTTGCTTCAGCTCCAGCCTTTACATTGGCTGGCGCACTTTGCGCGGACGTGCCTTCGTTCTTACTAGACAGCCCATAGATAAACGCTGTTGAAACCCCAGCAAAAAGTAACAGCGCTATGTTCGTAAGCAAAAATACCCTGTGGCTTATCGAAAGCTCATGATGAAATGATTTATCCTGAGAGCTATGGACATAGGTTGGATGCTTTAACTTTTTCGGTGCCTTCATTGACAATTTTTTGAGTTATTAGTTAAGTTTATAACCATAAGTACTAGTATACGAAATTACACTTTTAAACCGAACTGTGTTTTATACTATTCATCATGGATGCACGAAAAAAATATCTTACAGTTGACAGCTACGTATCAGACTTTAGCGGTGAAACTCGAGAACGTATCGACACCATCAGAAAATTGATTCACGAACTTGAGCCAGAAATAATAGAGAAGATTAGTTACAATATCCCTGCTTTCTTCATAGGAAAAACAATGGTGGTCTACTTTGCAGGTTATGTCAACCATGTCAGCCTATACCCACTGCATCTTATTGAAAAAGAACAGCAATCGCTCTTTAAAAAGTACTCCTCAGGTAAAGCAACGTTCAAACTTCCAAATAGTGAAGCGCTTCCGATTGAACTTATCGAAAAATTCATAACTTTACGCCTCGAAGCGGTACGTTCATAATAATCTGCTTAGTGCAGTCTGAATTTTCTGCGTATTTCATTTCTCCACTCGTATAGCATGTAACCACCGGTGAGGCCTACGACTGCAGTCATTGAGGGCCAGTTTATTGTCCCGCCTGTTTGCTGAGACGGCACGTCCACAACATTTGCAAGCTCATCTTGCGAACTTGCTACTATACTCACTTTTCTACATCTATTTGTTTCTACGTTTCGTTCTTCACCTTCGTCACAAGGTTTTAAGGAAGAGGTGGTACTTACAAGTTTTCGGCAACGATTTGTCTCTGGGCTTCTGTACTCATCTTCATCACAAGGCGCTAACGTTGCAACTGCTGTCTCTATCGTTCGACATCGACGAGTTTCTGGGTTCCGATATTTTCCTGCTGGACATGGAGCAAGAACTGTCGTTACACCCAACACTTCCTCTTCAGCTTTCTGTATATACGGCTTGTTTGCACCCGTTCGAGTCACTTGATTCGTGACAATCCACATATCATCAACAACCGCCCAGCTCTCTGTGTCTGCGAGTTCTGGATATAGAGGAGCTTCGCTCACAAGCATCCCAGCAGGCGTCTTTAAGCGTAGGGCAACTCCGCTTGAGTTGGGGAGCACAATACCCGTTTCCGAATCAGTCACGACAATATAGGCACCCGGTTTTATCTCTCCGCTTTTAAAGGTAAAATCATCATCGAAATCTGGCCCGACTTGCAAGACATAACCTTTGAGAAGAACAGTTTCATCGTTCGGGTTGTACAGTTCAATAAATTCTTTACCTGTATCATAGCTTGGTGCATTTGCGTATAGCTCGGTAATGACAAGTGGGCGATTTTCAAGCGGGATGAGTGTGCATACCCCGTTATCGATTCTGTAACCATCAGGTATAGTTTTTTGTAACTCATCCAAGTTTGGGCACACATCACTAAAGCAATCCCCTGCTTCATCCTGCAACATACCGTCGGGCAGGCTTGCTTGCACGTCATCAATATTAGGGCACAGATCAACGGGCACCACGACTTCATATAGCCCGCTTGATAAGACGGCGAGCCTTTCGATGGACAAAAAGTCTACGCTGTTATTATCAGTATCAATCGCTAGAGCACTATCATCTCTGCCTAGTACTTTGCCACTCGTATGTACTGGTGCCGCCGTAGTTTCCGGATGAACAGCCGTCCCCCAGCCAACTTTGTCAATCTCGTTATTATTCGCATCAAGCAACCGCAGATGCCCACCCGTTGATGCCATACCGGCAGAGAATATTTTATCGGGTACAAATAACGGGTTTACGCTTATAAATTCTGTAGATGAAAAACTTATTAATTCACCAGCAGTAAGCCAAAGCTCTACTTGTGAAGTGCTCCCTAGACAACTCTTAAAGCCAACATTGTCTGCGGAGGAGCTGTATTGCAGACACCAATTAGTAATATTCACGTCTGTGAGAGAAGTATTCTTTATCAGAATAAGTTCTTGCGATGAAGTACCCGTGCCGTTGCCACCAGTTTGCACCTGATAGATTACAATATGCGGAGAAACTGCTGACACTGGTGAGAGGGCATAAAAGCACTTGAAAATACTGCCCAAGAAACCAATAAGGAGTAGTCTACGCAAATGACACTTCACTTGTTAACCCTCTTATTTTTACATCATACACCTTATGGTTGGCGTGTCAACGTTATTCTATGACTGAGTAGCTTCTAAACCGATACCGTGTCCTTCGCCACAAAAATATACAGCCAATTACAATACCCGTATAACTTAAAAGAAGAGCGCTAGCTGAAAAACCTACAGTAGCAGATGCTTGTGGGAGTACCGACATTCTCCCGACAACTGCCGTGATGTACGTAAGTAACAGCTGTGCTGGATATCCAACAACAAAAGCTCCCGCCGTAAAGACCAAACCATAGAGCCCTGCGATAAAACTAAGCATCATTGCGACTGGGATAAGCGGAACGACCAGCACATTTGCTATCAATGAGAGTGGTGAAAATGCATTAAAAACAAAAAGTACTAGCGGCAAAGTCATTATTTGCGCAGACAATGTCTCGATTACCACTTGCCTAATACTATGAGACTCTTGGTCTCCCCAAAAATAAGCATTAAGGAGTGGCCCGACTATCATAACCCCGATAAAAGACGTGAACGATAGGAGCCAGCCGATATCACCCGCACCAAACGTTGGGTTTATGAGAAGGGTAACTGCAGCAGAGAAAGTAATCAGCATAAATGGGTGAATCTTACGCCCAAAGTACCAAGCCACAAGACTGAGTAGTGCGATGAAGGCCGCTCGGCTCATTGATGGGCTGAAGCCTGTCATCTGAGTAAAAAGAACTACTAATAAACTCGACATCGCGAGAGCCGTAAAACGCGACACCCTGTTAAACAAACGGCGTGCGAAACGGACAAGTACGGTCAGGTTGTAGCCACTTGCAACGACGATATGTGTGAGCCCCAGCAAGCGAAGTTCGTTTTGTAGCTTTTCTGGAAGTGCCGTCTTTTGGCCAAGTAAAAAACCCGCTCCCAACGAGGCTTGAGGTTCTTTGACACCTTTTCTTACCGCGTCACCAAACTCATCCCTTGCCGAGCCTGCTATATCTGCATAATCTTGGCGCACTATTTTTGCAATGTCGGCACGATACATACTCGCGACCAATGGTCCAAAACCCGAGCTGAGCTGTCCTTCTGCACTGACAGTATCTGCGCGCTTAACATCTAGTTTCTTTGTCGTCACTACCCAGACATCTCCCGGAAGCGACGTCTCTCCAATGTGTATGTTTGTTAAACGTAGCCGAGTCTCTTCCTCAACACCTAAAGATGGGTCTTCCTTTACTACCCCATGCAAAAGTACTGTTTTCCCCATGAGTTGCTGATAGTACATCTTTGCCTGTGGTACTGCGTTACCACGCGCCAGTCCAATAATAATCCCAGCAAGAAACACCAACACAACCGCTCGTCTATCTCGCTTAAAAAAACCTATAGAAGTGAGGCAAAATGCGCAAACAAGCATTTCCAAACGGATAAAAATCGCATGCCTAACTGCAAAGAAAACACCAAGAGTAATCCCACACGATACCGCACAAATAAGCCAGGAGCTATGAATGTTACGTTTCAACGGGGACCTTCTGTTCCCCACACCCATTTAAAACTCGTTTCATAGCAGACTTCTCTGCGTCAGTAACCCATAAACCATATTTAGATTTTACTGCAATTTGTCTTGCAACATATTGGCATCGATAATTTTTGTTAGGTGGAAGCCAGCTTGCCGCATCGCTATCACCTTTTTTCTGGTTAGCCGGCCCGTCAACAGGAAGCAGATTAAGCGGGTCATTCGCCAGTTGCACGCGTTGTTCAAAACTCAGTAACTGCGCACCTTTTTGCCAAGCATCACTCAAGGCTACTACATGATCTATTTGTACTCTGTCACTCGTGGTCTGCCCGCGAGTAAATACTATGGTGGTTGCTGTATACGGGTCGTCCAGTGTTCCTGAGAGCACGACACAACCATCATCAGAAAGCTTCACTTCCCTCATTGCTCGAGCAAGCATAATATTGCGCATGTCACAGTTTCCAACCTGCGCCCACCCATCTCCAAACTGCGTTCGCTTATAGCCAGTCTTTGGCGCTCGCCCTTTAACGGCGATCTTTTCCAAAATATCTTGAGCTAGCGGACTATCTGCATCCCTGCTCGTCACCGACAAAACACTCGGAGTGTCAGCCTTTGGGCTATTGATGCTTACTACAAACTGTGTCGCTAACAACACTCCCATTATCAGTAAAACAGCAAAGCTGCGTCGTGCTTTAAATACTCTCGCCCTAGGCAGTTCCATAAAATCTATTGTAGACTGCCACGCACGTCTTGTACTACTGATTTGTATCGAGCTGATTAAGCCGGCCGGCGTAGGCCATAGCTATTTCTTGATGACCTAAAATTTTTAACGCACCAACCAATACATACACTTCGTCGAGTATCTCTTGAGAAACCTCTTGTTCTAAGCGACTAAACCGCTGTTCTATTTCCGCCACAAGTTCATGTTTGTGGTTACTGACAGCTTGGGCTACTTCTTTAATGCCAGATACTACCTCAAGCGAGCGAGCTGACTTATCCCGCTTCACCACATGGCCTCTTTTGATAAGATTATTTATATGTAAGGCGACAGTAGCAACAGAGGTGTAGTTACAGCCGGTCATAATCTCTCGATAACTAGGACTGTAGCCATGCTCAGCGATAAACTCGCGCAAAAAAGCGAGAAGTTCGTGTTGTTTCTTGGTTGGTCGGGTAGTGTCGCTCATTTCTTTGCCTTTCGTTGCTTAGTTGGGGTGCTCTTCTTTTGTATATGATGCTTGGGACCATAGATATGCTGCGGAGAGGACTTCTTTTTTTTCTTAAACACCCAGTTGCTGTACCACAACCAATTCCACACGGTGAAGAATCCACTCGATACAAACTGCCCAATATACGGAGTAATGCCAACAGCGCGCAATCCTCCAACAATAACTTGGTCGAGCAAGAAATTCACCACCATCAATATGTAGTAGCGCTTTGCCGCATCGCCTAGCTGTTTTTTATTTGATTTTCCTTGTCGGAACACCCAGTAGTGTTGCAAGGCAAAGTTAAAACTTGCACCAATAACATAGCTTCCTAGCTTTGTAGGCCAAAATGGCACATGAAAGACTTTGTCCAAAATTGCGAAACTTGCATATCCTACCCAAAACCATGCACCACCAGACACCATATACTCAGCAAACTGGATAAGAAGTTTTCGTGATTTTTTTGCGCTCATGCTTACTTATAAGCATAGCCTCTACCCAAACAAAAAGCAAACAAGAACATTACAGAAAACAGTGTTAAAATGGAGCCATGAAGCACACTGCGTCGCTCTTGTTCAGCTTTATCCTACTAGTGGGCGACTTTCTAGCGCTGGTTGGAGCGTTCACCCTCGCCTATATCGTTCGTGTAAAGCTCGACGACCGCCCTTTGCTAGAACCTCTTACGGCAGCTGGCTATATCGGCGTTATTGCAGTCCTACTGGTTTTCTGGCTTATTATCCACGCTCTGCTTGGGCTCTATCGTTCGAATGTCTACGAAAACCGCTTTAAAGAGTTCTTTATGCTCTTTGTTGGGTCGTTTATCGGTATTCTATTTTTAATTGGGAGCGAATACGTGCTCAATCGTGCGATCTTCCCTGCGCGACTCGTGACAGCCTATGGGTTCTTGTTTGCCTTTTTACTTACCCTTCTGTTTCGCACACTTGCTCGGGCAGTTCGAAGAATCCTCTTCCGCTATAACGTCGGTGTAAACAATGTCCTTATCGTTGGCTCTACAAATGTTACTTACGAACTAGCCGAGCGCCTGAGCCTTCCACAACTTGGCTATAAAGTTATCGGCATCGTAGGGGATAGGCGAGCCAAATACACACATATTCCTTCAGAGCTTCAGTTTAAAGATTTTGCTGGAGCAGCACAGAAAATCAAAATAAAAGATGTGCATAGTATTGTCCAAACTGAGCTTTTTGCCGAACAAGAAAGAAACGATGAGATACTTGCGTTTGCGCAGGAACATCATATTGCCTACCGTTTTGTGCCCGGAAATAGTACGCTTTTTGTCGGAAATATAGATGTTAGTCTTTTTGAAGGCATTCCAACTATAGCAGTTCATCAAACGGCACTTATTGGCTGGGGGCGTGTTGTAAAGCGCTTGTTCGATTATGTCTTAAGTGCGCTATCACTTGTTGTTCTCAGCCCTATTTTTATTGCAATTATATGCTTAATGAAATTATCTGACCCAAAGAGTTCTGTATTCTTTAAGCAAAAACGGCTAACTCGCTTCAATCGTAAGTTTACTATCTATAAGTTTCGCTCTCAGTACCAAAAATACGATGGCACAACGCCAGAAGAAGCTTTTACGAAAATGGGGTCACCGGAACTCATTAAGGAATATCGTGCTAACGGAGACTTTCTTGAAAATGACCCTCGAATTACACGGATAGGTAAGTTTCTTAGAGCAACAAGTCTTGATGAGCTCCCACAAATTTATAACGTATTTAGAGGCGACATAAGTATAGTTGGTCCACGACCCCTTATCCCAGAAGAAATGGAAAAATTTTCTAAACACAATATTATCCTTAGTGTTAAGCCCGGCATGACGGGCCTTGCAACTGTTTCAGGACGAAGAGATATCCCGTTTGAAGAACGTCGAAAAATTGATATGTTTTACGTGCAAAATTGGAGCTTTTGGCTTGATATAGTTATCATTCTTCGTACGTTTGTTATGGTACTAAGAAGAGATGGAGCTCGATAAAAAGTGAGTTATAAGAATCAATAGATGAAAGATGAGGCAGTAAAAACACTATTAAGATTCGAAGACGCCGAAGTCTGGAGATGTTCGATAAACCTATCGAAATCAATCTACAATCTCACAAGAACATTCCCATCAGCTGAACAGTTCGGGCTAACCTCACAGATAAAGCGAGCAGTTAACTCAGTTAGCGCTAACTTTGCTGAAGGCTTTGGTAGATACTCACGAAAAGATAAGCACCATTTTTATACCATTGCTTACGGTTCACTTCTTGAAACAAAGAATTTTCTATATTTAGCGAAAGAGTTAGAATTTTGTGAAGATGAATCAATATACCCGATTATTAGGGAAATTGAATCGGTACAGAAACAATTTAACGCCTTAATGAAAGTGCTCCGCACATGAAAACTTTAAACCTCAACCCCCCTTCCTCAAACCTAAGCTATAGCAATCAAAGAATTGCTATAGTTTGTGACTGGATAGATGCAGTAGGCGGCGCTGAACGCGTTATAAAAGCACTCCATGACATTTACCCCGATGCACCAATTATCACTTCGACATGCGATGAAACAGCGCGCAAAACCCTATTTAAAGATGCAGATGTACGCACAGCGTGGTTCCAAAAACTTCCAAGATCTTTACGAAAACGCCAACTACTTACCTTGCCTCGCCAATGGTATTTTGGACATATGAAATTGCGTGATTATGATGTAATTATTAGCGCCGGAAGCGCAGAGGCGAAAGCAGTACGCGCTGTAAATGGAAAACATATAAATATCTGCTACACCCCTACCTTATACTATTGGGTCAAGCCGGAAAACTATCTCAATAAATCGACCGACGGCGTGAATATTTTGTGGCGCACAGGCTTACGCTTGCTAATGCCTTATGCCAAAAAATGGGACTTAAAAGCCAGTAAACGACCTGACGTCATGCTAGCGATTTCAACTGCCGTGCAACAAAGAATAAAGAAGTATTATGGCAGGGATTCGCAGATACTTCATCCACCAGCAGACATTGAGCGGTTTATACACGACGGACGCGCGCCCCGCGAAGGTTTCGTTGTATTTGGAAGACAAGTTGCACACAAGCGAATAGACTTAGCGGTGCAGGCTTGCAATGAGATAGGCGCAAAGCTTGTCGTTATTGGCAACGGCCCAGAACACGAACGATTAGAGCGAATGGCAGGTCCGACAATTACCTTCAAAACTCATGTTGCCGACAACGAGATGAAGGACCATCTCGCACGCGCAGAAGCATTTATTTTTCCGAATGAAGAGGATTTCGGTATAGTGTCCGTGGAAGCACAGGCAACAGGGCTACCAGTAATTGCTTACCGTGCAGGTGGTGCACTCGACACTGTAAAGGAAGGTGTTACGGGAGAATTCTTTGACAAACAGACCATTGCTTCTCTCGCAGAAAAGCTAAAGACCTTTAACTACAAACTCTACAACCGCCAAGCAATCATCGAAAACGCAAACCAGTTTTCATATCAGGTTTTTTCTGAAAAGATAAAAAAAGTGATAGAAGTATAGATACTCAAAGCCTGTCTTGTTTCAGTCTTGAAAACCACTAGCCTGATTAATGCGTGTTGAAGAATCGCGCTTTTCAACTTCATGACTCCCGACACCAAAAACAGTCTGGATATTACAGTCAATGCATGACTGAGTTTCATTTTCGGGCAACGCGTGCTTAGATGGGTCTCGATCACCACCATTTGCAAAGATTAGTTGATCCTCTGGATAAAGTGCTCTGATCTTTCGCAACGTATTTGCTTGTCCAAGATCTTCATCTACAGAAAGAATGACTTCATCGACAAGCCTTAGCGACCTCATAAGCCTCATTCGATTTTCTTCATCAAGGATAATCTTGCCTTTTTTTAAAAGTTGGGCCTTATCATTATTTATGACAACAATGAGCTTGTCTCCAAGTGCGGCTGCGGCCTCAATCATGTCTAGATGCCCACCATGAAGGGGGTTAAAATATCCACTTACGATTACGATTTTCATCATACTATGGTATCAGAACGATATACTATTACATATAACTAGGAGTCGCTATGTCATCAATAAGTGAAATATTCAAAGCATACGATATACGTGGGCGTGTAGGAGATCAGCTTAATACGGCATTCGTTCATACTATTGGGCAAGCATTTGCAGACTGGTTGCCTGAAGAAGGTGCTATTGCGGTCGGGCACGACATGCGTCCTGACTCAGAAGAGCTCGCCAAGGCATTCATGGATGGCCTTCAGCAACAAGGGAGAGAAGTTTGGGACATAGGCCTAGTGACAAGTGACATGATTTACTTTGCAATTGGCAAGTGGGATCTAGCAGGAGGCGCAGTTATTACTGCAAGTCACAATCCAGGTGCTGATAATGGTATAAAACTTTACCGCGATAAAGTGACACCTGTTGGTTTGGATAGTGGGCTGGACGAGATACGGGACAGGGCACTATCGGGTGAGCCCTTTTTAGCCACACAACATGGTTCTTCAACAAAAAAAAGCATCACACAAGAGTGGGTTGAGCACTGTCTTACTTTCATCGAAAACCTAAAACCTTTTAGCATAGCAATAGACGCAGGAAATGGTATGGCTGGAGCAATTCTACCTGAGATTCTTCCGCTCCTGCCTATAAAAGCTGAGTGCCTGTACTTTGACCTTGATGGCACCTTTCCAAACCACGAAGCTAACCCACAAAAACCAGAGAATCTTCAAGATCTTGCAAAGGTTGTCGTAGATAATAAACTTGATTTTGGAATTGCATTTGATGGCGATGGGGACAGGGCTGGCTTCGTGGATGACAAAGGACGACCAGTCCTTGGTACTGATTTGCTTACTCTAGTATCAAAATTATACTTAGGCAAAAACGGTGGAAGAGGCGAAATTGTCCATGACGTACGTACAAGTCGAGCAACACAAGAATATATTCGTGAATGGGGCGGTACACCTTACAGAACAAAGGCTGGCAGAGTTAATATTGGTGCGGTGATGCGAGAAAGACAAGCCATTTTCGGAGGCGAAACTACAGGGCACCTATTTTTCAAAGAAAATTTTGATGCGGACTCAGGTTTAATCGCAGCTTTAGTAGCAATGCAAGCTCTATCAAATGAAGAAGAGAAGCTATCGGTTCTTATCGATAAGTACCGAAAATACAGTATGAATCCTGAGAAAAACTTTAAGACTGACAGAAAAAAAGAGGAAGTCTTTGAATCTATAAAAGATGCATTCCCTGATGGAGAGCTTGATATGTTAGACGGTCTAACCATAAACTACCCTACATTCTGGTTTAATCTAAGAGCAAGCAACACAGAACCTCTTATGAGACTAAATGCCGAAGCAAAAAGTGAAGCTGAACTTGCCTCGATCATAGACAAAATTACAGAAGTTATAGAGTAACATACGTTGTAATTATTTCTTCATACATAGAATGATGATTTCACAATGATTAATCAGTGCCGAAAGTTATAGAATAAGAGTATGAAAAAAATACTTATTACCGGCGGTGCCGGATTCATTGGTTCAAACTTTGTTTACCTTGCTAGAAAAGAACGCCCTGATTGGCAAATAACAGTTATTGACAAGCTAAGCTACGCTGGCGATATCTCAACTCTAGAACCCCTACTTAATGAAATTGAATTTGTTACAGGTGACATTTGCGATGAAACACTCATTGATAAGTTGGTCTCAGACTGTGATATTGTTGTACACTTTGCTGCGGAATCTCACAACGACAACTCACTTGCAAATCCGTGGCCATTTATTGAGAGTAACCTTATTGGGACCTATCGAATTCTCGAAGCAGTAAGAAAGCATCAGAAGCAGTTACATCACATCTCAACCGACGAGGTATACGGAGACTTAGAACTAGACGACCCTGCAAAATTCACACCCGAAACTCCTTATAATCCTTCCAGCCCCTACTCCAGCACAAAAGCTGGTTCCGACCTGCTCGTTCGTGCTTGGGTGCGAAGCTTTGGTATCCACGCTACAATATCGAACTGTTCAAACAACTACGGGCCTCGTCAGCACGTAGAAAAAATGATTCCACGGCAAATTACCAACCTTCTTACAGGGGAAAAGCTAAAACTATACGGCAAGGGCGAAAACGTGCGTGATTGGATACATGTAGATGATCACAACAGTGCCGTTATTGCCATTATTGAAAAAGGCAAAAGCGGCGAGACATATCTCATTGGTGCAGACGGTGAAAAAAGTAACATCGACGTGTTCAAGCTCATTTTAAAATATATGGGCAAAGACGAGTCGTGGCTCGAACACGTAAGTGATCGGCCAGGACATGATATGCGCTATGCCATAGATTCAAGCAAGCTACGTGAAGAACTTGGTTGGCAACCAAAGTATCTAGATTTTGAACACGGATTGCAGGCAACGATTGACTGGTATACCGAGAACCAGGAGTGGTGGAAGGTTCAAAAAGCTGCTACTGAAGCAAAATACAAGGAACTTGGAAGATGAGCGAACTAAAAATAACAGAAAGTCCTATCCCAGGACTTTATGTGATACATCTAGTCTTGCACGGCGACAACAGGGGTTGGTTTAAAGAAAACTACCAGAAAGAAAAAATGGAGGCCATTGGTCTTCCCGTCTTTGAAGTAGTCCAAAATAACTTTTCCTATAACGAAGAAAAGGGCGTTACACGTGGGCTTCATGCAGAACCGTGGGAGAAATTTATCTCTGTAGCTAATGGCAAAGTATTTGGTGCATGGGTTGACTTACGAAAAGGACCTAGTTTTGGGAAGACGTTTAGTATTGAAATCACTCCCGACATTGCTGTTTTTGTACCAAGAGGTATCGCAAATGGTTATCAAACACTTGAACAGAACGTTACCTACACATATCTTGTCAATGACCATTGGTCACCTGAAGCACAGTACACTTTTGTTAACTTGTTTGACCCTGCACTGAAGATTTCATGGCCGATAGAAAAATCAGAAGCAATTATATCTGATAAGGATGCAGGGCACCCCTTACTAGAAAATGTAACACCAATGGAGTTCTAAATATGGACGATTCAAAAATATTTATAATCGGAGCAAAGGGTCAGCTTGGTCTCGCACTTCAAAAACAATATCCCAACGCACAGTGGGCCGATATCGACGAGCTTGACATCACTAACCGTGAGTCAGTCATGTCTTTTGACTGGTCGAACATCGAATATATCTTGAACGCTGCAGCTTTTACTAATGTTGATGGTGCTGAGACTCCAGAGGGGCGAAGTGTCGCCTGGAAAGTAAATGCAACAGCAGTTGCTTACCTTGCTGAGATTGCACAAAAAAATGACTGCACGCTTTTGCATGTTTCAACCGACTACGTTTTTGACGGAACGGCGAAGACACACACCGAGTCAGAAGATTTTTCTCCCCTGTCAGTCTACGGAGCTTCTAAGGCTGCTGGAGATATAGCAGTGTCTCTCACCACAAAGCACTATATTTTACGCACAAGCTGGGTAATCGGCGAAGGCAAAAACTTTGTACGAACCATGTTAGGTCTTGCCGAAAAGAACATCTCTCCAACTGTCGTAAGCGACCAAATAGGGCGTCTCACTTTTACCTCAGAGCTTGTTCGAGCAATCGATCATCTCTTACAAACTACTGCTCCTTATGGAACCTACAACCTAAGCAACCAAGGTGATTCGGTAAGTTGGGCAGATATTACGCGTGAGATATTTAAACAAGCCGGACGAGAAGATTTAACAGTTACTGACATAACTACAGCGGAATACTATAAAAATAAAGAGGGTATCGCCCCTCGTCCGTTACAGAGTACTCTATCGCTCGAAAAAATTAGTGCAACAGGTTTTAAGAGCAACGACTGGCGAGAAGAATTGCGCAAATACATTACAGCCATTAATTAACCATCCAGCAAACTACTGGCGTTGTCTAAAATACGTCCCAGGCCTTTAGGGCAAGGTAATACACACCTGGCCATGCGAAATCTTCTATTCTTAGCTCGCTCTTTTTAAACGCTCTAATCTCAACTATATCGTCGCTGGGAGTCATCAGGTTCGGTTCATCAATCTTAGTTGCAAAGTATGCAGAACTAACTGGGTACTTATCTCCTTGCCAGTCGTAAAGCTCGATATTACTACCAATATAGACCAAATCATCCTTATCTATATTCCTAAAACCAGTCTCTTCTTCAAGCTCTCTCACGACCGCATCCTCTAGCGTTTCATCCGTGTCTAAAAAACCTCCAAAAACATCAAGCTTACCAATCCGAGGTTCTTTTCCTCTAACAGAGAGATATATCCTCTTTCCATCGCCGATTCCTGATACCACGAAGGTGCCTGCCGAGGTTTTTGGACATACATAATGTACCTTTTTGCAGCCTGTGCAAACATATCTGTCCTTAGATGTAAAAAGCAACGGTGCACCGCACCAAAGGCAGAACTGACAATTCATAGTACTGTATAATACAATAAAAGACAGAAAAAATCATAACAAAATATTTTTTTGATTTAGCAACATTCGTTTGAAGGAGTTTTATGAAGGGCATTATATTAGCAGGTGGGTCAGGAACAAGATTGTATCCTATTACCAAAGGCATTTCTAAACAACTTATGCCTATCTATGATAAACCTATGATTTACTATCCGTTGAGCACCCTTATGCAAGCTGGCATTAAAGATATTCTTATTATTACTACGCCACACGACCAGGAACAATTTAAAAGACTTCTGGGAGACGGGAGTGGCTTCGGCGTCTCACTGAGCTACGAAGTACAGCCTGACCCGGGTGGGCTCGCGCAAGCATACATAATTGGTGCAGATTTTATTGGCAACGATAAAGTTGCCATGATTCTCGGCGATAACCTCTTTCACGGAACAAGCATGGGTGAAAAACTTAAAGAATACACCGACGTCGATGGTGCCGTTGGATTTGCAGCACAAGTTCAAGATCCGGAAAGATACGGCGTCTACGAGTTTGACGAAAACATGAAAGTTATGAGCATCGAGGAAAAGCCAAAACATCCCAAATCTAACTACGCAAATGCTGGGTTGTATTTTACTGACAATGATGTCGTGGAGATTGCAAAAAATGTACAACCTAGCGAAAGAGGTGAAGTAGAAATTACCTCAGTACTTGACGAATATCTGCAAAGGGGCAAGCTTAAAGTTTCACTACTTGATCAAGGAACCGCTTGGCTTGATACCGGTACTTTCACCTCAATGAATGATGCAAGTGAATACATACGTGTCATTGAAGCTCGTACAGGCATTAAGATTGGTTGCCCAGAAGAGATTGCCTATGAGCAGGGCTTCATATCTAAACAACAGCTTATCGAAATCGCTGAGCCCTTAAGAAAATCAGGCTACGGCGAATACCTTATAAGGATCGCTGATCAAAGATGAAAAAACGCATTGAACACCTCTCAAAAAAAAGTGTTGAACTCGTTAAAGAACAGAGTTTTCAACGTTATTTATTTGTCGGCGTTTCAACCGTCTTCATAGATGTTGCGCTTTTAGCGCTTCTACGAGAACGTTTCAAAGGTGGCCTACTTTCGGCCGTATCGCTCGCTTATTGGTCATCTATAGTCTATAACTTCTTTTTGAACCGACACTGGACTTTTGAAGCCCAGAAAGGCATGGTCCCTAAACAGATTGCACAATATGGAATTCTACTTTTTTGCAATTACATCGTCACGTTGCTTATTGTCTCGGGAGTTGAATCAATGGGTATCAGTGAGTACATAGGAAAAATGCTTGCACTTGGCGTCACAATAAGCTGGACATACTTCATCTACAAGAAGATTGTTTTCACTACTGACTAGATATAAATTCCACCTACTTGCTTCTAAAGTACTCAGTCGTCTTCTCTAATCCCGTCTTCAATGCAATTTTTGGCTCCCAGCCAAGCGCACTTTTTGCCTTGGTAATATCTGGCTTTCGTTGCGTTGGGTCGTCACCAGGCAGAGGAGCATACACTATTTTGGAAGCACTTGGTATCATTTCTTGTACTATTGTTGCTAGCTCTTTTATCGTAAATTCTGTTGGGTTGCCAAGATTAATAGGCCCTTCTTCTTGAGAGTTAATGAGCAGAATAATTGCTTCTACTAAATCATCAACATAACAAAAACTACGCGTCTGACTTCCGTCTCCATAGATGGTAATATCTCTTCCTTCTATGGCTTGATTGATAAAGTTCGACACGACTCTGCCATCATTCTTATCCATACGTGGACCGTACGTATTAAAGAATCGTGCCACTACCGTATCTACTTTATATGTGTTCTTATAGACATAGATGAGAGCTTCAGCATAACGCTTTGCCTCGTCATACATGCTCCTTGGGCCGTAACAATTAACGCTACCCTTGTATTCTTCTGTTTGTGGATGAACCTCTGGGTCGCCATATACCTCGCTCGTAGATGCTTGGAAAAATCGAGCATTATCTCGTTTTGCTAGTTCGAGAAGGTTCTTTGTCCCTATGGAGCCCGCTTCAAGTGTCTCTACAGCAAGTCGTTGATAGTGTGGTGGACTAGCTGGCGATGCCATATTGATAACTACTGCATATTTTTTTTGTAAGATTGTTTCGGGCAAGGACGAAACTATGTCTGCCTCTACAAAATGGAATCCTTTAGTTCCTTCAAGGTGAGCAATATTTTCTCTTGAACCTGTTGAAAGATTGTCTATACACACGACTTCATGAGTCTTTATATAGCTATCACACAGATGAGAGCCCAGAAAGCCTGCACCACCGGCAATTAACACTACTTCTTTCATGGTCGTACGGTCCGTCTACCAACACTAAAGTACTCAAAGCCGTGCTCATTCATCGTTCCAAGGTCATAAAGATTGCGCCCATCAAAAACAGTCGCTCCTGCCATGAGCTTTTTCATTTTAATAAAATCTGGGTTTTTAAAGGTATTCCACTCGGTAGCGATAATCAAAATTTCTGCTTCCTTTAGTGCATCATACTGATTATCTGCAAAGAAGAGATTTTTTTCATCAGGAAAATACTTTTTAACATTTTCGCTCGCCTCGGGGTCATAAGCAGCAATTATTGCACCTTCGCGTAACAGTCCTGCGATAATCTCTAATGAAGGCGCCTCTCTTATGTCATCGGTCTCCGCTTTAAATGCGAGACCCCAGAGAGCGATTTTTCTCCCCTCAATTTTGCCGTCAAAATACTCTTCAACTTTATTGAGTATTCGACGTTTCTGGAAGTTATTAACATCGGTTACTGCATCAAGAATCTTAAAATCGTAGTCATTTTCCATAGCTGTTCTATGGAGCGCCATGACATCCTTTGGAAAACAACTTCCGCCATATCCAATTCCCGGGTAGAGAAACTTCTTGCCAATCCTTGTATCAGAACCGATACCAAGCCGAACATTATCAACATCTGCCCCAACAAGCTCACACAAGTTAGCTACTTCGTTCATAAAAGAAATTTTTGTGGCGAGAAATGCATTAGCTGCATACTTTGTCATCTCTGCAGACTTCTCGTCCATTAAAAACATTTCACTCCCTTTAGAAGTGAGTGGCTCATAAAGTCGCAACATAATATCGCGTGCTCGCGCACGCTTAGTTCCTATAACAATTCTGTCTGGGTTCATGAAGTCTGCAACTGCAAAACCTTCCTTCAAAAACTCCGGGTTCGAAACAACGTCAAATTCTATTTTTGAATTCTCAAGGACTGCATTTCTTACTTTATCTGCGGTTCCGACAGGCACCGTACTTTTGTTTACAACTACTGCATAGTGATCTAGCTTCTTTCCTAAGTCTTCTGCAACCCCCAAGATGTATTTCAGATCTGCAGAACCATCTTCAGCGGGGGGAGTCGGCAAAGCCAAAAAAATTACCTCTGCCTCGTTGATACCTTCCTTCAGACTCGTAGTAAAACTTAGGCGTTTTTCTTCAATATTCTTCTTAAACAGCTCTTCTAAACCTGGCTCGTAGATGGGGACTTTGCCAGCCTTCATACGCTCAATTTTTTTCTCGTCTATGTCGACGCAGGTGACAGTGTTCCCCATTTCTGCAAAACACGTGCCACTCACAAGACCTACATATCCAGTACCAACTACAGCTACTTTCATAATAGCTAAAATTTTAACAGGCAGGAGGATATTTTTGAAATTTTATCTCATTGACGAGTGCTTATAACAAAACATATAGTAGTAGCAAAGGGAGTATTAATCATGAAAGCACTAGTTACCGGTTCAGGTGGTCTTATTGGATCAGAAGCCGCCAAGTTTTTTGCAGATAAAGGTTTCGACATTGTTGGTATTGATAATAATATGCGTAGTTATTTCTTTGGAGAAGAGGCAAGCACTGAATGGAACCGAAAAAAAGTAGAAGACCAGCTGAAAGGAAAATACACTCACTACCAAGCTGATATTCGTGACGACGCTGCAATTGAAAAGATTTTTAAAGAACACAAATTTGATCTTATTATCCACACTGCTGCACAGCCGTCACACGACTGGGCTGCGAAAGAACCTTACACTGACTTTAGTGTTAACGCTACGGGTACTTTGGTTATGCTTGAAAACATGCGTAAACACTGTCCAGAAGCGGTATTTATTTTTACAAGCACGAATAAGGTTTATGGCGACACCCCCAACACATTACCATTGATAGAAAAGGAGAAACGCTGGGAATTGCCAGAAGACCACAAATTCCATATTGGTATTGATGAATCTATGAGCATAGACCAGACAAAGCACTCAATCTTTGGAGCTTCAAAAGTTGCCGCAGACGTAATGGTCCAGGAATATGGACGTTACTTTGGCTTTAAAACAGCTGTATTCCGCGGTGGATGCTTAACCGGCCCTTCACACTCTGGCGCTGAACTCCATGGCTTTTTAGCTTACCTCATCAAGTGTATCTACTCGGGCAAGAAATACACCATCTTTGGATATAAAGGTAAACAAGTACGAGACAACATTCACTCACACGACCTCGTAAATGCATTCTGGCATTTCTACCAAAACCCTCGCTCAGGAGAAGTTTACAATATCGGTGGAGCTCGTAACTCAAACATATCAATGCTAGAAGCCATCGACGCTATAGAGAAACGACTTGGCAAAAAAGCAAATTACGAGCTAGGGACCGAAAACAGAATTGGAGACCACATCTGGTACATTTCAGACGTCTCTAAATTTAAATCACACTACCCAGAATGGGATTTTGAATATGATATTGATGCCATTCTTGATGAGATGTGCGCCGCAGTTCAAAAGGGTACAAATGGAGTTTAAAAATATTCTTATTACTGGTGGAGCCGGTTTCGCTGGATCTAATCTTGCACTAAAGCTAAAAGCAGATTATCCAGATGCTTCGATTACCTGCCTTGATAATCTCAAGCGCCGCGGGTCAGAACTTTCTCTGAAAAGATTGAAGGTTGCTGGAATTGAGTTTATCCACGGAGATATTCGTAACAAAGAAGACCTTAGTGCGCTATCATTTGACTTATTAATCGAGTGCTCAGCAGAGCCATCAGTACTTGCCGGCATTGAAGGCTCACCAGAATATCTACTTAATACAAATCTTTTTGGGACTATTAATTGTCTTGAGGCTGTTCGAAAGAATAATGCAGCAATTCTGTTTCTTTCAACAAGCCGTATCTACCCTATTTCGACAATCAATCAACTTACTTTCACGGAGTCTGAAAAACGTTTTGATATAGCTGATAATCAATCAGTCAACGGGGTTAGCAGTAAAGGAATTGCAGAGAACTTCCCTCTTGATAAGCCACGCTCACTTTATGGCGTGACCAAGCTTGCATCGGAGCTCATTATTGCAGAGTACGCCGACACCTACGGTCTACGCTCGATTGTAAATCGTTGCGGTGTTATTACCGGCCCATGGCAAATGGGAAAAATTGACCAAGGAGTGTTCGTACTTTGGGTTGCTAAGCATTATTTCAACCAGTCACTAAGCTACATAGGCTATGGCGGCCAAGGGAAGCAAGTACGAGATTTTATTCACATTGATGATCTGTATAGCGCAATCAAGCACGAACTCGAACATTTTGACGAGTTTAGCGACAAGCCTTACAACATAGGGGGTGGTCTTGAAAATAGCGTATCACTTGCTGAGCTGACCGACATTTGTGTTGCCGTAACAGGCAATGCAATTCCAATAGCATCCATTAAGGAGGATCGACCAGCAGACCTACGATTCTTTGTAACTGATAGTAGTGAATTCCATAAGAAATCAGGACTTAAGTGGGAAAAAAATGCGCATGCAACAGTTACTGACATCTACAAGTGGATCAAAGAAAATGAAGCCGACCTTAAACCAATTTTAGGATAATATATGAAACTTTCAGTAGTCATCCCAGCCCACAACGAGGAAGGTTCAATCACTGAGACTGTCACTTCGTTCCACGACAAGCTAAAAAAAGAAAAGATACCTCATGAGATTCTAGTCATTAACGATAATAGCAAGGACACGACTGAGGCTATACTTATTGGTCTCGAAAAAAAAATTCCAGAACTGCGACATATTAATAACGTACCTCCGAATGGTTTTGGGTTTGCCGTACGTTGTGGGTTAGAGAACTTCACAGGAGACTGTGTGGCTGTGGTTATGGCAGACATGTCGGACCGGCCACAAGATCTGGTCGCTTACTATCGTAAGATGACAAAAGAAAATCTCGATGCCGTGTTTGGTTCGCGTTTTATAAAAGGTGGCAAGACCATTGACTACCCAAAAACCAAAATGTTTATGAATAGGTTGACCAATAACATTATTCGCATTCTATTTGGTATACGCTATAACGACACAACCAATGCCTTTAAGCTCTACAAAAGAGAGACGATGGAAGGTCTAAAACCATTTCTTAGCCATCATTTTAATCTAACTGTGGAACTACCTTTGAAAGCCATAGTACGTGGTTATAGCTATGGAGTCGTCCCAAACTATTGGACAAACAGAAAAGCAGGCGAAGCAAAGCTTAAACTGAAAGAAATGGGAAGCCGTTACTTTTATATCATTCTCTACTGTCTTCTAGAAAAGTGGCTTTCCCGCGGAGATTACAAAAAGGCAAAAACTTCATGAAAGATTACGTGCTATCAATCTATGCAGACCGGTTTGATAAAGATGTCGAAAAACGCAATGTTATGTGGAAAGTTCTTTGCAAAGACTATTTCCAAAAATTTATAAAGAAAAATGACACAGTTCTTGATTTAGCTGCTGGCTATTGCGAGTTCATAAATAACATACAGTGTGGTAAAAAAATTGCTGTTGACCTCAACGAAAAAACAAAACACATGGCAGACAAAGACGTAATTACTTATCAAGCTCTCAGCACGAATATGCCAAAAAGCCTTGAGAAAAAAATAGATGTTGTTTTTGTAAGTAACTTCTTTGAGCACCTGGATAGCAAAAACGAACTTATCGATACCCTAAAAGAAGTTCATAGAGTATTGAAGCAAGGCGGAAAAATAATGGTATTGCAACCAAACATTCGTCTCGTAGGCGCTAAATATTGGGATTACGTTGATCACACACTCCCGCTTACCGAGAAAAGCTTAGTTGAAGCCTTTCATCTTACCGATTTTAAGATTACCTTTCAAAAAACTAGGTTTCTCCCTTACACCGCTAACTCCCGAATTCCTGCATTGCCAGCCCTTATTAAGCTCTATTTAAAGCTTCCTTTGGCACAGTTGCTTATGGGGAAGCAAACGTTCATGATTGCTGAGGCAACCGGTGGCTCTCGTGAAAAAGATAACTAAGTTTTTTAAAGCGCACCCAGCGTATAAACTTATATTCATATTTTTCATTAGCTTTTTTATTCTCTTCTTAAGAAGACCAGATGCTCTACTTACCCCACAATTCTGGGCAGAAGATGGTAAGTTTTGGTACGGTGATGCGTATAATCATGGAGTTTTTAATTCTTTGTTTAGCCCATACGCAGGTTCCCTACAGATTGCGATGCGTTTTATAGCCTCTATCTCACTTTTATTGCCATTTCGATTTGCGCCTCTGTTTTTCACTCTTATTGCACTAGCCGTAAAAATACTTCCTGTTCTTTTGCTTTATACTCCTCGTTTTTCTA
This sequence comes from uncultured Candidatus Saccharibacteria bacterium, assembly GCA_964536485.1. Taxonomy (GTDB): domain Bacteria; phylum Patescibacteriota; class Saccharimonadia; order Saccharimonadales; family SZUA-47; genus JAGQMY01. The sequence continues at coordinate 88,428 of CAZHXX010000001.1, forward strand.
GTCTAGTGCCTAATCAAAGAGCCCGCCTGCTCATCTGCGCTTTCTATCTACTCATTCCAGGAGGCTATGAAGTTCACGCGAACTTAACAAATATCAACTGGCATCTTGCGCTCATCTGCTTTTTAGTTATTGTTGCGAGGACGAAAAAGAGCACCTATTGGTCCTTATTCGATTATGCGGTTTTAGTTTTTTCAGGGCTCACGGGTCCATTCGCAGTAATACTCTCACTTATCGCTTTTTGGAATTATAAAACTAAAAAAACTTCGAGAAACAAGAAAGTTCTCTACATTCTTCTAGTCTGTGCAGCCATACAAATGCTAGTCCTCATGTTTGGCGCAAAAAATGCTCGCTCAACCCACGACTTGCAGCCTTCTGCAGTACTGCTATTGGAAATACTCGGGCTCAGAATAGGTGCATCAACAATAACCGGGTCAGCTAACGCCGTAGGCTATGCGCTTCCGCCAAGTGGTGTATATGCTGTCATCGGGATTTTAGTACTCGTACTCACCACGCTAACTTTCATGAAATCAAGTCGTGAACTCCGGTTGTTTATTATGCTATCATGGGCAATGCTCGTAGCGGCGCTTATTAAGCCAATCGCAAGCGACACAATACCCCAATGGTACGCACTTCTAATAGGAGCTGGGGCTCGATACTTTTTTATCCCAACTATCTGCTTCTTTTGTTGTCTTGTTTTCCTGGCAGGCTCAGAAAAAGTTTCAAAGATATTTAGAATTACGTCTATACTTTTTGTAGTGTCTTCTTTTGTTCTCTCTATCCCAAGAGAATTTCGTTACGAAAAGAGGCAAAACCTGCACTTTGAAGAATATTCGAAACAGATGACGCTTTTACCGTCCGGCACTACCTACTGTATCCCTATCAATCCTAGCTGGGAAATGTGCTTAGATAAAAAATAGACACTCTTAAGGCAAGCTAGGGGGGTACTCTAGGTAAATAATGTTACAATTATTTTTATGGCATTTTATTATATTCTTTTCTTTATTTTTGTTCACTTTACTCTTCTTATTCCAGGTTATGCCATTGTCAGACTGAGCGGTCTTTTTAAGAAAAATTCTGGCCTGCTACTTATAGTATCCTACTTTATTCCTTTGGTTTTCTTGAGCCTACTTTCTATCGCTGGCTACGTGTTCAAGATCGACCTTAGGTTGCTACAAGCCATTACATGGTTAGCACTTATCCTGGGTTTCTACGTTTTCATAAGAAAAAGAATGTATCGCGAATTCTCTGCGTTTCGTTTTCCTTTAATATGCCTCTTTTTAATGTCTACTATGTCTTGTTTGTTCGTAAGCCTCAGTTTTCCTTCTAAATACAGCTACTTCCCCGACCCTTCCTCGCTACCAAGTAGAAACTATGACGTGTTTAATGTTAAGGTCTTAAACTTAGCTCAAACACAAGCTAATGATAATTACGTCCCTTACCGACAAGCACAGTTCATCATAAACAGATCCGACCCTGGAGCAGATTGTTTCATCTGTGAATGGGGTGTTGGTTTCTTCCAGAGGACTCCTCTTATGGGAGCTGTCACTGCCGGCTACTTCACCTTACTTAACGATAAGCCTCCTGTTGACTACTTGTGGAGCAATGTTGCTCCCGATCCATCACACACCTATGTAAAATTTCAGATTATCGCGCAGATACTCAATTCGCTATTAATTCTTCCTGCATTTTATATTCTTACTCTTATGTTCAAGAGAAAGACAGCGATAATTTCATCAGCGTTCTTAATAATTAGCCCTTTCTTCCTCTATAATTCAGTGTTCAGTTGGCCGAAATCTCTCGTAGCGTTCTTTGTCCTAGCTATGTGGTTACTACTTCTCGAAAACAAGCGCAGATACACTGTTGTTGCTGGTATCGCTGGAGGGCTCGCCTATCTTACACATGATCTTTCTATGTTCTATATAGCTGCAAGCGCACTTATGCTTCTTTATCTTAAGCGCTATAAAGATATCCTAATTCTGTCCGGGATAAGCGCAGCCTTAGCTGTGCCTTGGATGTTTGTATCTAGTTTTGTCTATAAAAAGCCAAGCACTTTTATACTTTATCCTTTTTCTTTAGACGGGCTTCCTCAGCCAGGGAACCAGGATGCAATCATAAAGAAGTTTCTACACACTTCACCGATAGAAATAATATCGATTCGCTTTGATACGTTGTTCTACCTACTTACTCCATATGATCTTATCTACAAACTAGGAAACCAAGATATCTTCAGAAGAATCTGGGCTGTAAGCCTTTACTCGGTTCCTGGATCGCTTGGCCTCGGGCTCGTTATCCCAACTATTCTTGGAGCGATTAGAAAAATAAAAAAGCTTGATTTTTGGATTCTAGTAAGCGTTCCTATACTGCTTTCTGCGGCTATTGTTGGTTGGCGAGGCTCACGCGCAATCGCATCTCTCCATTTTGCCCAGGCTATTATTGTACTTCTGACAGGCCTATCAATTGCCTACTTGCTCAGTTTAAAAAATAAGATTTGGATCTGGATAGTCTTTTTGCTCGAACTTATTCAGCTTGTATTCTACTTACTCTATACATACACTGGCTACTCTGTAAAATGGGCGCTCTCCCTTTCGAACCTTAGCTACCTACTTGTAATGCTCCTTATTAGCATATTTAGTGGTTTTGTCATTCGCAAAGCATTAAAAGACTCTCTCCCTGCATGGCTAATTTCTAAATAGCGCTATTGCTTATAATCGATTTTTGTGCTAAAATTATATTATCCAAGTCAAGCCAAATAGCAGGAGCTAAACGCAACGTTATGGCACAAAAATACAAAGTTCAAAATACAGGACAAGATAACTCAAAACGACCAAAGACAGTTTTTGGTCTTATGATTCTTCTGCTTATTGTTTCGTCTACTACTTTTTTCTATACAAGATCAAAAAGTACTTCAAAGACAACACCTGAAACAACGACAAAAGACACCTCCGTGAATCTCAGCCCCCCTACTAAAGAGGAGGAGAAAGAAACGGAGGTATTTAAGGATAATCTCGAGAAGTCACCGGAAGCAAAGATCACTACTGAGGACGGTAAGAAACAAGTCACTCCCGTTATTACCGGTGCCGATGTGACAGAAGTAAACGGCTACATCCCAGGTGTCCTCGAGGAAGGTGGTATATGCCAAGCAAAGTTCACCAAAGAAAGCCAGACGCTTGAGTTCACTTCAAAAGGCTTCGGAAACGTATCATACACAACCTGTGAGCCAATCGCCGTGAGCGGTCTTAGTGTTGGCACATGGTCGGTAACTCTTTCATACAGCTCTTCAACCTCATCAGGCACATCACAGACCTCTACCACGGAGATCAAATAAACCATGAATGAGTGGAATTTTTCACGACTAAAATCAAAACCTCTGCTCGTTGCAGTAGCACTCTTCCTGTCTGTCGTTATGAACGCATTTAGTGGTGGCCTTTCCCTAGCAACAGCAGCGACTGGTTTTCAGTCTGGCAGAATCATAGACGATTCCATCTTTTATACAAAGAATTCCCTGAGTGTTTCTGATATTCAAGCATTTCTTGACAGCAAGGTGCCTGTCTGCGATACAAATCATGCAAGTACAGGAAGTGCTAACGACTCTGGTGCACCATATGTCTGTCTAAAATCTTTCCGACAAGACATCCCTTCAAAAGCTGCCGATGCCTTTTGTCCGGAGTCCATAAACGCCGGCACAAATCTTAGCTCAGCACAGATAATTTATGAAGTAAGCAGAGCCTGTAGCGTCAGTTCTAAGGCGCTTATAGTACTTCTACAAAAAGAACAAAGTCTTATCACTGACACATGGCCTTGGGCAATTCAGTATCGAAGTGCTACGGGCTATGGTTGCCCTGATACAGCCCCCTGTGATGCTGAGTACTATGGTTTTTTCAACCAGCTTTACAACGCGGCACGACAATTTCAAAGATACGTGAAGCAATCTGGTAGTTTTAGTTACCGCGTTGGCAAAACAAGTTTTATATCCTATCAAGCCAATAGGCCAGACTGCGGTGGTGCAAACGTTACTATCCAGACCCAAGCAACAGCCGCACTTTACAACTATACCCCCTACCAACCGAATGTTGCTGCACTTAATAATCTATATGGCATGGGTGATGAATGTAGCGCTTATGGAAATCGTAATTTTTGGAGACTCTTTAACGACTGGTTTGGGCCAACGACGTCCGACAGTGATGCGCATACTATCAACTATATACGTTTAAACCATGGTTCCGGGAGAGTAGAACAGATAGGCACCTCTTCTATCAGCTCTTACGCTATAATAAATCGGAATAATCTTACCGCTTACCCTGCGGTTGCCCCTGATGGTGCGGTGATACCGTTATTCAACCCTACAGGAGACCTAAGTTTAATACGGTTAAATCATACTTCTGGTAGAACAGAAGTAGTGACCCTTAGTGCATCAAGTGGCTTCCAGACCGTTTCAGATTATAAACTTACCGCTTACCCTGCGGTTGCGCCTGATGGTGCGGTGATACCGTTATTCAACCCGAAAGGTGACTTGAGTATGGTTCGCCTCAACCACTCCTCTGGACGGGTTGAGATTCTTACGCTAAGCGCAAGTAGTGGCTTTCAAAACATCATTGATTATAAACTTACTATTTATCCAGCTGTCCCTGGTGACGGAGCAGTCGTTCCGACCTTTTGGCCAAACGGGGACCTTGTCCTTATACGTCTCAACCACTCCTCTGGACGGGTTGAGATTGTCTCGCTCGGAGCATCTACGGGCTTTCAGCAGGTCGTAAACTATAAACTTGTTGGCTACCCTGCGGTTGCCCCTGATGGTGCGGTGATACCGTTATTCAACCCTACAGGAGACCTAAGTTTAATACGGTTAAATCATACTTCTGGTAGAACAGAAGTAGTGACCCTTAGTGCATCAAGTGGCTTCCAGACCGTTTCAGATTATAAACTTACCGCTTACCCTGCGGTGGCAGACTACCAAAATATCAATGTTGGTATAAGTAAATAGTTCTGTAGCCAAAAGCTCAACGCTGAAATCCTCAAATTCTTGGTATACTATAGCCAATGAGCGAACAAGCAGTACAAAAGAAGTGCTTAGTAATTTCGTATGGTCCGGTGCCAACACCCGAATTTCAGACCGTCGAAGGTGGTGGAATGCGCGCCTGGGGACTTGCTAAGGGACTCCTGAAAAACAAGATTGATGTGACAGTTGCTATAAACAATTCTTTCAAGCAAACACTTGATAATTACGAGGGAGTAAAGCTCGTTAACTGGAGTCTGGACGAGTCGTTTATCTCATTACTAAACAGCTTCGACACAGTTATTATGAGTTACTGCATGGGCGACCCTTCCATGTTCGTCGTAGATAATATCTCTCCAAAAGTACAGCTTTTACTCGACGTGTACGTTCCTATCTATGTTGAGGTTTCTGCGCGTGATACAGATAATATGCCTCGAGAATATGCAGCATATTCTCAAGATATTGCTCGTCATAATAAGGTCCTTAAGCGTGGTGACTACTTCCTGTGCGCCAATGAAGTGCAAAAGATTTTCTACACTGGAGTACTTGGTAGTCTTGGCGTTGTTAACCCTCTTTCATACAGACAAGACCGCATAAAAATTGTGCCGTTTGGCATTCATAGTGAAGGTCAAAATATTACCGAAGACCCTTACGCAAAGCTTGGCATTTGCGAGAAGAGTAAAAGAGTGTTATGGTTTGGAGGCCTTTACCCTTGGTTTCGAATCGAAGAGCTTCTAAAAGCAGTTAAAGAGCTTGCAACAAAGGACAAAGATTTTACATTTACACTAGTCGGTGGGAAAAACCCCTTCAACAATAACCCTGATTTGCTTCGGCAATACGAAATTGCAACAAAGTTCACAACTGAGCATGGGCTTCTTAACAAACAAGTTTTCTTTGTTGATTGGGTTGACTATAGCAAGCGCGCAAACTGGTACAGCCACGCAGATTTTGTTATCAGTATTAACCAGCCTGGTGAAGAAAATATTTTTGCCTGGCGTACGAGAGTAATGGATTACATCTGGGGTGATATTGTCGCAATGACTAACGGCGGAGACCCTCTAGGAGATGAGCTTCTTGCTGCAGGTGCGGCAATAAAATTAGACAATCTCGATGCCGAAAGCATCGTGACCACTATTGAATCTACGTATGCCAAAAAATCTATACTAGCTGATGCTAAAGCTGCCTTAAAAACGATTAAGAAGAAATATCTTTGGGAGTTTATTACAGCCCCGGTAGCAAACCTTATTGAGAAGCATGAACTTAAGTATTTATTTGAGCAAGATTTTATACTCACCCATGACTTAGAGTTGGGTCTTCCTGGAGAACAAGGCATAATTGGAGCACGTGAAGCGTCAAAAGGCCGGATAGCGAGAAATATCCAGAAGTCTCGAAGAATTGTGTCTTATGCAAGACAAAAGGGGCTAAAACGCTCAGCTCGTCTTGGAGCAAGTATTGTAAAGAACCAGCTTATTCGCAAAACAGTCAATCCCAGAAAATTTGTGTTTATCTCTCATCCGATAGATCATACTGGTGCGCCACTTGTACTCTTACATATAATTGATGAGGTCATTGAGAAATTCGGGGCACGGAACGTACGCATTATCGCCCCGATAGTAGATAAAGATATTCTAAAAAAACTTCGTTCAAAAGGTGTATCGGTAGAAAAAGCTGCCGAGATGAGCTACCGATTTGCGGCTGCTCAACTTGCGCTCTCCAAGAATGATTTCGTGCTCATGAACACTGTCGCAGTAAACGACTGTTACCGAGAAGTCGTATTGAATATGCTCGATACGGGAAGGCTAGCCCAAGCCCATTGGTTTATACACGAAGACGAAGCTCAGCTAAAGGTCGTGAAAGGTGTTATTGAAGAGCCTCACTTACGTGACAAAATTAGCAAACTTGTAAATGAAGAAAAGCTTCATGTTTTTGTACCAGCAAAAAGAGTAAAGAAGTTTTACGACAAACTGTTTAATACTAAAAGAGTACATGCGGTGCCCCTACAACTAGATGTACCAGAAAAACTACAAACACCTAAAAATGAGAAAGACTTCGATAAGCTAGATTTTTTGCTTACCGGGGCTTCATCTGATGGCCGAAAAGGGCAACTAATAGTATTGTCGGCATTGCAGGCATTTCTTCTAAAATACCAATCAAAAAACCCTAAAGGATACCGTGACTTCAGTGTTCATTTTATTTCAATAGGAAACGATTATGTATCGACTCAAGTAAAGACAATAGGTAGCGCCATCTTAGGGAAAAAGCTACACACTTATCCCGCGCTACCAAGACAAGAGGCTTTAGCTGTCGCGCATTCATGCAACGCAGTAGTTTGCAGCTCACTTAATGAAACTTTTGGGCTCTATATAGCCGAGGGCATGCTTATGGGTCATATAGTGCTTAGGAATGACTCAGCAGGACGCGAGGAGCAGCTAGCTGAAGGCAAAAACGGCTTCTTTATAGACAGCAACAATATTAATCAAATGGCTGATGTGTTTGAAAAAATATTGAACAAGAAAACTCTTTCAAATCAGAAACTACTGTCTATGAGTAAGACGTCCCGGGAAATGATGGAGCCTTATATAAATAATAAGTACTTGTCTAAATTTAGAATAGGAGAGTAGAAATGAAGCCAGTAGAAGATGCGTTGAAAACACTCGAGGAAACCACTGCAAGAATAGCGAGCGAGCAAAAAGTCTCTACCGATGCGGACTATGCAATGCTGCAATTAACTTGGAATAGAGATATTTTGGAACGCTCTTACCCTTACATACCAAGTGTAACAAAGAAGCTTTTAGGTATAGGCTCTTTTATGGGAGCACTCGAAATAAGTCTTAGCGACAAGTTTGACAGCGTAGTCTGTGTCGATCATAAATCCTACCTACCAAAAAATCTCCCTAAAAACATTGTCTTTCATAAAGCTAATATCGATAGCGCTGAATGGACACTCCCCTCTCTTGAAGGTGAAGATCGTTATGACGTTGTGTACTTTATCGAAACAATTGAACACCTGTTATGGTCTCCACTCCCGCTCTTGAAATGGGTGCAGAAAAACTGTCATCTTTTTGTAATCTCTACACCGGATGACAACGAATGGCCAGAAATGGAGATTCACCCATGGACTCGTTATCAACATTGGTCAAAGATTCCTGCTGCGTCACCTGGGGTTAAAGGGAACCCTAAACCTATGTACCACACGAAGCAGTATACTCAAGTTGAGTTTATGGAAATCCTAGACTTTGTAGGCTTTAGAGTAATTGAGTTCTTTAGGACAGGCGATGGCAAGCATCAAATGGTTGCAATCTGCCAGCCTAAGTAGTTGTTATTTTAATTTAGAAAATATTCTTTTGTGTAATGGTGAAGAGGCAGGTTTTTCAAGTAGGGCCTTGTTTTCGTTAGTGAGAGCAAGGTTCTTTTCTGATAACGACTGAACTTCATTCTTAAGCCGTGCTATCTCGTCCTGTAAATAATCTTTATAGAGCTCTACGTCTCGATATTTTTGTCCAAAGACCGAGAGTGCAAGTGTCGTAAATTCAAGCTTTTTAACTGAAGAGTGGTTTTCTGTGCGAGCATTAATAAGCTCATCTATTTTTTGTATATTTGTCTCATTCCCACCAAAAAAGTATATTCTCCGATAAGACGAGTCATCGTCGCCTGAATCAATTAATTCAAAATTATTATTATAGAAGCGGTTGATATCATCTACGCGCCCACGCAGGTCGTCGTCAAGCCCTATAGAGAAATAAATCGTTTGGAACAACGTCCAGAGTGTAATATCATTGCTCGCCAAGCTAGTATGCTCAAGTTTAAGTTTCTTTAATAATGATTCTATTTCGCTTCTTTTTGGAATTTTATAGTCTATATGCTCTTGTAGCCATGGGTGTTCTTTGCCCTTATAGAGGTTTTTGTGGTAATCGTTTAATGAAACTTCTGCAAGATGAACGGTACCGTCTTCATTATCAAAAGGGGCAGCGAGGATAACTCCTTCTTTAGCTACACGAACAAGTTCGCTTACAAAACGCTCTCTTCCTTCACGCGGGACATGCTCATAGGTGTCAAAGCTAACAACAAAATCAAATTCATTATCTTTAAAAGGAAGCTTACGCCCATCGCCTTTCACATAATTTGGTTCATCTACGTCAAACAGATCGCAAATTACTACATCGTCATTAGGGCTAAATAAGGAAGTTATGCCCTTGTAGCCGCCAACGTCAAGAATCCTAACCTTATCTTTCCGTAATGAATGAATAAAAACTGAAGCCCATTTTTGTCGAGTGTACTGATCAATTGTTGTTGAGCTAAGATCTGTTGCTTTCATATACTACACCCACTCACCAAACATGTTTACTTTGCCATACAAGTTATGCTGGTCTGCAGTCACCATAAAACTAACATGTTCTTCGATATGATCATACTCGTTAACTACATCTTTATCGAAGATAACCACTGAAAGTTTATATTCCCCCGGAAGAAGAGGGAGTTTGTCTATTGAGAAAGTAGCCTTGTCGTAAGCAATATTTTTTTGACCAATACTATTTGGCCCCGATATATTTACCCCAAAAATGTCATCTATCCTAAGACCCACAACATAATCAATTTTCTTTGTGTTTTTTAAGTGTATCGTTATAGTGGCTGGCTTACCCATTTCGATAACGGGTTTCTTCTGCGTCTTTAGGTTGTTAAATACAACACTATCTACAGTAACTTCGCCACTTCCCCATCTTTTACGCTTTTTAAAATCGACGTTGGTTTTTTGCTTATTAGTTTCTTCATTGATGTTTAATTGGTCATAGCGAAGGCTGGCGTCCTTTGGCTTATACACACCAAGAAGCTTACCTTTGTCTACAACGGCAACCTTGTCACAGAATCTTTCAACGGCCGACATATCATGTGTCACAAATACAATCGTACGCTTATTCTTTCTTAGCTCGTTAAAGACTTCGTAGCATTTTCTCTGAAAAGCAGAATCACCTACCGCAAGCACTTCATCTATGAGTAGAATGTCACTCTTTGCTCGTATGGCAATAGAAAAGGCAAGTCGGACCTGCATACCAGAGCTGTAGTTTTTAAGTTTCTGATCCATGAACTTTTCAATCTCTGCAAATTCGACAATTTCGTCATACATCGCTAGCATTTCTTTTCGACTAAAGCCAAGAAGGGCGCCATTAAGAAATACGTTTTCTCGGCCCGTCAGTTCAGGATTAAAGCCTACTCCAAGTTCTATAAACGGAGTAAGCTTACCGTTAATATCAATGGCCCCTTTGTCAGGAGAGTAAATACCAGCGAGAAGCTTTAGAAGGGTACTCTTGCCACTACCATTTCGTCCAACGATACCAAAAAACTCACCACTCTTAATATCAAAACTTACATCCTTTAAAACCTCTTGTTTTTCAAAGCTTCGTTTTTTAAATGGGTTAATAATCAGACTTTTTACTGAAGTATTTTTTTCATGAGGCAACTTAAAGGACTTATATAAGTGCGTGACTTTGATTGCTGTCTTATTTTCAACACTCATACTATAGATTCTCCGCGAAATCTTTGGCCTCTTTTTTGAAATATAAAATTCCCATGATTAGAAACGCTACGGTAATCGTTAGTGGAATCAAGAATGCCACAGAGCTTTTCCATACTTCCCCTATGGTAAGCGCCTCTGGGGTAACAAACGCGTTTCTTGCACCTTGTACTGCTGTTGCGACGGGATTTAAATATAGGAGCTTTTGAATTGTGGGATTTGTAATGAGGTTAGCTTGCGTTGTGATGGGATACAATATTGGCGTTGCATAAAAACCAGCCTGCAGAAAGACATCCCATATGTAGCTCATATCCCTGTACTTTACAAAAAGGGCTGACAGCAATAAGCCAAGTCCAAGTGCGAACAAATATATCTCCAAAATAAATAATGGCAGAAAAACACTCGTACGAAGCAGGTCCATACCCCCAATGAGTGCGATAATAAATACCACGATAAGATTAAGGCTTAGGTTTATTAATGCTCCTATACTTGAAGACATAACTATCATCCAACGAGGTATTCTGATTTTTCTTATCAAATCCCCTCTGCTCACAATTGAACCTAGGCTTTGTTGTGTTATTTCAGTAAAAAAGGTCCACAGAACGATTCCCAGGAGAAGATATATTGGGAAATTATCTACATCTTTACCTACCTTAAAAACGTAGGTAAAGACGGTATAAAGTATTGCGAACATAAAGAGTGGCCGAAGAAGAGACCAAGCATATCCAAGGACCGAGCCCTGGTAGCGAAGTTTAAAATCTGTGCGCACCAACTCTGCAAGTAGTGCTTTGTTTTGCTTACTAAAAATGTGTTTCATGAATTATCTAGTATCATTATAGAGGAGCACACCTATATGAAACAATCAGATATCGCAGTAGTGATGATTAATTGGAACGGTTTATCGGATTCGCTTGCTTGTATTGAGGCTTTATACGCTCAAACACAAGCGCACACTTTATTAGCTGTTGATAATAATTCGTCGGATGATTTTGTAAAAATACTGCCAAAGAAATACCCTAATGCCGTTCTGTTTAAAAATTCGCAAAATTTAGGCTTTGCAGGTGGAGTCAATACTGGCATACGCTATGCGATTGAGCAAAACTTTAGTTATGTTGCCCTCATAAACAATGATGCTGTCCCGTCTAAAGATTGGCTAGAAAAACTCCTTGAAAGTGCAGAAAAATCACCAAAAGTAGGAATTGCAACGGGGATGCTCCTTAAAACTGACCAAACGTTCGACTCTACTGGTGATCATTACACTTCTTGGGGCTTAGCCTACCCGCGCGGGAGAGGCGAAGAGAATACTGGCCAGTACAATGTTGCCAAGGAAGTCTTTGGGGCGTCGGGAGGTGCGAGTTTATACAGAGTAGCTATGCTAAAAGAAATAGGCATTTTTGACGAAGATTTTTTTGCCTACTATGAAGATGTCGACTTAAGCTTTCGTGCGCAGCTTGCAGGCTGGAAAGTATTGTATCAGCCAAAGGCAGTTGCACTTCACAAGATTGGAGCTTCGAGTGGGAAAGTGAAGGGCTTTACCACCTACCAAACAATCAAAAACCTGCCTTGGCTCTTTATAAAAAATGTTCCCAGTGGTTTGCTAACAACAATTTTGCCTCGATTTGTCATTGCGTATAGTGCAATTGTTTTTTCGTCGCTCGCGCAAGGTAAGTTACTGCCCGTTATAAAAGGACTACTTGTCTCAGCCGTCTATGTTCCTAAAAAGCTCGCGCAACGTCACCACATTCAAAAGAAGAAAAAAGTATCTACAGATTATATTGCATCAATTCTTGTATACGACTTGCCGCCAAACGCGGCAAAACTACAAAGCCTAAGAAACTTTCTTCGCGCGCTTCGTTTTTGGCGCAGATAACTCTGTCTCTTTTTGTATACCAATCAAAGCAACGCCGGCAAGGAGCCACCACTGTAGGGCAACGGCTTCGTTAGACCAGAGGTGTATGAGAAGTGCATAAAATGCGTACGCTAGCCCGCTGGCAAAAAGTGCTGTTACAAGAGGAGATTTGCGAGCCTCCTTACCAAGTTTCGACAATATGAGTAGAAATAGTACGACAAAAAGAGTGACTCCAAGCCAGCCGACCTCGAGCGCTATCTGTAAGTAGTAATTCTCCGTCAGTTGCCCGCCTTTTGGATTGTTTATGGACACAAGCCCTGCAGTTCCTGGACCGTAGCCAAGTGGTTGTTCCACTATTTCATCGACCGCTTCTTGTGTTAGTGTCACTCGAAGCTCGTTCGGGTCCGCTAAAACCGTTGATTGATCGGCATGAAAAACAATATTTTGAAATGTATAAGTTTGCCAAATTTGAGTAGCAATAAACGCGAACAAAAGTACAAATCCGACAAGTAAATATTTGTACTTTTTCAAAAAGCCCATCACCTGCTGCCCTGTCACTATACATAGTGTAGTCACTATGGTTGCTATACCTGCTCCTAGTAACGCCCCCCGAGAAAAAGTGAGGAGTAGCGCAAGCGTCATTACCCCAAACAGAGCCATGAGTGTCCCCTGCCGGAATGGTCGCCAAAACAGTAATTCGTTATAGCTCCGCTTTATAAGCGCAAGCGCGCATAGTACCATCGGCAAGAGCAAATACGCGCCCAATGAGTTAGGATCTTTAAGCGTACTCATCACCCGTGGCAAGTCTGGCTTGTCGTCTATAAAGAACATGGGCTTTACACCCCGTTCTAAGCTGTAGCCAACGTGCGTTAGCATGTCTTTTGGCAAGAAGTACTGTGCCACACCAAACAGCGCCACAGCGCCCGCTATGAGCACCGTAGCGGTAAGCAACTTCTTCTTATATTCCCCGCTACTTGCGAGCGAACCAACAACAAGTCCAAGCAAAAGGTAGATAAGTAAGCGCGTATTATAGACACTCCCCACAATTGCAGAATAGGTATCGTCAGACCTACTCAAAACAACAAAAAGCAAATGAAGCAAAACATAGGCAGAGCCAAGCATAAAGTGCCATTTGTGCTCTTTAACAAAGAGCTTTTTTCTGTAGGCAACATAAAGCAGGAGCGGGACAAGCACTATCACGAAGACATCTTTTGCCGCCTTCCATGCGCCAATCTCACCAGTCAACAAAGAAGCAGACTGCGCAATAAATACATGAAGTGGCATATATAAAATAAGTGCGAGCGCAACCCAAAAAAGTAACTTTCTATTTCTGGAAGAAAACCGATCCATACTAGTAGTCTAGCTTTTTTTGCTAGTTCTATAAAATTTCAGATTAGTTGTCGAGAAAGCTAAGAATTTCCGCTGGAGGCAAATCGACTAGGTCAGTTGCGTGTGCGCCTTGCCGAACTGCCAACTTAACCGCTCCAATTCCTATAAAGTCTAAGGGGCACAGTTCATAGCCCCGTATAGGCTTGTTCCAACTTTCAAAATATTCGAAAGCAACAAAGTCTGTATCAACTTCTGCCACACCTGAATCATCAAGCTTTTTCTTAAAAAATCTTGCGTAATCAAAAAGCACTTCATCTTCAGGTATCTCGCCATCAAGTGGCATATACTCCCCTTCAAAGAGGAGTTTTCTTTGAAAATCTTCATCAAAAACATAGGCTATGCCCTCATCGGCTGCCATGCTTCCTAAAGTAAATATTGGAAATCTTTCGAACCTTAAAGCGTGTAAGAATTCATGAAAGATAACCCCTGGCAGTTGCGACGCGCGTCGTCTGATTTTATTGTGCTTTATGTCAAGAATAGGTAGGTTCACATCTACTTGGCATGCGTCTTTGGTTTCTCCAGTAGCATCATAGTTACGGACTGCTTTGCATATTCTTACAGTCTTTGGTGGCACTAGCGGAACGAGACCCATTTCCCGAACACCTATCACAGCAAGTTGTGTGGCGCATGAAACTACTTCAAGGCTTGAAGCTCTTTGAGGGCGCGTCCAATTACTAAGGTCCCACCTATAGCTAGGTATAATTTCAGCCGACATTAAAGCAAATATACTAATAAATATTTAGTTGCGTCAAGTTATTGGTTTGCTGTTACTTTTTTAAGTGGTAATAGCCTCTTCTTGTTCTTGAGGATATATACACAACACTTGTGATTATAGTCACTCCCACGCCCGATCCCCACATGATTGAAGAGCCTGTGTTTGAGAGCACATCTTGGGTTGCATTTGAAGTTGAAGTGCTAGCGCCAAGAACGGCCCCCTGCTCTGGAAGTGGCTCGTCTCCCGCCACTGTCTCCCTGCTAGGAATCCCTTTATCGATCTCTTCTTCTGCGGGTCGTTCGTTTAGAGACTCTTCGGTCGATACTTCTTCGGTTGAGCCTTCAGCGGTCTCGTCCGTTGGTGTTGTTTCAACAATCTTTGCTATAGCCATAGCATCACATGCGTCATCAATACCATCGTTATCTATGTCCAGCATGCTGTTAGCAACTGTCGGGCAACTATCAAGCTGGTTCTCCACTCCATCGTTATCAAAATCTGTCTCACTTGCGCCAACCATTATTGGCTCATAATAATGTACGGGATTACCAAATTCATCAAACCCATAGACATGGATTTCGTGATATCCAGCAGACATGTTATCTGGCAAAGTAGCGTTGTACAAGACGATCCCTTGCGCATCTACGGGGACTTCACCTAGCGAAACAGGCGTTGAATGAACTTCTACTCTAACTGTAGAGCTTGGAAGCATCCCATCAAGCTTCAGTGTTGGCTGTCGATACCCAAGTGCACCACTCACCATTTCCTGCATTTGTGCATAGCCTTGCGGATTTTGGGGAGTGTTATTTAGAATATCGACAAAAGCACGTGCTTCGACCCCAAAATAATCACTAGGGACAGGAACCGTGGTCACCGATGGAACAGAGTTTTGAGATGTAAGGCTGGTTGTTTGGGCTAAAATACTTGCCTTGTATAACTTTTGAGCAGTCTGATTCGGATGAAAGGTTTCGGAGCCAATACATTTTGCAACAAGGCAAAGCCCGAACCTGAGCACACCACTGTCTACAGGAGAGAGCGCAATGTCATTCCCAGCCGTAACACCATTTACCGCCATTTGATCTTGTGGTGCCCCACTACACAGATTTACGTTTACTAAAATATCCTCTACGTCTACGTACGTCACCCCAGCACTTATGGTGGCAGATCGAATGACGTCGTTGTAATACGAAACTGCAAAGTTTATAAAAGTCGCTTCGTCATTATCTAAATGCACGTTTACTCCACACGTCTCTGGACTCGCCTGAACAAATTGAGGATAGCCAATGATATAAATCCGTGACTCGGGTGCCTCCTCTTTTATCTTTTTATACACCTTCACGAGGTTTTTCCTCTCAGAAGCGAGTTCCTTTGCAACCTCTCCCCGGGACGATTCATTTGAAGCGAATTCGCAGGTACCCGGGAGCAGACATGCAAGCAACTTCTGTCCAAAACCAGCATCATTACCTCCAATGCTCATGGTTATAATCTCAGGAGTAAAAGAAGGCTTAAGAACATCATTAATTTTTCTCTCGCTGAGATAAGCTAGCTGTTTAGCATAGCCAGGCTGCCACCCCTCGAGACTAAAACCATCATCGTAAAGGTATTGATTGTCCGTGATCGCAAAATCAACAGCGCTACCTTCATCCTGTTTTTCTCCTAAAATTCCCGAGATATTGTGTATTTTTGCACCACTGCATGCCACAGAGTGGAAAAGCCCGTTTTCGTCAGGGCGAGCGCTATTGGTGGTCAGTAAGCCTAGCTCTAGAGCAAGCAAATAAGGATAGCTTCTGCGTGAAAGATGACATAGATTTCTTCCGCTGAAAGCCTCTTCGTTTCCTTGCTCGTCTGTGCCCTGTTCATACCATTGCGCACCCTCAGTATCGCCTTCACCGCTTGCAAAACTGTCACCCAACGCTAGATACCCTTGTGCTGTAGGGCTATAGTCTTGGGGACGAATAACAACACGCTGAGATTGCGACACTCCCGCTACCGTTCGATAAATAAATGCCTCTAACTTAGCAGAGTTGTTGGTAAAATGCAGTCCACTCAAGTTCGTCATGTCTGTAAACACTGCTTTTAACTCAGTATAAATGTCTTTTGCCACGCAGCCGGTGCCGTTAAATACGTCATACCGACTCCATGCACCGGTAGGATAAGTTGTTGTGCACCCTATGCTGTCATAGACAACTAGCTTCCCGCTCCCTGCTTTGGTCGTCATGGCATAGCGTCCATCATTGCTAATAGACATAAACAGGCCGATACCATTACTAAACGTTGCGTTTGAAAGTGGTGTCAAGGCACCAGAACGTAGATCTATCTTTACGACACCCCTTCTATTGATCGAGCCAACTGCATAGTCCCCGTTATTAGAAACAGCAAGCTCATCAAACTTTACCAAGCTGTGGTCTGCGTAAGTATAAAATTCCGCTATGTTAGAGGTAGTAACTTTCCATATAAGCTCTTTTTTCTGCGAAAAACCACTTCCATAAGTTTTATAGGAGAGCTGACCACTGTCTTTGAGTGGCTTCTTATTAACGCTATAGTAAAATCCGCCCGGACCTGAACCGTCACGCACAATAAATCCTCCTCCACTAACAGGAAAGAGACTGTAGGGAGCGACTTCCACAGGCCGTACAGTAGTCGTTTCTCCTGAAGGGGACCATAGACCACTCGTGGCAAAAAGCCCTTCTTCTGTAGTGAGTATGCACTGGTTTATGTATGTTTTTCCTTCATTCAACAGGGTGTCTGCACGAAACTGCACAAAAGACCCGGAAGTAGCGACATTTTGTACGTACTGTGATTTTACATCATTATATGTGCAACGGGTGTTGCCGTCGTAGCTCACGCTGTCTGCCGGCAGAGCTTCTCCTTTAACTCCATTCATCCACCTGTTACTCGTATCAGCGAGGGTCTTTTTGCCACCAAAAACTGCTAAGCATACAAAAAGAGAAATAATGCACAAGGGCAACAACAGTCTCCTCATAGATAAAACTATACTACTAAAGCATTTTTGAGTAAAACTGCGTGTTTACAATGAAGTTAAAAAAGCTTTTTTAGAAGTACTACATTCAACTCTCTCACGCCAATCGTACAGTTTCCATATATCTGTTCTTTCATCCTAAAGCTGCATGCTTCTTTATTTCTATAATTAAATCTATAACCCTCTTGGTTCTGATAGATTTTGTTCTTGATGAAATTTTTATTTGTAGAGACAACACTAAAGACTTCATCAACTTGTTCTTGTGTTTCATCTACGCCATAAAATATAAATTCGCATACCTTAACCCCATCACTAAATTTTTCTGAAGTTGTCATGCAGTTATTGCTCTCTTCTAAGTCAAGGCCCGTCTCCGCTTCTATTTGAGCAACCAGCTCTGGGAAGTCGTGAGCTAATCCCTTAATCATCTGGGCATTGTCCCAATCAAGGTATTTTTCATAGACAAAAGATGCGGGGAAAAGCAACACGAGCAACAGCAAGAAAGTTATAAGTTTATGCGTCTTAACAAGTTGCCCTATTTTTGAAAGCCTGGAAACTTTTGCAACTTTTTTAGCTTTTTTTACCATATTTTAAAGTATACAGCTTACGGCTTTTTTAGCCTAGATGAGACAAGTTTGAGCAATAGAGTATGATAGAGGCATGGCGAAAGCTAAAAAACACATCGTTATAGACGCGCGTATACGGCAGTCCAGCACCGGCAGGCCAATTGCTCGCATGCTTGAGCATCTGCAGGAGATCGACCAGGGCCACCGCTACACCATCCTCTTGCAAAAAGACGATGAGTGGCGCCCTAAGGCCAAAAACTTCTCTGTAGCCTATACGCGCTTCCCCAACTTTAGCTTTAACCCGCTCAACCAAGTTTATTTTGCAAAACAGCTCTATTCTCTGCATGCAGACCTTGTCTACTTTACCCTTACGCCTCAACAGCCGGTGTTTTATTATAAGAAGTTTGCAACACTCACCCACGACCTTGTGATGCTCAAGTTTGCCCGCGCTGGCAGACTGCCTGAGTGGGTGCACGCTTTGCGTATGAGGGGCTACCGTATGCTCTTGTGGGATGCACACAAACGTGCCAAGCATATTGTGGTACCAACCCAATACGTGGCAGATGCAGTGAATAAATACCACCTTTTCACCAACCGCAAAACAACTGTCATGCTCGAATCGAGCGAGCCAGTATTGCCCGGCAAAGCACAAACACCCGAAGCGCCACCAGAAGATTTTATTATGTACACTGGTAGTTCGTTTCCGCACAAAAACCTCGAGCGACTTGTCTCTGCTTTTGGCATATTGAAAGAACACCATCCAGAGCTAAAACTTGTGCTCGTTGGTAAAAGAGAGCTTCATAGCAAACGCCTCGAGCGCTGGGCACGCAAACAGCCACACTTTGACGATATTATCTTTACCGGCTTTATCCCCGATGAAGAGCTGAAGTGGTACTACCAGAATGCCCGCGCCTACGTCTTCCCTTCACTTAATGAGGGCTTCGGATTGCCTGGCCTAGAAGCTATGGTGCATGGTTGTCCAGTAGTAAGTAGCAACTTTAGTTGTTTGCCTGAGGTGCATGGCGACGCAGCGCACTACTTTAACCCTGAAGATATCCAGGAAATGGCGCAAAAAATTGACGAAGTTATTAGCAGTGAGCCTCTGCGTAAAAAACTTATTGAAAAGGGTTACGAAAACGCCAAACGTTTTAGCTGGCGCCGTTTTGCCACGCAACACCTTGCAATGTTCAAAGAATTACTCGGAGAATAAAAACTTATTCTGTTTTTGTAGCAGGCTTCACTACGATGTGGCGATCACGGCCCTCACCAACAGATTCTGTCTCTAATCCATAGTCACTCGCGAGCTTATGAATCGTACGACGGTCGGCAGAGTTCATTGGCTCAAGTTGCTTTTCTTGGCCACTTTCTTGGACTTCTTTAAGCCAGATAGCCGCTTTTTCTTCGAGGCGGTGCGCACGCTGGCGTTTGTAGTCAGCAATATCAACATTTACACGGGTCATCGCTGCTTCATTAGTCTTGAGTGCCATGCTTGTCAGGTACTGCAAACTGCGCATAGTCTCGCCGTGGTTGCCAATAAGAAAGCCGTTCATGTGCGTGCTTGGGACACTCAGCTCGATAACTTCGTCATCTTCAGTGGTTGCGTAAACGTCGACGTTAAGCCCAAAAAATGACAATAAATCTTCAAGATACTTCTTGGCATATCGAATTGATTCTTCATGATCCATGGCTATTTTCTCCTTTTAGCTTTAGAGGTTGCCGTCTTTTTCTTTTTAGGTGGTGTTTGTTCTTCTGGTGTTTCTGGTTTAAGAGATTTTTTGCGCACTACAACAGCGCTGGCCTGCTCCATCATGTATTCGTCCTGCTGAAGCAGATAACTTTGTTGTGCGTAGGCGATAAGCCCACCTACGAACCAGTAGAGTGCAAGAGCTGCCGGGAAGCCAATCGTCAAGATAAAGATAAGGAACGGCATAAAGTAAGCAAAATTTCGCCCCATAGCTGCATTAATTTCGCTCGTGTCGGCCTGCTCTCCGTTGCCTGCATCCTTCAATATATCCCGTAGCTTTCGGCCGTCTTTATTGCTTGGAAGCGTTTGCTTAATCTGTAAAAATTGCACAATTGCAGACCCTAGCACAAGGAAGAATGCCGGCAAGTAAAAGTTTTTGCCTTCGTCTACTGCGGCACGCGTTAGGTCAATCTTTCCAAGAAATTGCTGGTCAAAATTGGTTATGTCGCTGGCGACAGTCTTCATCCATGAGGTGTTTTGCACCGCAGGATAGGAGAAGTCGATGATTTGTTGCGGGTTTTTAACCACACGGTTAAGCCCAGAGAAAAGCGCTAAGAAGACAATTACTTGCAATACCATAAGCCCTAGTTGTGATAATGGCTTTATCTCTTTTTCTTTGTAGAGTTCCATCATCATGAGCGATTCTTGCTGTTTATTGCCCTTGGCAGACTCTTTAATCTTCTTTAGTTCTGGCTGTAGCTCACGCATAGCCTTGGTATTTTTGAGTTGCTTTTTTACCATCGGAAATAGCGCGAATCGGGCTATCACTGTAAACAAAATAATTGCCACCCCAAAATCGTGCCCCGGAATAAGGGCATAGATAAGCGACAAGACATTAAAAATTGGCTGAATAATAAGCGTCGTGAACATGACGTTTTGGTACTCCTTTCCTCACACTATACCACATATAGGACGCCTATTTAGGCCTGTCGTGGTACTGGTTTGCGAGAGACGCTAGCAAGGGCTTTTTTTGTTAGATGAGAAATCTCTTCAGCAAGCACTTCTGGCGCAAGCGTTGCTGAGTCGCTTGTCTTGGCATAGAGAATAAGATCAAGCGGTGTATTGTTGACTCTTCGTTGCACACGGAACTGTTCATAGGCACGCCGACGAATCCTGTTGCGCACCACCGCAGAAGAGGCAACCTTCCTACTCACCACGACTGCGAGACGGTAATCCTTGCCTTTGCTTTCCGCACAGCGTAATGAGAAGAATTTTCCATGCACAACAAAACCGCGGACTTTTGAAACGCTGTGATGACCATGAAATCTATTTTTTCGTCCTATCACTGTTTCCTCCGCGGTTTTTCAGTGGGAGTGCCCCACAAGACGTATTATCTCGTTAAGAGTTTTCGGCCTTTGTTACGACGACGGTTCAAGACGTGACGTCCTGCTCGAGTCGCCATTCTCTTCATGAAACCGTGCTCTTTAGCGCGGTGTCGCTTCTTTGGTTGTAGTGTTCGCTTTGGCATATTCACCCATTCTACCACTGTTACGCCTTTTTCACAAGCCTTGTCGGCTGAAGCCTAGAGTTTTCACATTTTGTTCGTAAAAAGCGCCAATTTATTGATGTATAAGTATTTATCCACCTGTCCACATAGTTTATCCACATTTATAACAGGGGTCGAGAATGACTGTGGAAAAGTCTCATCCCTAGTCAAACAAATAAAGCTTTAAAAATGTTGTGTAATTGGCTGTGGAAAAGTCGAGGACACTAGGCTATTCTAAGGAGAACAAAGTGAGTGAGGGAGCAAGTAAATGCAAGAGACTGCTGGAATCTGGCAGGCAGTGCTAGGAGAGATTGAACTAACGATTTCACGCGGTAATTTCGTGACGTGGTTTAAGAACACTCACCTGCTCGACTACACTCCAGAGCAAGCAGTCATAGGCGTGCCAAATGTCTTTATAAAGCAACAGCTAGAGCGTAAGTACGCCGACCTCCTTAAAGATGTATTGGGTAAGAACGGTGTTAGTCCGCAAGAAATACGTTTTGATATCTACTCTTCCCCTGGCACAAAAAGCAGAAGACAAACAGAAGACACGGTTGTTTTGTCGCAACAACCTCCTGCTGAACTGCGTCGTGCCGAAACAAAACAAAGTGGAGTTGGCCACAACTACAGACAAGGACTTAATACCCGCTACACCTTTGACACCTTTATTGTTGGTGGCGCAAATGAACTTGCATATGCTGCGTGTCAGGCAATCGCTACTCAACCTGGCACAAAATATAATCCACTCTTTTTGTATGGTGGGGTTGGAATCGGGAAAACTCACCTTATTCAGGCTGTTGGCAATGAGATTGTCAGAAACAATCCAAGCGCCCATGTGGTCTATATTTCAACCGAGCAGTTTATTCAGGAGTTTCTTGATGCTATTAGATTTAAGAAAAACACTGACTTTGCCGGGTATTACCGCAGTGCTGATGTACTCATCATAGATGACATCCAGTTTATCGCTGGCAAAGAAAAGACGCAGGAAGAATTCTTTCACACCTTTAATGCGCTTCATCAAGCAAATAAACAGATTATTATTAGCAGCGATAAACCTCCGCGAGACATTCCCACGCTCGAGGAAAGGCTACGAAGCAGATTTGCTTGGGGTATGTCGATTGATATGCAAACCCCAGACTTTGAGACCCGTTGTGCAATCGTACAGTCAAAAGCGCAAAGTCACGGCCTTGCGCTTCAACCCGACGTAGTGGAGTTCCTAGCCAACCTCGTGCATTCAAACATTCGTGAGCTTGAAGGTGTGCTTAATCAACTCCTGGCATATTGCGAGATGAGAAACCTCCCTCCTGACCTCTCTATTGCCGAAGCCCTTTTTGCGAGTGCAAAAAACCGCCCAAAACACATTACCCCGAGACAAATTCTTGAGCAGACTGCCCGCTATTATTCTATCCAGCTTGATGACCTCATGAGTCCGAAGCGCGACAAAGAAATTGTTGTGCCTAGGCAAATTGCCATGCATCTGCTCCGCACTGAGTTAAAGCTGAGCTTCCCCAAGATAGCGCATGAATGTGGCCGTAAAGACCACACCACTGCTATCCATGCTGTTGATAAGATAACAAAAGAGCTTACTACCGACCCTCAGTTGCGACAACAGGTTGTTGAACTTAAAGGAAGATTATATGTCTAGTAGTGTGGAGAACCCGTGGAAAGGCATGGGAGAACTTTTGAAGAAGTCTTTCATAGCAGTGGGTAACAGCCCTTTTATACACACAACGCTTTTAGTCGTTTTGCGCTATGCACAGCAACTTCGCTTTTTATGCACCACACATTTCGACACGTTTTTTAATCATTTCACCGGTGTAAATTACCAGCTTGTGCACACTTTCCACAGAGCCTATAAATATAACTATACTTATATACAATATAACTAAAGAAGGAGCCAGAGATATGAAACTTACCGTCACACAAGAAAACCTAAGCCGAGCACTCTCTACTGTGTCACGAGTAGCAAGTTCGCGAGGCTCTCTCCCTATCCTCTCTAACGTTCTTTTAAAAACAGAAAATAACCGCTTGATAGTGGCATCGACCAATCTTGATATTGCTGTGTCGGAAACTATTGGTGTAAAGATAACGCAACCCGGCTCTATTACTGTCCCTGCCCGTCTCATGCAAGATTTTGTAGGAAGTCTTCCCTCTGGGACTTTAGAGCTTGATGTGATTGAGAACCGCTTACAACTTAAAGCAGAACGATTTGATTCAACTATTCATGGTGTCGCGGCCGATGAGTTCCCTGTTATGCCAACACTAGAGGGTGGCTCTACTGTGGAATTCTCTGTTGCCGAGATGAAACAGACCCTTCAGCAGGTGCTCTTTGCCGTTAGTAGTGATGACGCTCGTCCGGTATTAACAGCAGTCTATATGCATGCAGACGGCGACAAGCTGTGCGTGGCTGCTACCGATTCATATCGCCTTGCCGAAAAGACCCTTAAAAGAGACGCAGGAGACATGAGCCTGCTTCTTCCTTCTCAGTCGCTCCAAGAGCTGTTGCGCTCTCTGAAAGACGACACAGCGACCGTACAGATAGCCTACGACGAACAGCAGGCTCGCTTTAAAGTGCTTGATGTAGAGATCGTCACTAGACTTGTCGATGGACAATATCCAGACTATAAGAAGCTACTCCCTAAAAGCTTCGAAACAACTGCAACGTTAAGCAGACAGGCACTAAACGAGATAACCAAAGTATCAAGCTTATTCGCACGAGAAGCCGCGGGAAGCATAACCCTCCTTATTGACGAGGCAAAAAAAGAAGTAAGTATCTCGTCTATTGCATCTCAGGTCGGTGAAAACACCGCGAGTGCGGAAGCAGAAGTAAATGGCAACGCCTCAATTACCCTGAACTCACGCTATATTCTCGATGCACTTCAAGCCTTTGAAGGCGAAAAGATTCAGATCAACGTAAATGGAAAGCTAGATCCTTGTATTCTTACTGATCCAAAAGACGCCTCTTATCTCCACGTAGTAATGCCAGTAAAGAGCTAGTAGCTAGTCTGCTAACTAAATACCACTATCTTGCATAGGCTTAAGTATACTTATAGATAATGTTACAAACGCTTGAACTTGCACACATTCGCTCGTATGACAACGGACTGTTTGAGTTTAGTCCTGGCGTTAATATTGTGGTGGGCCCGAATGCAAGTGGCAAAACCAACCTCCTCGAGGCTATTTATATGATGGCCCGGGGCACCGCATTCAAAAGCGACGATGTCAACATGATAGCCTACGAAGCCTCATGGGGGCGTATTGACTGCACCTTAGATAACGACCGCAAGAGATCGGTAAAAATTACCGCAGAGCCTTTTTCTAAAGTCTTTGTTGTTGATGACGTTGAGAAAAAGCGCCTTTTAGAGCCAAAACAACTTCCAACAGTTTTGTTTGAGCCAACTCACATGCTCCTTTTAAGTGGCGAGCCAGACAGACGACGGGCATATCTTGATGACTTGCTTTCGCAGACAGAACTTGGGTTTGCCGGGTTGCTAAAGGATTACAAAAGAACACTTGCCCAAAGAAATAAACTGCTCAAGCAAGAAAATATACAACCGGATCATTTGTTTGTGTGGGATGTGCGCCTTAGTGATTTGGGCGGGAAGCTTGCCGAAAAGCGAATGCTCTACATTAGCTTTCTTCAAGAGCAACTTACGCAAAATTACCGTTCGGTGAGTGGAAACGAAGAAGAAGTACGCGTAAGTTATGATTCGAGGTTGCCGGCAGACCACTATGCAAATGCTATGTTGCAAGAACTTAAAACGAGATTTGACATGGACCGAATACGTGGCTACACAAGCATTGGCCCGCATCGTGACGACATTAAGATTTTACTAAACGAAAACGATGCCAAGATAAGTGCCTCGCGCGGGGAAACAAGAAGTATTGTGTTGGCTTTAAAAATTGCAGAGCTACAATTGCTTGAAAATAAGACAGGAAAGAAGCCACTTCTATTGCTTGATGATGTGTTTAGCGAACTCGATGGTAAGCGTCGTCGTACGCTTGCTCATACCCTCAAAGACTACCAAGTCTTTATCACCACCACTGACGCAGACGTCGTTATAGAACACTTCTCCACCACCTGTAACATCATCCCATTATAAAAGCTGGCTAGAGACCAATTGCTAGGAAATTATAGCCAGCTAGATCAGCGCTTAGCTTGCTTATAGTTTGATTTATTGAATCCCTTGCAATTGCTTTTACGGACGGGTCGTATTCATAGGTCCCCTCCTCTGTTGGCACTCTATCCCCAAGTTCAGGAGATGCAAAGATGCTCTTCTTATAAATCGACAATGTATTTATAAATGGATTGGCTAAGAGCTCTGGCAGAGCTCTATCAGCAAAATCACCCCGCCCGAGAAGCAATAGGTGCTCCTTTTTCCCAGAGTTTACAACTGCGAAAATTTGACCATTTGCGATGCGCATGCCTGAAAGGGCCAGCTCTCCACTACTGTAAACTATGTTTCCCGTAAGGGTTGCTGTATTCAAAACGAGTAGCTCAGAATCCTTAAATAAGTAAATTTTATCGTCCATAGCAATAAAATCAGAAATATTTTTGAGCGAAGAAACAACCCTAAAATCCTTATCGTATAAGACCATAGATTTCTTGGTATCAAGCGCACAAATATACTCTCCGCAAAAACTTACTTTACTTATACTGGTTTCAAAAGTCTTTTCGCGACTCTTTCCTTGAGCTACTAACTTTATAGTTGAGCCAGATTGTGTACCCTCAAAGTCTTCACTGCCAGCTTTAATTAGCGCCTCGTTATACAAATAAGAAGACATGTCGCTCCTAACATCATAATTAACTACATTGGGCTCATCAACTTCTTTTACCGGAGCAAGGGTATCAAGGCTGTTTCCTCTAAAAAGAGAGGGAGATCTCTTTCCTTTAAGTGTCAGCACTTGCGCATCCTTGAGGATATAATATACATTGTCTCCTAGTCCTTCTATAGACCCTCTCAGAACAAGACTTATGTTGCTATTGACTATTGTCAACTCATAAATGTTATGTGATGGTCCATAGTCTCCTGTCGTGTACGCAAGAAGAAGCTTTTTCCCATCAATATCAACAAGATCCTCTATGACTCCAATTTCCTCTGGTGATTTTTGTGCGCCAGTTTCATCATAAACAGTTTGAATTTTTTTTGTAAAAGTCGGAGAGCTTTTAGTTGCTGGAACATGAAATACAATCCCGCTTGCTGGACCATCGCAAGGGTATGAAATATACGACTCCGCCACTGCAGAAATACATCCCCTTGGGTTTTCGGCAACAAACTCTCTCGGCAGCTGCCCTTCAAGTCCGGCGCTTATAGTCGTTGTAGCAAAAAAATTTCCAACAACAGCTGTAAATATCTGGGAGTCGTTGCCGTTCTTTAGCAAGACTGTATAGGTCCCCGCCTTGAGTATCCTGTCAAACGTATTTCCGGTCACCTCTAGTGTCGTGGTGTCATTTTGCTTCACCATCTCAATTGTAGTAGTACCTTGAGGAAGATTCTTTATACTGATTCTTCCTCTTTGGTAAAAAGAGTATAAGCCAAACAATAGGAAAAGCGTGACGCAAACAACAAGCAGTAACCTGCTCATTAATCGTAGTCTCATATTAGTAAATTCTGGTTGCATTATTCTGACCCATATCTTGTTAGTACATCTATCGCTTCTGCTCCACGTGCTGCATATTGACTTTCGCCTTCACCACAGTCCCTGCAACCTTCATATCTTACAGCAAAAATTTCGGCAGCTCGTTCAGGGGTTGTTGCTGTCTTTAGTTCATCACCAACACCCTTAAGGGCTATGTTTGCACTTAAGGCAGGCTCGGTACCCTCTAGCTGACTTATGACAAAGTCGAGCTGGTAGTAAAGATCTTCGATAAGTTCGTCTGGCACGCCGGCAGCTTTCGAAGGATCAATCATCTTACTGAATGGAGTCCATTGCACTATTCCCCAACCAACACTTGAAACCTTAGAGAGGTTACAATATTTTCCATCGGGCGTAACTAGCTTTGCAAGAACAGCATCAAAGTTCTTTAGCCTTACTCCACCGTCAGGATCGAGAATTGACGCGTCGATTCCCTTTTCTTCACCATTTTTAACACTATAGATACATTGCATTCTTACTGGGTTGCTACCAGACTCATGCCGAAAGTTTGCGATTATTCCTGCAGCGATTATGGGTCCATATTTTTCTTTTAGGTAATTAAAAGCATCCTTCTCGTTGTCTCCACTGGAATTTTTTGTACAGCTAGAACTCTTGCCTCCTGGCCCAGCCTTAAGCTGGTCAACAATAAACTGTGCTTTGTTTTCGTATCCTTTAGCTGGATGGTGTATCTTGTCGGAGTTAAAAGGGTAGTCGGTACTGTTTTCTGCCTCACTTGCAAAATCTATTACAGTAAAATCTTTTGTTTCATCCGCAACCTTTTGAATCTGCTCGTTTATGTCCTTATATGTGCCTTCGTCAGGCTTAAAATAAGTATTTACCCAATAGATGTCTGCGGTTTTATTTATCCCTCTTATATACTCAAGCATGTCTTTTACTGACTGAGCGGTATTTGTTTCCGTGTTTGTTCCTAGCCCAACAACGATAATCCCCGCATATGTATCAGATAGATCGCCAGGATGTTCGGATAAGTTCTGAATAGTTTGTTGAACCCTGTATCCCTCTGTGGCTTCTACTGATCCACCAATGACTCTTGTTTTGCGGGCGTCTGGGCTTGCACCAGGAGGAACGACCTGATCGAACTCCTTGTTGGCACCAAACCCACCTTCGTTCGCCTTTCCCAATAGATCGCCAAGCACAGTCATGCCAAAAGTCAGTGAATCGCCTATGAAAAATACGTTATTATTTATGCTAGAAAGTTGCGTACTACAGCTTGCTACAGGATTCAGTTTTATGTTGGGGTCACGATAGTGTTGCCCAAGGTTTACCATGCGTAGGTCTGAGGCTGTAAAAGGAAGCAAGGCATCTGCTCCACCGCCAAACAGCAATAAGCTAATGATGAGAACAGGGAGTGCGAGTAGGCGCTGGCACATAACATGTGTATTGATTATCTTTTTCATGTTATCCACCTGTAGGCGAAAGATGCCACCATTCGCAACCTCCGTCATCCCTTCTAATTTCGCCACCTCCTTGCCTTGAGCTTTCACCAACACATTGCAATAGAAGTCCATAGTTCTTTGAATTTGCTGCAACCCAGTTAAGGCAAGGGTATTTGCTTACTCCCGCGAGGAAAGATTCTCTGCCTCTGCCGTTACTTGCAACATAACTTTGGCCACCGCCTTGACAACTTATATCGGCTGCGGCACCAAATTGATGAAGCGACATACCTGGTGTAGCAAAAGTACCAGATCCAGCGCCATTTGGTCCATATCCTTTAGCTTGTCCTGCAGAGCTTCTATAGCCATACGTGCCGTTTATAGTGTAGCCCTCCGCCTGCATGGCATTAAAGAGGTCGTCAAACTGTTTTGCAAATGCGGTGTTTATTTGGACGCCATGAACACTACATAGCATAATTGTTCTTTGAACTTTATTGAAGAATGCATCAGACTGTAGTCCTATTTGCTGAATAGTAGGGCTGGCTGGGCAGTCCGCACGCAAATCTAGTGCGTCTGGTTGGATGGGTGTCCCTTTTATAAAACCACTACCAACCGCATACGAGCTTCCTGTAGGAGTATTTGGTTGGGTCTCTGGGTCTAGATCGTATGCTTTGGTAAGCGAGTCAACAACAACTCGGTCAAGCATACACACATCAACAACCCCATACTCATCCTCTCCGGTTTCTTCATTACGATACTTAGATGCTTCTCTAGCCTCTGCATTTTGTCTACACACTTCTGGGGTAAGGGTAAGTGGGTCTGCTTGTAGGGCTGGGTCGTTAAGCGGAAAGCCATATTGCGCAACTCCAAATAGTGACTGTCTGTCATAGACAGTAAGTGCATCAGCTTTTTTGTTAAGGCCAAAGGCACTCGCAAAAGTATCAAGATAGCTACCTCCATCAAACTTTGGAGTTATGTTAATCGTGTCCCCACCAAAAGCATTTTCGGCCATGGCAAGTGTGGAGATTGAAGCAAGAGAACGGGTGTTACTAAAGTCAAAGTAACGAGCAAAAAAACTCGAGTTCTTAAGGTCTTCCTTTTTTTCCAAAGCTATTTGTTTACGTAATTGAGAGGATTCTTCACTGGTAAGCTTCTTTGCCCCGAGCCCCTGGAGAGCGCCGTCCTCATCTTCATAGCCCTTTAGGAATGAATTGTTTATGACATCGATGCCTGCTGCATATTGGTCAAACAGTTCTTTTCCTTCGGCCGCAGCATTCACTGCAACTGGGAAGAGCTTTTTAGCTCCCCACTCTATAAATTGTGCTGCATATTCCCCCATCCAATTTTGTGCCGAGTCAAGCGCCTCCCCGACGTAAGGGACCGATTTGACGGCACTGAAAACTCCATCTGAAACCTTTCCTGTAAACCAGCTAACTGCCCTTAGTATAGGTCGTATATATGTTCTTGGGCGGAACCCATAACATGTTCCAGCCACTTCCTGACCCTTACACGAGCCGTAGCTGTTGGCAATATCCATAAATGCACTAACTGTTGGGTCCTTTCTTAATTCCTCTATCGCAACCTTAGGCTGTACATTTTTTTCAGGGCAAACAAGCGCATCATCCTCTCCCTCCAAGACGACACCATCGTCACACTCAATGGTAGTTTTTGGAGAAACGCCACTTAGCGACTGTGAAAGTCTGCTTGCTGAAAAGCCTTTCACTAAAGAAAATAAAGCCGCTGAATCCTGCATACTCGCCTCAAAAGATTGAGTATCGTCGTTCCCGTACAAAAAATTTGCAGCATAAGAAGCATAAGCAGCCTCGTTGATTGTTCTCATATACTTACTTATCGAGTTATCTTTAATTTTTTGATCTATGCTATCCAAAAAATCAGCCATTGTTATTGCAAAGTATATTTGTCCAGCAGCAGGTATGGCAGAGAGGAAACTTTTCACGGTAACTTCTTTTACTGCTTCTTCCTGACCTTTCATGAGGATGTGTCGTATGACAAAAGTACCGATTTTCCCAATTATGTACTGCTTGTAACTTTTTGCACCAGATTCTTCTATCTCTTTCGCAATAGACTTTATGAGCTCGCTGTCGGCTTGTTTTAACACACTTAATGCTGCTTCGGCTGCCTCGCCTTCCGCATTCTTACAACTCACCACGAAACATAGCATGTAAGTCGCAACTTGCGGATTGATTGGTGCAACAATTCGTCCAATAAGTTTTGTCTTAAGCTTTGTAATAGCGCTTATCTTAAAGTCTAGAATCTCATCTTTCTTATTACACGCGATCAAACAAAACTTCTCTGCATTAAAAGGAGGTCTGCTGAGCAATGACCTGACATGTCTACGAGCGACCAGCCCTTCAAATCTAGTCTCTGCATCGATAAGTCGAGTAGCTTCTCTGGTGACACTATTTCTACCAAAAACACCCATTTCGGACCTGACTCCATCCGCGTCCGTTTTGAATATATGAATCTTGTTTGGTTCTCGTGTATCCATCTCAAATTCAAGGCCATAGTTTTTAAATAACTTATCCTCGATTCTATTTTTGCTCCATGTTGAATATAGTTTTGAAGGCAAGGATTGTCCGGGGTCAAAGACCTGACATCCCCGCTCCACTTTTACTCCACAAGTAGTCGATGGTCCAATAATATTGGTAACGTAAGACTTTATATACGCCTCAGTTCTTGTCCTTAAGGCATAGGCGGAAGTGTCCATGAAAGCATCAGTTAGCTTTCTTGTCATTTGTTTCATTAGAAAGTTAGGAAGAAGAGCAACTATTCCGACTATAGAAACAGTAGTGCCGACAACGCCAACCGCAGCTGCAATTTTAGCCTTTTTTGACCTCATCCTGTCACGAAAACTTACCCGTACATTTTGTGCTGCTTCTTCGCTTAGCTCAGCCTCTTCATTGGATACAGCTGTAGTATTTCCCTTCTCAACGCTCGGAGCTACCTCGCTGCCCGCTACATCGTTAAGGTTATCAGCAGGAGCAGAATCTTGTTTTGCTGCCGTATTTTCTGGTGACTTGGTAAACTCTGGTGCTACATCGTCGTCTGCAAAAGTAGTTGGTTGCGCTTTTGGTTCGACTTCGGTTCCAGGAAGTGGCTTATTGCTTGTCGGAACTCGTGGATGTACGACGGAGGAGCGAGAAGGTTTAGGACCTTTGCTGTGCAGACCCTTTTTGGTTTTAAGGTCAATCCGTCGAGTCGTTTCTGTCTCAAGGTGAATTTTTTGAATACCCGGAGACTTTTCATATGGCGAAGCCGAGGAGCTTGAATCTTTTGGCGCGCTCCCACGTTGGGTCGGACCAAATTTCCCTCTTATACTTACTCGTCTTTTGAGATCTGCCACGCCCTGGTTCTCTCCCTAAAATTCTCTCATTTATTGTAGCTGTACCGTATTATTATACCCTGGTTGGCTCAAATCTACTTGGTCTTGTACGGTTGCCTGCTTAGGGTCAGTTGTAATAAGGCTAGTTTCCGTTGGGCTGGCGGCGACTTGAATGTGTACATGATTTTGTCCGGCAAAGAACAGCCCTTGTCCTACTGGGAACTGACTAAGGCGCTTCTTTTCCTCGCTTGTGAGCTTGAAGACGTTTGAAAGAACATCGACAGCGGAAGTAGATTGCTTAAGTAATATTTGCATGCTGGCATTAGCCACGATTGCTCGTCCCATTCGTGAACCCATGAAATCCTCAACGTCCTGTGTGATTGTGGTGATACCTAGGTTGTATTTACGTGCTCGTTTCGCAAGGCTAAACAGGAAGTTGGCACTATCTTCATATTTCATAAGTTGCCAAGCCTCATCAACGATAAGAATTCGACGTTTTTGGTCAGTTTTTGTCTTGTTCCAGATGTAGTTAAGCACAATATACATAGCAACTGGGCGCAATTCATCCTCGAGATCACGCACGTTAAATACCACCATAGGGTTGTTAATATCAATGTTGCTTTGTTGGCTAAAAATTCCAGCAAATGTTCCGCTCGTATATTTGCGCAGACGCTGTGCAAGTTGCGGACCGGTCCCACCCATATGAAGCAGGGTATCGTACAGATTTGCGATGGTTGGTGCCGGTGAGCGATGGGTAAGTGGGTCATTTGTAATACCAGCTCTTGCATAGGTTTCTATCAATGCTGCATCTAGGTCCGCTTCCTCTACAGGAGTGAGAGTTGGCATGACAGGTCCACCCTGTGTATTCATCATTTGTGCCTGTGCCCCGCCCATCATGAGCCTTAGCAGTCCGTGCAGTGTAATAAGGTTACTTCGTAGTGCATTGTCCGCTTCCTCGTTATCTGTTACAGCTGGGAGATCAAACGGATTTATACGAGTGCTACTGTTTAAACTAAGGCGAACGTAAGCACCGCCGACAGCCTCGCACATGCGCTGGTATTCGTTTTCTGGGTCGATAATAAATACCTCAGTACCAAACATCATGCTACGTAAGGCCTCTAGTTTAACAGTAAAGCTCTTTCCTGCCCCAGACTTTGCGAAGACGACACTGTTGCCGTTCTCAAGACTAAAACGATCAAAAATAACCAGACCGGAGTTATGCATGTTTATGCCGTACAAAATGCCATTTTCTTGTGTAAGGTCAGCACTTGTGAACGGAAAGCTGGTGCTGATAGCGCCAGTATTCATGTTGCGTCGTATCTGCAACTGATCGGTAAATTGTGGCAACGTCGAATTTAAGCCTTGTTCTTGTTGTGCGCTTGCCGGCTTGCTGTAAATGAGTTGTTGTGCGAGCACGCTCTCAACTTTATGTGAAACAAATTCGAGTTCTTCATCATCGCGTCCATAAATGGTGAAATAAAAGCCAAAGCGGAAGAATCGTTCTTCGCCAACTTGGAGTTTGTCGCGAAGCTCTTCAGCATCCTGGATGCTTGCCTGTTTGCCCGGGTCACGCACTTTTCCTTTTTCGGAATCGATCTGCAAGCCCGCTTCAAGCTGGGCTACCTTTTTGCGGAGGTTATCAAGAACAACTTGACTTTCTACAGGGTAAATAAATATTGACAGATCAATCACCTCGTCGAGATTCACCATGCTACTTATCCAGCCAGTATAAATTTGGCGTGGGTATCCGTACACATAGTAGGTTCGTGCAACGCGCGTGCCTATCTTAAAAAGACTGCTTTGAAACTCTAAGCTTGCAGGAGCAATAAAGTCGCGAAGTGCCGTAATGCCACGTTGAAAGGCAGCTCGTACTTCCATCTGTTCGCGCATAGCCTGCATCTGGGCCATTGCCACTGGGTCCATACGTTGTTTTTTAGCCACGACTAGCCTCCCCTACTTTTCCCATCATGAGTAGAGCTCCTTGTCTAAGTTAGGTGTTGGTGCAAGGCCTTCGCCACGAGTCACGACTGGTGCATCCATCTCTAGTTTTCCAAAATTCTTTAACTTTTGACGAGTTGCGGTGTCGGGGTTGTAGGCATCGTAATACAGCTCAATAAGCTCCTGGGTATCTAGCGGGAGCGACTGTACTTGACACTGTTGCAAGCCATTCATGACTGCTTGGATGCGGTTTTTCAGCTCAGTCTTCGCCTTTTCTAGCGTAGCTTCATTGATAATAACTTTTTGTTCTTTTTTACCAAATATTGTGTTAAAAAACCCTTTGCTTGCTTGCACTACTTTCTGTGCATCGACTAATGGCTCAAACGGAATCACAAGATAAAACTTCTTATCCATAATGTTGGTTTGCTGTGATATGGCGTCCATATAGGCTATGTAATCTTCCATAAGGAGCGCTAATAACATGTTGTCATGCTCAGAACGAATTTTATCCAGCTTTTCTATATAAGGGCGTAAATCTACCTTTTGACTGCGTACAAAGACTTGGATAGGAAAGTATAATGAGTTCAAAAAGCCCTGGTAGCTGAATTCTACTGCTTCTCGTTCCTCGGGGCTCATGAGATCAAAGTTTATACTTTGACACATAACTACTGCGCGGAAACTGCCGTCATTCATAATGACAATGCCGTCGCGAATTTCTGCAATTTCGAGCGCGTTTTGCGTACTAGTCGGGTTGGATTTTTGCATTGGTACGGGCGGTCTTCCACCTGGCATGCCCGACTGCATTGGTTGTTGCATGGGAGGCATCTGCCCCATGGCTGGCATTGGTTGTTGAGGCATCATGGGCTGTTGCGGTGCAACTTGTCCGCCGGGTGGTGTCAATGGTTGATTAGGGTTCACTTTTATTTGCTCCACCTCTCGCTAACGAAGAGTAATTACTACTTCAGTCGGATCTTCTGGCTTGTCGCGCTTTGCTTGTCGAGCCAGAGTCTCAACGTTTAGATCGTCATTATTTGCTAGGTTCAGTATAGCAGGGTCAACAGGGGTTGTGCTAGCAGCAGTATCATCTTGAGGGTCCGTTTGTTGAGGTGTCTGCGTGTTCTGTTGCTGCAGCTCGAGAGCATTTTTCTCCTCCTCTTCAATTTCTGAGAGTGGTCGTAGTACCTTTTCATGTCCACGGCGACGTTGTTCTCTCTCCTGCTGCTTTTTTTTCTTGACATGCTCTAACAGCTTATCCTCGTCTTCTTTAGCAACTGCAACGGTAGGAACGCCCATTCCTAGTGGCACTTGTGCTGTCTCTCCGGGCTTCACTTCGGCAGTACTTTGAAATGCTGTAAGCGCTGGGTCCTTTTTTCGTTCAGTTTTGTTCAAGAACCAAAGGTCTTGGGGGCTTGAGCTTTGTGGTTTTTGTTTTGGCACTTCAGAGCTGACTTGCACTGGCGGTAGTGTGGGGCCTGCCTGAATCTCAGCATGATGACGAGCTTGCTGGATCATAGCAAGAGTATCTTGGCGATGTTTCTCGGTCGACTCATCTATGAGGGTGGTAAACTGTTGCGCGACAGGACTTCTCTGTTCGTCCATGATGTCTTGTGTATTTTCGACAAGCGCCGTTCTTTCGTTGACTGAAATATTTGGTGTTGCTGTTACTAATCGGTCAGACGGTATGGGTGTTGGCTGTGCTACAAAGGGAGTTACTCCCGCCGGCATAACATTTTTGACCGCCCATCCACGAGTATCTACGACAGTTGCAAGTGCTGCAAATCTACTCCTAACCTGGTCTTGATTTAAACCATCACTATATATATGCACTTCACGCTTTGGGACTGTTATAGTCACTAGGTCTTTCATGCCAGTCTGGTTCCAGATGCGCTTCCGTGGCACAAGCATAAAACGAATTCGTGAGGCAAGCCAAATCTCAGTTGGTTGATCTTTGCTCCACGGGAACGCTAGAGCCGTAAAGAATATAAAGAACGGCAGAAAGACGAAGGATACTGGCCAGATGCCTTTACTGACGGTCAAGAAAATAGCATATCCAGTAATAAGTGACCCTCCACCAAACAAGAACTGTTTGAAAGTTAAGGGCCCAAAAAATTTATCCTCTGCCTCTACATCTTGAGGAACTTTATGCATCGACATACTTCTTAAGTATAAAGCAAAAGAAGAAAATCTGAAATTTCTATTCTACTACAAGTGGGGGCTAAATTACGGTTTTGGCGGGTTCCAAAAGCGAAGTTTTGTTGGGTTTACCCACGTTTGCTGAGTATTGCCGTTTCGACCGGTAAATTCAACTAGATAGTGGATGCTCTCGGGGTTAGTAGGGTCAGTGTAGGTGTAGTTGACAAGCCTCCCGTCAGGAATATCCGGACCACCGTCAAGCATTCGAACACGTATTTCACCATTTCTTAGTCCCATTTTTGTAGCCTGCTTATCTGCTGGGCTTTCAGCATGAGGTGCATTATTGTGTTGGTTAGCGTGAACACCATTATTATGGTTTGGTGCCGTTTGTGGTGGGTTCCAAAAGCGAAGTTTAGCAGGGCTAAGCCATGTTTGCTGGGCACTCCCGTTTCGATCCGTGTACTGGACTAGATAGTGGACGCTATTCTTATCTTTTGGATCTGCAGCAGCCATTTTTACTATTTTACCGTCAGGAATATCCGGACCACCATCAAACATCCTTACTCGAATTTGCCCGTTTTTTAAGCCTACTTTATCCGCGAGCTTTTGTTGTTTCGCTGCTACTTTCGTATTCATTGCTTGTTCTAAAATTTCACGCTTCGCTTGAAGTTTTGCAAAATCCGAGGCTACATCTACAAGCTCCTTAGCTACGCCCTCAGTATAGCTTAAGTATCCTTTTCGAGGGATTACTTTAAAAGTTCTTCTGCCATGGACTAAGCCGTGTACTGCGTGATGAGCATGATGCGCTTTTTTAGAATTGCTTTTGTGCAATTTTTTAAACATTGGGTGATCAACACCCTCCGTAGCTTTTAATGAATCATGCAGTTTTCTGTCGACAATGGATGTGTATCTCCAGCCCGCACCATTAGTTTTTCCATGTCGGAGTCTATTTAGTTTTTTAGCGACTTTTGCATCTCTTCTACTATCAGGAAGATGATTTGCGCCTAAGGCTCGCTCAATCAGGGTGCTAACTTGAACTGCTTTACCTAACGTATCGTCGGAAGAAATTGACTCGGGGTTTGAGTGCTTTTTCTTGAACTTTGTAACAACGCTTTCATGCTTTGCATGGATATGATTACGGTCTCTCTTCTTGGTATCTGCTACATGAAAAGTAGTAAGCAAATCGGAAAGTGCACTATCAACCTTTGTTTCCTTACCTCGGAGAGCCCAAGCAACTACTGCTCTCCGCAAACCTAAGAAAGCTTTTGGATTGTAGCTTAATGCTCGTTCTGAAGCTGTGTTGTCCGCCTCCGCAATAGTTGCTTCGATATTTGCCACTCTGTGGCCATCCATCTCCTCAAGATTAGAAGTTGGGGTATTAATTCCCGCTTGTAATCTTGCGCTTCTGTCTTGCCAGCTTCTTCCAGACCCACTCTCATTAACACCAAGGGCGGGCACTAGCCAGTAAGGCGCGGTCCTGTCTTCAGTCGGGTAGAGTCTTGCCCTATCCTCCGGAGAAATCTGTAAAATTGTAGGAGCAAATGCAGTAATCTCTAAAGATTCAGGACTCCCAGATGGTAGAGTATTTTGCGGATGTGCAGAGTGAGCCGGCATAGTAATAGCTATATTAGCAAAAAATAGCTGTTTTGTCAATATGCTTGTGCTGTTAGAGAGATGTCTTAAGGCCCTGGCACTCCAGGAATCTGGCCTTGCTGTCTGGCCTGGGCTTCTCTTTGATCCATGCCAAGCTCTCGGTGATACGCGTTAAACTGGGGATCATTTCTAGCAGCTGCGATTTCTTCCTGTATGGTCATTGCCCTTCCTTGAGCATTACCATTCCTATCTCTATCAACCACTAGAACACGCTCAGTTACGATTGGATTGGCAGTTCCAGTTCTGTAGCTCTCTCTTCTTACTACTTCCGCTTCCTCGGCAGTAACTCTCACTCTGGTTCCATTTGGGGCAACCTTATAATGTATTTCCTCTTGTCGAGGAGGAAGTATTCTTTGAGATCCAGTGCTGTCTGGCAGAGAAATTGTCGCAAGCCTAGAGTTGAATTCATCTTGGTTCTCTGGAGAGAAGTATGGCATCTGATCTTGAGCCGCAGCCAAACGAGCCAGCCCAGCCATATGTGCGTTTCTTGCCACTGTGAGGTTTGTTGATGCTGTCCTTAATCTCTCTTGAGCTGCAACATCATTTGGGTTAGCGCTTGCTTCGATTTCAGCATTTTCATATTCTGTCTGAGCTCGTGTATAGCCACCAGCAGTACGTTGATGTCTTGCAGCCATTCTGGCGGTGAGGTTTTTTACACTTGTTCCATGTGAGCTGAGGACCTGACCAATAGATTTGGAGTCAATAACACGATCCATAAGCAGATTATTAACCTCTTCAGCACTCTTTTGTCCATTCCACTGTTTTGTAGCCTCATCGAGCCCTTCGCCATAACTGTAGCCCGCAAGGTCAAGTCTGCCAGCACCCTCTGCAGCACTTCTTGCTTGTGCATATAATGTCGCAGCCAACTGCTTATCGCCGTGAGCTGCCTCAAGTATGGCATCGAACATCTCAGCAGGGCCACCCTTAAAGGATGTTTTAGACCCAGCCATTGCGATAACTGCAGCAGCGTCAAAAGCATGTCCACCGTATTTTTGCTTAATTTGCATAATTTCACCAGCAATGTTCTTTGCATCATTCTCGTTGTAGCTACCGCCGGCGTCACTCATAAGGTGAGCGACAGCATCTTCAAAGGTGCCCTCACCCGCCATACCAGCAGCTGCGGCATTGTCGTTTGCAAGGGTTGACATTGCAACCTTGTCGTCCATCAAATGTTTGTATTCTTCTCTAACCTGATTCGTTTGAGCAGCACGCATTCGAGCCCCCATTCGACTTGGCACGATCCCCGCGTTTTTAATGTTGTACAGATCACTCGTTCTAGAGTTTAGCCTGCTCCTTAAGCTGTGCGCAGGAGCATTTTTAAATCTGTTTCCGGCTCTCGCATCTTCCCCAAGTTTTTTGCGTCTTTCGCCACGATACTTCCTTTGTCTGTCAAATAGACCCTTGCTTCTATCATTAACCATGCCGGCAAGATTGCCGAAGGCGCTACCTGCATACTGGAATGCTTTAGGAATGAAGAAAAAGGGTCCTACGTAAGCGGTAAGCTTTACAAGAATTATGAAGACACCTTCAATACCCGTTGCGCCAAGAGTCCCGGCTATTTTGGCGAAAGCTCTCCCCGTGACAAGAAGCCCAACAATAAGTGGGTACAGAAACAATAGCTTTGAAAATGTTCCCCACCATAATTTCCACAGCTTGTCGTTGCCAGGGAATATCCATGCCAGAATCGCCAAAGGAGAGAGAATAATTAAAAATACTATGACAAGCTCTCGAATTGATAACACTACGAATACAACGAGTAGCGCGAGGCTTGCAGTGAAAAAGTAGCTTGCCAAAATTCCTAGTGAAAGTGCTCCAATAGCAAACAGAGCTACAACGCCCAAAACTCCACCACCGAGTGCTGAAGCACCGTTTACTGCACCAGCGTTAAAGATATCCTGAAGCCTTAAAGACTCTAGCCCGCCGAACGGTTGGGCGATTAGCCCCCCTGCGCCTCTACCTACTCCGTTTGTTATCTCTATTAGTATGCGACAAACATCGTATGATAAAGCCATGAATATAATAGCAGCAAACATACGGGGGAGAGAACGCTTTACGGTGTAAGCATCTAAAAAGTTAAACCCAAGAGCTGTGCCGATTACCATGAATAACATTGCGGGTATAAGTAGCACATAAGCAACGTTCCTTATTCTCGCCCAAGCCTGTTTAAGGTCTGCATCTTGATAGTATTTTGGTTTTACCTCTAGCGCGCTTCGAATTTGGTAATCGAGCTCTTCAAACATGTCTGTGGCTATACGCAACGCGGGGCATAGAAAGAAAGAAAATTCTCCCCCTTCATCTTCACAAGACCCTTCTCCTTCAGTAAGGTTACCGGCCGCTCCACTGGCTGAAGCAGCGAAAGTAGTAGAATCGGTCGTATCATTAAACGTACATTTAGTCACCTGCCAGTCAGCACCCATTCCTTCACAGTCATCCTGAGTTTCCACTTTAAAGACACTTAGGGCCACTTCCCCACCTGTACTTAGAGTACAGCCATTTCCAAGACCACCCGATCCGGCACTTCCTATTAATGTGTAGGAGTTATCAGCAGAATCAGCTACTACTACTTTGTCGCCACATTGGAAGTTAGATGAAATAAACAACTGCCTATTGTTTGTGTCTGTGAGACCACTGTTGGTGTAGGTTACGCCCTGATAATTTATCTGAGAACCGTCAGGTGTTATGGCTGCTCCGTTTGCTGCGGAGGCTACCTGTACTGTCGACATTACTGCCCAGCCAAAAAGCAACACAATAAGAGTCAAAGACGATAATATTTTTTTTGGCTTGAACATAGTATAAATCTTATCATTATTATACTTCTAAATAAAGTTTACGTAAAGTGATGCAAGATGACTTAAAAGAGCAATTTTGCTACACTACGAGCAATGGACAATAAACAACAAAACCATACAACTCACCAGGACATTGTTGATGCCCTCTCGGCAGTTCCAGCTCAGGTACCTCCTCAAGGCAAAGGCCCTAAGAAAGGACTCGCGCCTCTATTAATAAGCATAGGGCTTTTTGTGAGTGCGCTATTTGTTATTGTCGCAGTTTTGCTCCCTGGAGAAACACAAGACAGCACGGATTCAGCAACTAATACCTTAACTCAAAATAGTATGAGTGTACCGGTTCAGGGGTTTCTTGATAAAGTCGCAGTGCTTAATTTAGAAGAAGCAACACCCTATCTGAATAAAGAATCACTAATATATCTTCTTGGAGTGACTCAGAAGACGCTCAATAAATTTGCAGGTAGCGAAACTCTTTGGAATACCTGCTCCTTGAGAGAAACTCAACAGTACAGAACAAGGCAGATTACACAGGATAACAGAGATTATTCGGTAGTATACGTGCCTGTGTTATGTGATACTGAAGCTCTCGGGAAGAAGCAACTAGTATTTGATGTGAGAAAATCTGGTGAGGATGATTGGCTAATATATGATATTGTGGCTTATAATTACGAGCAATAAAACAGTTTATGAAAAACAGCAATATGACCAAGTTAAAAAATATTTTCTACGCCTCAATCTTCGTTATGTCCGTAGTTTTTGTAGGCTCTTTTGGCAATGTTCCACGTGCGTCAGCTGTTGAGCCGGGAAATTGCTACAAAAAAAATAACGGACAGCTCGAAAAGATCACTTGTCCTGATGGAGTAAAGCCAAGCCAAACGCAATGCTTTCTATCAGAAGAAGTGTTGAATATAAGTGACCTCCTCTTTGTTATTGATTGTGAAACTGGTGAAATGCTTGGGAATGCAAAATCTTCAGGCGGACACGGCAGTAGCTCCGGAGAGCTCGAGGGTGGGGACTGTAATGATGCTGTTTTAACAGGCGACAACTGCAATATAGTTAAGTATCTCGTAGGAGGCATACAGTTTTTGTCAGCACTTGCAGGTATGGCTATAGTAGGGTCAATGATGATGGCTGGATATCAATATATGACTGCGAGGGATAATTCCGGCCAGGTTGAGGCAGCTAAAAAACGCATATTGTGGGCTCTTATAGCTTTGGGTCTCTTTATTTTCATGTTTGCAATACTAAATTGGCTCGTACCTGGAGGAGTTCTGTAGATGAATAAAGTTTTTAGATCCATTTCAAAAAAAATTCTCTTAGTGGTAGTAGTAGCTAACATCTTTGTCGTTGCAAGTCCTGTCTTAAGCTCAGTGAAAGCTGCACCTTGTGATGATTTTAATAAATCAATACTTGGCATACCAACATGGTACAAATACTTGGAGGGCGAGAATGGAGATGATGTTGCTGGGAAATGTCGGCCAATTATCGACACAACTAAAGACACGCTACCTATCGGTCTAGCAGTTCTTGAAGCAGCTCTCACACTCGGAGGAATAGTGGCGGTAGTAATGGTATTTATAGGTGGCTTTAAGTATGTGCTTTCTCAAGGTGAACCAGATAAGGCTGCTAATGGAAGAAAGACAGTTTTAAATGCTGTTATTGGTCTCGCCATTATTATGCTCGCAACGAGTGTGGTCTCATTTATAGGAAATAGGTTGGGCTGATATGAACACTCTACTCACTATTTTGGCGCAAATATCTATAAACGACGATGACCTAAAACTTTTGCCACACGGAAATGCAGATAGCGGTTCAGTGGCTAGCGTACTTGAAATCGCCTTTGCTGCGCTTGGATCTGTAGCTTTTATCATCATAGTTGTAGCAGGCATGAAGTTTGTTTTAAGCCGGGGCAATCCCGATGCTGTTGCAAAAGCTAGGAATACTATTGTCTATGCTGCCGTAGGACTAGTTATTTGTATGCTGTCTTTCGCAATAGTGCGTTTTGTCGTGAGGGGGCTCTAATGAAGCAACTTTTGTTTGGCGTTCTTTTGTTCTTAAGTTTTTTTTCACTTACGGCAAAAACTATTGCTGCATTTGATCCGCTAGAAGTTGCCTGTAGCGGTAATGGAGGCGAATCTGTAGCCTGCACAGAAAGTCAGTCAGGACAGACGGGCGAAAACCCCGTCACTGGTACTACTCAAAAGGTCGTTAACATCGTTTCTGTTGCAATAGGGGCGGGAGCCGTTATAGTAATAATCGTTGCGGGTATTACAATGACCCTGTCACAGGGTGATTCTGGGAAGATTAAGTCTTCACGGGACACAATAATTTACGCTGCGGTAGGCTTGGTAGTGACCGGGCTTGCGAGAGCAATAGTCATGTTTATTTTAAATAGCACCCGTTAAAGGAGTTTCATGATGAGAATAAGCCTAAGAAAATTAATAATCGTCGCAGTTGCACTACTTGGACTTTCCTCGTTATCTTTGTATCGGCTTAACGGT
This sequence comes from uncultured Candidatus Saccharibacteria bacterium, assembly GCA_964536485.1. Taxonomy (GTDB): domain Bacteria; phylum Patescibacteriota; class Saccharimonadia; order Saccharimonadales; family SZUA-47; genus JAGQMY01. The sequence goes on from CAZHXX010000001.1 coordinate 131,038, forward strand.
ACTGCTTCAGCTGCTACAGCGCAAGACCAGATCTGTGCTGGACTCGGCGCTACTGATGGTGGGGACGGTTGTTCTGACAGCAGTGGATCAACTTCCCTGTCAGATACAGTTGCTGCTGCAATAAATATCATGTCCGTTGTAGTTGGAGCAATCGCGGTCATTATGATCGTAGTAGGTGGGCTTAAGTATGTCTCTTCTCAGGGGGACTCTTCTGGCGTTGCTAGCGCAAAGAACACCATAGTTTACGCTCTAGTGGGCATCATTATAGTCGTGCTTGCACAAGTTATGGTGCGGTTTGTTATCACGAGAGCAACAACCGCTAGTCAGGATCGTAATACCGCTCCACGAAGCAGGCCAAATTAAAGCATATTCAGGATTTGCTCTAAGCTTGCTCTTGATGTCAGCTTATGGTATAAAGAAAGTAACAAGTAAAAAGGAATAAAAGAATGTCACGAATCAAAAGAATATTACTAACCCTTATCGCTACTCTCGGTCTGGTCGCTCCAATGACAGCCGTAGCAAGTGCAGACATTGACAGCAGTCTCGGATGTGGGGCGAACCTTAGTTTCACTACAGATTCCAACGCTGATTGTGAGGCTGCAGCCGAAGAAGGTGCAGGAGACAGAATAGATAGAATTGTTAAAAACGTCATCAATATTATCTCTTTGGTAGTTGGTATTGCGGCAGTTGTCATGATTATCATTGGTGGCTTGCGATATGTAACTTCTAACGGTGATTCTGGACAGGTTGGGAATGCTAAGAATACCATCCTCTACGCAGTAGTAGGCCTTGTTGTTGTAGCGCTTGCGCAAGTAATTGTGCGCTTTGTCGTGGACCGTGCAACCACAAAATAAGTAACTTAGTGTGGTTTAAGAACAGAGAAAAAGCGCCTCATCACAGAGGTGCTTTTTTCTTTTTCTATTTTATGCTACCCTGTTATTAGATTTATAATGGAGAAATTAAATGAACAAAATTAAAAAAATCACCATGAATCTTTTAGCTCTAGCTGTACTTGCAGTGCCGTTTGCTACCCCCGCGCTTGTGCATGCTCAGGAGATTGAAAAGAATCTACAATGTGGGGCAAACCTCAAGTTCGATAACCCTGCAAGTGGATGTGAAACTGATGATTCAGGGAGTACCGCTGCACAGCGTGTCGATCAAATTGTAAGCCAGATTATCAACATTCTCTCGCTTGCAGTTGGTGTTGTTGCTGTCGTCATGATTATAATTGGTGGATTTAAGTATGTGACCTCTGGTGGCGATTCAGGTAATGTTACTGGTGCTAAGAATACCATCCTTTACGCCGTTGTAGGCCTTGTCGTCGTCGCGCTCGCGCAAGTAATAGTACGATTCGTCGTGGACCGTGCAACCGTAGGTGGCACCGCTACTACTGCAGATTAGTTACTTTATAGTAAATTAAAAAATGCCACTTGTTTGTTTTAAAACAAGTGGCATTTTTGTTTTAGACAAAGCTGTTTAAAGAATTTGAATCTTCTTTACCGTATCTTGTTTTAGCTTCGTGAAGCTAATAGTCAAGACGCCGTCTTTAAGTACCGCTTCAATCTCATCTTCTTTGACGGGCACAGGAAGCGCAATGCTTCTGCTGAACTCACCCCAGTAACATTCTTGTACGAAGTAGTTCTCTACCCCGAGCTCTTCACCTGCAGACAAGGTGCCTCGAATGCTAAGTGTATTGTCAGCAATGCTGACATCGAGATCATTTTTGTTGACTCCTGCGGTGCGTGCCTTCACAACAAGCCGTTCTTTTGTCTCATAAACATCAACAGCAAGCTGACCAGGAACTGCTTCGTCTTCTTCCCAATCATCTTGGGGCTGCTCGTTATCTTGAGCGTCCATTCCCATATCATCATCTGCTGGCATAACAGCCATGTTTGATGTATCTTCTTCACCTAAAAACGCAGCAGTCAACTCGTCTTCTAGTAGTAGGTCTTCGTCGCGAGACTTTCTCGCCATAGTAACTTCCCTCCTTTAGATAGTAGAAGCTTGAGGTAAGGACGGTCTATTTTAGGGCCGTCTTAGTTCAAGCGTTTTTATGTTACTTAACAGTATACCGAAGACGTACCCCTAACAGCAACATGCTTCCGCTATATTTACAACACAATAATGACAACAAGAGAATTATACTAAGAGTTATGTTAGTGCAAGATGTGGTTGTTGGCCTTATTGCTCCGCACGCGTGCCTTGGATGCCAGAGGCTGGGTAGTCTTCTCTGCGATGACTGTATCGAGCAGTATTTTGAGTTTGTGCAGCCACGTTGTGCGGGATGCCGTAAGCTTAGTGAAAACTTCAGGGTGTGTTCTAGTTGCAGAACCACTCTTCCTCTGAAAAATATCTTTGTCGCAGGTAATTACGAAAATGTATCAGAGAAACTTATCTCAATAACAAAATTTGAATATGCTCGCGCGGGGGTAGCCCCCATGGCAAAAATACTCGCTGAAGTACTTGCTCGTTATAAAACCGAAGGGATGCTTCTATGCTGTATACCAACTGCTCCTTCTCGGATCAGACAAAGAGGTTTTGACCATGCCAAGCTGTTAACGCATCAGTTAGGAAGAATACTAAAAATGAAGGAAGAACATTTTCTGAGGAGAGTAAATAACTCTCGTCAGGTTGGCTCAAATCGTGCTGATCGTCTACAGCAAACAAAAGAAGCATATGAAGTTACGCATGAAGAAAAAGTGAAAGGCAAGCACATAGTGCTTGTTGATGACGTCATGACGACAGGCGCAACTTTAGCCACTACGGCAAGACTACTAAAGCAAGCAGGCGCCAAGAGTGTTTCTGCAATTGTTTTCGCGCAGAAGCTATAGCAGGAGCATACACAACGCTTGATTTAGATTAACGGAGAGGAATGAGAATACCTAAATAATCTATCAGCCCTAAGGGTGATGAAACTATTTAGCGAACCCTTTTATTGCTAAAGCAAAAAGGTCGGGTTCGAACACACTATCTATTTCGCCAATAAATAAATCCTAGCAAGCTAGGGCATATCTATTGGCGGAGAGAGAGGGATTCGAACCCTCGGTACCCTTGCGGGCACGACAGTTTTCAAGACTGTTTCCTTCAACCACTCGGACATCTCTCCAGATGGAAAGATTATAGCATTCGTATCTGTTATTTGCAAAACGGTATTGTATACCGTATCATATTTTTTATGAGAACCACCCAACTAAAAGGAGATTATGCGGTCACGCAAGCGATTGCATCTTTTACTAAGGTGGGGTTTGACGTCTCTCTGCCCATAACAGAGTCGGCCGCTTACGATATAATTGTAGATTGCAAAGGTGAACTTAAAAAAGTTCAGGTCAGATATTTTACGGGAAAAATTGTAGAGCTTCGCAGGATTCATTCGAACTCTAAAGGATACGTAATTAAGAAAACAAAGGAAAATGCATATGATTGGCTATACGCTCTCAATGATTCTGGAGAAGAATTTCTACTGAAGAAGTGCTTTAGTAATAGAAGATCGGTCACCCCTCAAAAAACTGATTTATTAAGTGAGTCTTTTAAGAATTAAATTATCGATAGCCCTCTGCTTGAAGCTCAAACATTTCTTTGTAGAGCCCATTAAATGCAAGCAGTTCTTCATGACTACCATACTCAATAATTTTACCGTCTGCCATTACGATGATGGCATCAGCTTTTCTCACGGTACTAAAGCGGTGGCTAACAATCAGCGTGGTTCTCCCCTCGTGTTCTTTGTAGATGTTATTAAAAATTGAAAATTCTGCCTTTGCATCGATAGCACTCGTTGGCTCGTCAAGAATCATGATGTCGCCATCTCTTAATAATGCCCGGGCGACACCTAGGCGCTGTAGCTGCCCGCCAGATAAATCGGTCCCATCTTTAAACGAAGTATCGAGTCTTGAGTCAAGCTTGTGCTTAAGTTTTGAAGTAAAGTTGCTCGCGCCTACGAGTTCCAAAGCATGCACTATCTTCTCTTCTGGCTGATCTTCTATCCCTAGAGTTAAATTGTCTTTGATAGTAAGGTGAGAGACTGTCAGGAAATTCTGGCTGAGATTGCTGATTGCTGCATAGTAACTCTCTTGCTCTATATCTGCGATATCCACTCCATTGACGAGAATCTGGCCACTCGTCGGGAGATATTGGCGCAGTATAAGCTTTAATAGAGTTGACTTTCCTGCCCCATTTTCACCCACGAGTGCTAGTTTACTGCCAGGGACTATGACAAAAGAGATTCCTTCAAGGGTGTTTTCTTCTGCTGTTGGATAACGAAAAGACACGTCGCAGAATTCTATAGTAAGCGGACGGTCTACTATAACGGTACCATTTGGTAGGTCCGTCTTAAGGTCAAGAATTACCTTAAAATTTTCTAGCTCAATAAACCGTTGGTCCATACTCTGCAGGGAGTTTGCTATAGCATTAACGGAGCCTACAAGTTGGTCTGTTAACCCTCTTAAGAATATAAAGCGATCAAGTGCAATTGATCCTGCGATCAAAGAGCGAAAGAATATCACGGTAGCAATCGTACTTGCTAAGGGCTCGGATAAGTCGGTGAGTGTCGCCTCTAAATTGTTTCGTCGCATCATACGATAAAAGGAGTCATCCGTTTTGGTCTTGTATTTTTCCCACTGCTTTAGCAGGTTAGAAAAGCCATTTATGAGGCGTACTTCGGGCATAGAGTGTGGGTCTACAAGTAGCCAGCGGGTGCGGTAAGTGATGCGCTCAATTGGCTCTGTCTCGCGGTACACCTTTTCACTGTATCTATTTTGTTTTAACCCAAGCAGTATCCCAGGAATACTCAGTAAAATGACGGTAGCACCTACAAGTGGGGAGACGCTAAAAATTGCGAGGAATGCACCAAAGAATCGAACCACTGATGAGGTAAGCCAAGAAAGTTCCGTAAGCATTCTGCCCGTAGAGTTTAGCCCGTCATGAGCTCGTTCAATCGCAGTAGTGAACTCTTCGCTCTCAAATTGCGATTGGCTAAGCTCATACATTTTAATCATTATTTTTTTGTTGAAAGCAGTTTGAAAAGTGTTATTCAGCTTGGTGTCTATTATTGAATTTGCTGTAAGGATGCATTTCTCTATGACTTGCAAGACTATGAGGTAGAGTAGCCAGCGATACACCTCCTCCACTGGCGCGTCGGTGAGTGCGACTTTTGTTGCAGATGAGAGCACTTGAGCGGACAGGTAGACAAGCACTATAGAGGAGAGACCGTCAAAAACTGAATAAAAAAACTTCCACACAAAATATGTACGAGAAATTTTAAACTGCTCGGAAAATACCCACCAAAGTAACTGTGCTTTTTTCTTCATAATGTAGTGGCGGAGGGAGAGGGATTTGAACCCTCGATGGGATTGCTCCCAAACCGCCTTTCCAAGGCGGCGCCATAGGCCACTAGGCGACCCCTCCGCATAAACCTCATTCTAACAGAATAGTTTCGTAGGTAAGCAAACAAAACAAAAAATATTTTTCTCTCCCCTTATGCTTGCGACTTTGGTTATAACAGATGTAAAATGGGGTAAATGTCACTCATTGAAATATCAGACGTTTCCAAAGTTTATGGCTTTGGAGATGCGACAACCGTCGCCCTTGATGAAGTCAGCCTTACTATTGAAAAAGGAGAGTTTATTGCCGTCATGGGGCCGAGTGGCTCTGGCAAGACGACGCTCATGAATATCCTTGGCCTTCTCGATCGCCCGACCCATGGGGTATACAGGCTGAACGGGAAAGATGTTGCGCGTATAGGCAAACTTCGCCAGGCAAAAACTCGACGCGATCAAGTAGGCTTTATCTTCCAGTCTTTTAACCTTTTGCCTCGTATGACGGTGATTGAAAATGTTGCGCTTCCGCTCGCCTATAAAGGGATGGGCCAAACGCGCCGACTAAAGGCAGCCTCACAGGCGTTGAAACAGGTAGGTCTTACCGACAGAGAATATTATTTACCAAGCCAGCTTTCCGGCGGGCAGTTACAGCGCGCAGCTATTGCCCGAGCACTTGTAAACGGCCCAAATATTATTATTGCCGACGAGCCTACAGGAAATCTTGATAGTGTCTCGGCGCGAGTTGTGATGGAGCTGTTGAGCGAAATTCATAAACTTGGCAATACTGTCTTGATGGTAACGCATAATCCTTCCCTCACCCGCTATGCAGATAGAATCCTCTACATGCTAGATGGCAATATTGTCTATGATGAGGCGACTGCTGTCGGCGAAATTCCGTCTCGAGTCCAGAAAGCAGTGAATGCTCTGCGACAATCAGATGATGATGAAAAAGCAGCCAATGTGAGCGCTGTTATGGAAACAATGCCCGACCCTACCGAGCAAAAGAGAACGCCTCAAAAGCGAAAGAAACACCAGAAGCGAGGCAAGAAGCGATGATTTTTGAATACTACAAAATGGCTGTTTCATCTATTCGGGGCGCTCGTTTTCGTAGTTTTTTGACAATGTTTGGCATCATTATTGGTGTAAGTTCCGTAGTGACTATTGTTGGGCTTGGCGAAGGAGTTAAGCAACAAGTTTCTACCCAGGTAGACGCCGTATCTGATTCACTTGTTATTGTTAGGCCCGGAAAGCGTGATAACGCACGTGCTCTTAACTTTGATTCACTTCGTTCTTTTACGAGCAGTAGTGGCAGTTTGAGCGAGAAGGATTGGCGTGACAGCGAGAAGGTTGAAGGAGTGTCCGCTGTTGTGCCTGTTGGGATCGTGAGCGGGATTGTCAGCTATGAAGCTGACGAGTACGCTAACGGCACTATTATTGCCACAACCGAACGTCTCCCCGCACTCCTTAATCAGAAAGTTGAGTTCGGTAATTTCTTTACGGCCAGTGACTATACGCGTAATGTCGCGATCATAGGAAGAGATGTTGCAGAGCGCCTTTTTAAAGAGAACGTTCCCGTAGGAAAAAGCCTGAGTATACGGGGTAAAAACTTTATAGTTCAAGGGGTGTTTGAGCAACAAAAGTCTGGCACATTTGCTGAAATGAACATTAATAATTCCGTCATAATTCCCTATGACACAGCTCGCGAACTTGGCGGAGCGATCCAAATAATGCAAGTCTATGTTGAATCAAAAACACCAGAGTCTGTCCAGACGGTTGCGGAAAAATTGAGCGAGACACTTAAAACTAACCATGCTGGTCAAGAAGATTTTACGATATTGCAAAAAGATGAAGCACTTGAAGCAACAAACGAGGTATTTTATCAGCTGACGCTCTTTATTGCCGGTGTGGCCTTCATATCCTTTATCGTTGGCGGTATCGGCATTATGAATATTATGTTTGCGACTGTCAGCGAAAGAACTCGCGAGATTGGCATACGTAAGGCAATTGGGGCGACAAATGCTCAAATTCTCGGCCAATTTATTATGGAGGCAGTGGTGCTCAGTGTCGTCGGGAGTATTGTAGGAATTATGCTGTCGTTTCTCGCAAATGCGATTATTCGCGTGACTACAGATCTTCAGCCAGTTACGACTCCAGAAGTAGTGGTAATTGTTGCTGGGCTTTCTGCACTGACGGGTATTGTCTCTGGGTTGTTGCCGGCAGCTAAAGCAGCACGCAAAGACCCTATCGCCTCGTTACGATCTGAAGCATAGTTTCTGGTTGCGCAAGCGACGCAAAATACGAGATACTTAACGGTAATGAGTTTACGCCGGTTTAATAACATTTTTTCTATTGCGATTGTCTTGCTAGGACTTTATATTAGCTTTGCGCCTTTTCTCCCCCAAATTGCTTATTTGTTTCGAGATAAATCACCCGAAGCGTCTGCGCCTTACGCCGGTGCGCTCGCTAAAAGTATTGGCTCAACAGCAACTGCCCCGCCACCACAAGAACACAGAATCGTCATTCCCTCTATACAGCTGAACGAACCTATCGTAGAGTCAAAAACAATCGCTGCAATAAAAGATGGTGGGACCTGGCGACGGCCTAATACATCCACCCCGACACAAGAGGGAAATACTGTTATTGTTGCCCATCGTTTTTATGGGAATAACACCTCTACGTTTTATCACTTAGACAAGGTAAAAGTCGGAGACAAGATTGCGCTTTACTGGGATAACGAAGAAGTGTTATATGAGGTAAGCGAAACAAAGGTTGTTGAACCAGACGCGGTTTCTATCGAAGCCCCTACTTCCGAAAAACGACTCACACTTTACACTTGTACTCCTTTGTGGACAGCAAAACAGCGCCTTGTCGTTGTTGCCCATCCTATCGATATAACAAGCGGGAGCGACCTATGAAAAAGTCCCTAAAAAAGCTACAGCATATCCAGATAACTGAAAAGCAACGGACGTTAGTGCTCGTGGTACTTCTGGTGATTGCACTCGGCTTTATTTATTGGACCAAAAATAGCTACGATGCTAATTTTGTTGATGGGTTTTAAGCTTACTTATTTAGCTCAGCCTTAAATTTTTCAACAAGCTCAACCGGTGTTGGATCAAGCCCGTTTAAGAGAGATAAGTAGACGCTTACAAGGTCAGCAAAGCCGACAGTCCATAAAAGCTGGGCCGGAAGCGTGTCGCCTTTGGGCTCTATGACAAACGGATGAGGACGAGAGCCCGAAAGAAGCAGTTCTGCGACTTTGAATCTTTTTTGGACTCGTTCATGCTCGAGCTGCGAGCGAATCTCTACGACGGCAAACGGTTTCTCAACAGGATGACTACTCCAGCCAATGAACTCATTGTGATTAAATTCAGGATACTGGTTGCACCACGCAGTGTTCTTTGCGTTTTCGTTGATGCAAATCTTTAGCTTGTTTGCCACCGGCCACAGTTTCGGACCGCTGTACACAACCACCGTCTTCCCAGCCAGTTCTTGGGCTAACTGCTTTGCAGGATTTGCTGCTTCTGGTATGTCAGCTGAAAATTGCTTGAACTCTTCCCGTAGCCACTCGCTAAGCGCAACAAGTTCTGCTACCGAACCCGCCGGTGCAATGCCTGCTGCTTCTAGGATAGATAAAAATGCCTTCAGGAATCCGTAGGTTGCCATACGTGGTTGTTTGCCAGGAGGAACAGTTACGAGAGGGAGTCCATACTCTCTCGCCTTTTCAGCAAGTTTTCCGCCAGCTGCTACGACGACAATCTGTGCGTTTTTTGCGCGGGCGTGTTCTAGCGAAGATAGGGTCTCCTCGGTATTGCCGGAGTAGCTCGAAACAATAACTAGGGTATCTTTGTCGACATACGCGGGTAATGTGTAGTTTCGGCTAATTTCAAAGGGCTCTGAAAGCACAGGCCATGAGCTAAGAAAAACTCCAGGAAGTGCCGAGCCACCCATGCCCGAGAGAACAACATTGTAAACCTGTTGAAATGAAAATGGCTGACTTGGTGTCACATCAATAAGGAGTTGCTCCCATTGGTTGCTAGCAACTCCTAGCGCATCTTCATTATCTTTTTGGTGAATGTATTTTAAATCGTCTAACATATTTTACCCCGAGTCGTTAATGCTATATACTATAAGGCAATAACGCATAACAATCTATGGTCGCAGGGGGTGGAAATGTTTGGGACAAATACTAACGATAATCAAACGGTGATGGGCTCACCGACTGTCCAGAATCCGTCTATGCTGGACAATGTCTCTCAGCAAGATTTTCAGACAGCTGATAATACGGCTTCTCAAGACCAGCCAGCTGATTCTGCCGCACAGCACCCAATCACGACCGACAACCCGTTCGTACAGGACATCGTGTCCTCTAGTGCTTCATCTCCCGCAACACCTCCAACACCGGCACCTTCGGTGTCTGACCCAGTAATATCGGGGGTTTCTGTTCCGAGCGAGCCAGCAGTTGCGCCATCGCCATCAAGCCCTGTCCAGCCACCTATAGTAGAAGAGGAAGCTCAAGAAGCAACCACCACGTCATACGTTGATGCTTTGGCTGAAGATGTGCTCTCAACGGCATCATCACAGGCAACTGCTATTGAGCCTGTTGACCACGATAAGTTAGCGGCTTTGAAGCAAGAAGCACTTGAACACCTTGAACCGCTTGCAGAGCACATTGAAGGCACGCCAGAAGAGACGTTTAAGACAACTATGATGATGATTCAAGCAAACGATAATCATACCCTGCTAGAAAAGGCACTTGAGTCAGCGAAAAAAATTGAAGACGACAAGGTTCGTGCACAAGCAATGCTTGATATCATTAACGAAATAAACTATTTTTCGCAGGTGAACAACTAATCAGCTGTCAAAGATTGTTCGCTTAACGCAGATACTTATTTATTTGAAGCAAACTTCTTAAGAGAAACAAAATAGCCACTAAGCGCTAGTACCGCTAGGAGTGTAAGTATATCTCCGGCACCAGTGTTTGGAAGTGCTTCGCTGTCGCCTGTAACAGGTGTTTTTGTAGCTGATGTAGTGCTAGATGCGGTGCTACCTGATGAAGAGGAAGTGCTGGTGCTGTGGCCAGTGTGGGATGATGTGCTTGAGCTAGTGCTAGTTGTTGCAGCTTCTTCTGAAACAACGCCATTTGGTTCACTGCTCGGAGTTGTTGTGCTAGGAGTGGTGGTTACAATTGCAGTATCGGAGCTTGACGCTGAGCCATTAGACGTGGTGACTACTTTTATGTCGTCTTTTGTTAGTGTACGATAAATCCATCTTCCGCCAAAGAAAAGAACAGTAAGAACAACAACTGTTATAAGCAGGCTGAGCAATGCCATGAGCCATGCTCTTCCTGTGCTGTTATTGCGATTTGCGTAGTAATCTTCAAGCTCAGATATAGTCTGGGATTTTTTGCGGTTGAACAATGCCATAGGTACACTTCTCCTTGTTGTTTATCGAATCCCACCGATTTCGCCTAATTTTACGACATTTTCTCATAAAAAGCAATACCCCTTCAGAGGCGAACCCTTGAAGGAGTATTGGGAGTAGCTTTACAGAGTCTAGACTACATATCTAAGCCCATGCCACCTGCGCCAGCTGTAGCCTTTGGCTCAGGTACATCAACAACGAGTGCGCCCATAGTCATGCTCGTACCAGCAATGCTGACCGCATTCTGCACTGCCTGTTTTGTGACAAGTACCGGGTCTACCACGCCAGCTTGTTTCATATCGACAAGCGCCACAGGGTTAGTAACATTTACACCGTGTCCTGGCTTTGACTTCCGCACTTGTGGGAGCCACTCATCTGGGTTTTCTCCAGAGTTTTCCATGAGTATTCGGAATGGTTGTTCGAGCGCGCGTGCAAGAAGTTGTGCACCTGCATCTGCTGTGGCGTCTTTGACATTCTTTATGGTTGACGAGAGATTCACTAATGTTACGCCACCACCAGGAACAATACCTTCACTCATGGCTGCCTTTACGGCGGCCACTGCATCATCAACGCGATATTTTTTCTCCTCAATCTCTGTTTCAGAGGCACCACCAACTTTGATGACAGCTACTTTTCCACTCAGTGCGGCCTGACGTTTTTGTAGTTCACCGCGGTCATACTTGCTTGTCGTAGCGTCTGCTTGAGCACTAATTAGGTGGATACGCGCTTTAACGTCCGAGGCTTTGCCGGCTCCTTCAACGATAGTTGTTTCGTCTTTCCCGACGATTACTTTTCGCGCTGTACCAATAACTTGCAAGTCAACAGTCTCAAAGCTTAAGCCCTGCTCTTCTGAAATAACAGTTGCACCAGTAAGGGTCGCGATGTCTTGCAAGATATCCTTACGTCGGTCACCAAAACTTGGCGCTTTAACGGCAACCGTATTAAATACGCCCTTTAGCTTGTTAAGCACTAGCATCGTTAGTGCGTCGCCCTCAACATCTTCAGCAATAAGCACCATATCTTTTTTGCCCGCTTGTACGAGCTGCTCCATGAGCCCAGAAATTTCTTGGATGCTACTAATCTTTTTATCAGTAATCACTATAGCAGGCTTAGTAAACGCTGCTTCCATACGATTAGTGTCGGTCACCATGTAAGGGCTCACAAAACCTCTATCAAAGGTAAAGCCTTCTACTACTTCGCTCTCAAGACTTAAGCCCTGGCCTTCTTCTACTGTTACGACACCGTCTTTTCCAACTTTTGCCATCACATCGGCAATAAGGGCACCAATCTCTGCGTCTCCAGCACTAATCGTGGCTACCTCGGCTACACGCTCGCTTTTGCCGGTGATAGGTTCGCTCATTTTTTCTAGATGTCGCAAGATGTCACTTGCTGCTTGCTCTAGGCCCTTACGCAACTGCATAGGGTTATGACCTGCTGCAATCAGCTTATTGGCTTCGTTCAAGATATGGTATGTAAGTACGGTCACTGTCGTCGTGCCATCACCTGCAACATCATTCATCTTGCTTGCTGCTTCTTTGATAAGCTCTGCACCCACTTTATAGCCCAGTGTCTCGTCGTCTGTATCGGCTATGTCGAGACCCTTCGCAACAGTCACACCGTCATGAGTGACGGTTGGTGCGCCGTATGCCTTGCTAATAACCACGTTACGACCTTTTGGACCCATGGTTGTCTTTACTGCTTCGTATAGTAGTTGCGCTCCGCCTAGGACGCGGCGACGAGCGTCCTCATCGTAGAATACCTTTTTTGCCATATATGAATACCTGTCGCATTATTTTGAGAGTCGTCATCCGTCGAATTTCTCCGCTTTTTTACTCGTTGTACTTTTAGTACACCTCTGTAAAAAATACTCAAACTTCGGCGAATGACGCTTGGCTCAAAATGATGCTTTCCTTTCCGATTAGTTTTTAATAGAAGAATTTCAAATCGTTACTGGACAACGGCGTAGATGTTTTCGAGTTTGACGAGCATGTAGTCAATGCCGTCTACTTTAACTTCACTATTAGAATAGCCACCGTAAATAACTCGATCGCCAACTTTTACATCACCAACAGCTGGCCCAATAGCCAACACTTTGGCAATACGTGGCTTTTCTCCACCTTTATCGGGTAGTAAAAGACCGCTTGCGGTTTTTGTTTTTGCCTCTTCTTGCTGGACAACAACATAGTCAGCAAGAGGTATCAAAGGTACATTCGACATATGTGTAACTCCCTCTTTTTAGCTCTAAGAATAGAGACGGGTGTTCTCGCAGTAGAATACACCCGTTTCTAGCACTCATGATACTAGACTGCTAATACATCGGTCAAGTACTAGAGAGCTGGTTCTATCGGAAGTTCACACTTTTGGATTACTGCATCTGAGCGTCGTACAGACCCACGGAAAGCAACTCCAGGCAGGATGTTAAGTATGCAATCTCCATTCGGGAGCTCTTCTCTACTTGGAACAAAAGGTTCTGGAGCGCTAAGAGTAATGCCAACGCTAAGCTCTACTCCCGCAACGGTTAAGGTTGCGTCGCCTGTGGTATGTAGTCGGTCGTCAGAGCGACCTCCGTGAGCTTGAAACTCTAGGCCAGGTACTTCAAGTGAAAAACCTTGTGCGATATCTCTTCTTATTAACTTGACTGCTCTTTGTACGCTTGACTGACGAGCCCAACGCCCTTTGTTTGGGTGTCCCATTAGTTTTATCTCCTTTAAGCTCGTTAATATACGCCGAAAATTGCAACTTTTCAAAAGTATTTTTCACAATTTTTTTGGTTTCGCGCTACACTAGACGGTAGCTATGCAAAAAATAAATACCAGAGTACTCATGTCCGGTGCAACCTATTTTGACGACCAGCAAGCGATCAATGCCTATATGGACAACCGAATTAAGGTTGATGTAGAAAAGGCCATATCTGAACATTTACAGATACAGGAAGCCTTCAGCAGAGCTGGAATCGAAGTAGTTAAGATACCCGCACCTGAAAACTGTCAGGACGGGGTCTATACGGCAAATTGGGCACTTATAAGCGGGCGTAAAGCTATTATGAGCAATTTACCTAATACACGTGAAGCAGAGTCGCCATATGCAGAAGCGCGCTTGCGTGAACTTGGCTTTGACATTGTTCGTTTACCACATAATGTGCATTTTAGTGGTCAAGGCGATGCTCTGCCATGTGGTAATAAGTTGTTTGTGGGCTCTAATTACCGCACTAGCGTTGAAGCACATCCACTTCTTGCACAAGAGACCGGCTTAGAAGTTATAGGCTTGCAAACGATCCCCGAAACAGACATTTCTGGCAATCTTATAATTAACGCGGTGACCGGCTGGCCAGACAGTTTTTTCTATGATTTGGACCTTGCGTTAGCGGTCATTTCGCCCACGCTCATAGCCTGGTGCCCGCAAGCGTTCACGGAAGAAAGCCAGGCACGTATACATGCCATTACCGATATTGAGAAAATAGAGGTCAGCTATACAGAAGCAACCGAAGCTTCTGCCTGTAACTTAGTCTCTACGGGAGAAACGGTTGTCATGGGCTCTCAAGCTCCAGAATTAAAAAAAACCCTAGAAGATAAGGGCTTAAAGGTCATAACAGTTGACGTAACCGAGCTTATGAAAGGCGGAGGCTTCATCCGCTGCACCAGTCTTACTTTATAGCAACGGGTGTTCTTAGCGCTTGATTTACGAAGTCCGTATTTACTGATCGAGGATCTGGCACGGTAAGTCCGCGATTATACCCAAACACTAAAGCTGGACGAGCGAGTCTGTCCGCATCTGTTCGATTGCTCTGGGTGCCTCCAATAACCTGCAAGCCTTCAGTTGTTATGCCAAACAAATCTTCATGTTCCGAACCGAATCTTGCAGCAAGACCCATGAATTGTTCTGCCCAGTCTCTTTGCTCTCTCGGAATACCAAAGTCACTCGTTGCGCTGACCGGGCGCCCAAATGTTGTTACCGGATGCACAAGCTTCTTTCGGCCTTTGGTTTGAATGGTATAGCCATATTCAGGTGAGAGTGAAACTGCTACGAGCCCGCTTGTATCTACTGCCAAAACAGCTAAAGCACTCACGTGAAATTTTGGGTCTTCGACAAATTTTTTAAGCTCTGGGTCCAAAGTGCCATCTAGGATAGGAGCATTCGGCCCCTTCCCGTCCCTTCTTGTAAAGACTGGTGCATGGACGATAGCAGCCGCGTATTGAACCCCTTTTTCCTCATTAACAAAATGCGCATCGAGAAAATTAGCAACATCGGTTTTAAATAGGTTACTTTGTTCTATAGACATGGGATGTTTGTTTTAAAGATTAACTGTAGTAATAATAGCACAAAATTGTTAAAAATGCAAATAAGTTTATGGTTTATTTTTTATTGCTTTGCGGGCGACGGTTACCTCGTCGTAGTCTCGTTTTAGCACGCGTCTCTCGTCATCATCGTCTTGTGGCAAATGGCGTAGTTCAGAGGCTTGTGGGCCATTATGCAGGATGGATTTCTCGTGCCCTTTTCCAAGGAGAATAACGAGGTCGCCTGCTTTAGCAGTATTTATTGCCATTCGCACTGCTTCTTCACGGTTGTGTACCATGAGAACATCTTTGTTTAACACTTTTCCGCTTGCTTCTGCTCCTGACACAATTTGGCGCATAATTTCTTCGCCGTCGATGTCTCTGTCGTCTTCTTCAGTTACGATAACAATATCGCACCATTTGCCGGCAATAGCACCTTGCTTCGCACGCTTTTCTTCGTCTCTTCGCCCTGCAGAACCAAAAACACAGATAAGGCGCTTATCAGTGAGTGGCTCCACTTCAGCAAAAAGTTTATCAAAGCTCTCCGGTGTGTGAGCATAGTCAACAATTACGGCAAAATCCTGGCCTTCGTCTACTCGCGTCATTCTTCCCTCCACCTCTTCTAGGCTTGCAATGCCCTGCTCAATCTCTGGACGTGTCAGCCCGAGAGCGCGTCCAGCACCAACCGCCGCTAAACTGTTATAGACATTAAAACTTCCTGGCAAATGGCACTCTATTTCAAAGGTTTCCTCACCAATTTTTGCAGTATATTTTGAGCCGGCTGGGGTAAGCTCGATGTCTGTAGCATTTAGGTCGCCGTTTTTTATTCCGTATAACACTGGGTGAGCGATATCTTTTGCAAAATATTCGGCTACTCCATCGTCAGCATTCACGATACCTGTACGCAGGCCCTTTTTATTTCGGTTAGCTGCCTTAAAAAGGAGTCGCTTTGCGTCACGATAGTTCTCAAAAGTTCCGTGATAATCAAGGTGTTCATGCCCAAGATTTGTAAATACAGCGAGCGCAAAGGGGACACCCCAGGTACGGCGCTGGTGCAGTGCGTGACTCGTTACTTCGAGCACAAGGTACTCAACCTTTTCTTTTTTCATGCGCTTTAATGCGCTAACGAGCTGGTCTGCGCCAAATGTGGTGAGCCTTGTAGGGTTGGGCACTATCCCCTTCCCGTCTCCATAGTCAACAGAGATGGTGGTCATCATGGCAACCTTTTTCCCAGATGCTCTTAGCATCTGTGTAATCAGAGTACTAGTACTTGTCTTGCCATCGGTCCCCGTTACTCCAATAACAGTAATCCCCTTTGCCGGAAAACCAGCTTTTGTTTGATACAACACCGACTTGCCTAAGTGCCAATAGGGAACAACAGCCTTAAAGAGCCCAACAGGAACAACTTTTTTAACAAACTTATCCATATAGCCCATTATAAGGATGATAAGCGTTATATAAAAACGATGCTTCAAAAATTTACTCAACAGGGTGCAAATTAAAATAGTTTGGGAACGTGGTTCAAAAGTCTCTTATTTGTTTGAAGCATGCCGACTTATCTGACTGACGAATACATTGATGTCCCTGGTAGAAAGTCTTACAGTGGACCCATTTTTATCGTTAAACACAAATAATTTTGATAAATAGTTACCAACAAGATCAAGCAAAGGCTGTAGTTCATCGTTGCTCACTCCAGTTAATGGGTCTATACCTGTATGCAAATCGTTTATCATGAGCATAAGTATGTTTTTTATTTGATCTGAGTCCTTTTTCAATACATCAGTACTTCTGCCACTACTTTCCCATTCTGAAGCAATACTCTTTAGAGTTTCCGCAACAGATTCTTTACCAACATTTACTTCATGTTTTATTTCAGGAGTGCGTATTGGGCTGTCAGGGACGGTAGGCCTAGGAATGTTTTTTGGGCGAAACTTTTCCAATGCCCTTTTGTGAAGAGCGTAAGAAAGGTTTGCAACAATATCTGAGTCAATAGTGCTTCCATCGTCGGTTCTAAGATGATCTTTAAGATAAGAGTTTACGAGAGCCACTACCAGCTCAATTTCTTCAGGTTTTTCTAGATTCTCTAATGGATCGACTCCAGTTTCAAGATCTAAGTAAATCTGCTTAAGATGTGCCTGGAGCGTTTGCTTTGAAGACTCTATTACTTCTGGGTCACCTTTTAACTCTTGCCATTTTTGAGCAATTTTTAAGAGAGAATCTGGTTTCTCGGCTACTATTTCGGCAGACCCTTCACTTGTCTGCCCTGAAAGTGCGGTGTTCACTGTAGTTGCGTGTTGTGCGTCGTGGATAATAGAAGGATCAAGCAGGGAGTCTTCATCTTCAGCTCGTTTTGCCCAGCGCTCATCTGCCAAACGTTTTCTTTCAAGAAATAGGTCCACGACGTCATTCATCCCACCCGAGCCCTTTCTAATAAGCTCTACTCTATTTGACAATTCATTATCTACAATTACCGAAACATTCAGATTACCATCGACTTCTGCGCCAACGCTAAGTTCAAGCAACTCAGGTATCGAAGCGGTTTTTACCGAGCTTATCAGTTTTTGCATTTGAGGGGTAAGTTTAGGGCTTTCGACTTCTATATCATCGGTTTCTGAAGCTTGCTCCGTATCGTTCCCCTTGATTCTTAAGGGTGAGGCATAAAGGTCTGGCGTAAAGTCTGGCTCTTCTGGTTGTTCAGGCTGCGATCTCAAATCTTCCATATGTGCCAAATCAACTATTCCTTTAGGAAAGATCCTTTCTGGTGTTGGGGGCAATATGTCTTGCGAGACGGGTAACGTTATGAGTCTCCCAAAAGAGTCATAAGGTTCTCCGAGTTTTGCGGGTAATGGAACTGGGTGTTCCTCTGGTGTTGTACTCATATTGCCCTTTCTGAGGTAAAGCTAATTTTAGTGAAGTAAACAGAAGAAATATAAAATATAATAGCAAATGTTTGACAAAAAGTCAATACTATTTATGCTTAGGTATTTCGCTTATGCTTGACATTGCAGGAGAGGGCAACTCTTCATATGCAAGGTGAAACTGCACAATCTGTGGTGCAGTGTCTTCATAGGAGATAAAAATCTGTTTTTTGTTCATATTTTTGTTTTTGGATTTACTCGTGCAGTATAGCAAAAAATGCCTAATTTGTCAACCTCCTACCTCTGGTGGTACGCTATAACTCATGATAGTTCTTGGAATAGAAACAAGCTGTGACGAGACGGCTGCTGCGGTGGTTGAAGACGGCTATATAATGCTGAGCAATGTTGTGGCGAGCAGTATGGATTTGCATAAGGTCTATGGTGGTGTTGTACCGGAGATTGCCGCCAGGAGCCACATCGAAAGCATTATTCCCGTTATTGACGAGGCGGTGGCTGTTGTTGGGTGGGATAACATTGATGCAATTGCCGTCACGCAAGGTGCAGGCCTGGGGGGCAGTTTGTTGGTTGGGGTATCAACCGCGCGGACACTCGCCATAACAAAAGAAAAGCCTCTCTACGCTGTCAATCATGTTGAAGGGCATGTTTATGCCAACTTTTTAACCGAAACACCTCTCGTAGGCTATAGTTTGCCCAGCTCAGCACCTAAATTTCCTTTACTTGCTGTTATTGTCTCTGGTGGGCATACGCAACTAGTCCTGTTTCGGAATCATTTTGACTATACGCTTCTGGGTAAGACTCGAGATGATGCAGTTGGTGAGGCATTTGATAAAGTTGCAAAGATAATAGGCCTCCCCTACCCTGGTGGCCCGAATGTGGCGAACGCAGCAGAGCGAGGGGACGCAAAAAAATATCGACTTCCTAAAGCAAGGCTAGATGAAAAGTATGAATTTAGCTTCTCTGGCATTAAAACAGCCGTTCTAAGGCTTGCACAGGAAGAAATTGGGGAAGATTTCACCTTCCCTTCTTATCAACTGCCAGAGCGCCTCTCTGAGCTTCAAAAGAATGATATCGCGGCCTGTTTTCAGCGAGTAGCAATTGAGACGATTGTCGACAAAGCTGTTCTAGCCTGTGCCGAGTTTACCCCACAATCTGTGGTGGTGGCTGGGGGTGTGGCTGCCAATCAAGAGCTCCGCAGGCAACTAGCCGAACGTTTGCCGGTTAATCCCCAGTATACCGACATAAAACTATGTACAGATAACGGGGCGATGATTGCGACGCTTGGGTGCTTCAAAGCAATGTTAGGTGCCGAGAAAGCCGACCCCTACAGCCTAGCAATTCAACCAAATCTTAAGATGTAGCCGCTACCCCACCAGGAACAACGACTCTTCCAAGTGATGCAACGCGTTGAAAGGTTGCTAACGATCCGTCGGCACGCACACTCTTTGTCTCATGAGAAAGTATCTCGTTTCCGTAGCCGAAGCCGTTTAAGAAGACCGCTGTTGAACCAATCGGCACATCGATTACGAAGACTGTTTTGGCGGCAGGAAGTTGATGCCCTACGGTCTTCATCATGTTTGCGAAAGACGTATCCACGTAGGGCTGTTCTACGTGTTGGATGCGTTTGGAGTCGACATACTCCCGTTCTAAACTGTGTGACGGCTTCTTGGGTATAACATCTCCGACTAAGAGCCCGTTTGGGAGTAAGTACCTTCTCATTATGAATCGAGTAGCACCTTGTATCGGTGCAATCTGAAGATCTCTATCGGCAAAATAAGTCGTATGTATCTGAAGGTATGGGTCTACTACCCCGTCTATATGCTCCGAGTTAGCAGATTTAAAATTATGTCCTCGTGTTTCTAGGCGATAAGTACCCCCAAAGATTCTTGCCACACTTAAGCCAACCTCTTTCGTGCGGGCCGTTGCTTGTCTTTCATGAAAATGGCGACGATATGGTTCATGGTCTACGACGAACAGAGGAGCAACAAGTAAAGACTCTTCTGAGGCTGAGCGCAGATCATCAACAGAACCTCTCCAGTATGGATGCGGTGCTCTGGGTTGTAGATTGATTTCACCTTTAGGTGTGGACATAGAGCGAAACTATAGAATAAATACGTGAATAAATCAATATATACCCTGCTCTTCTCTGTTGGTATAGTGGATGTGAAAACAAAAAGTTTGTACGTATTCTTCGTGTCACGAACGAAGTGCACCTAACGAACAAAAAACGAACTGATTTCTGAGGGATGTCTTTTCGTCAATTTGGGCACTGTATATGAGGGGTTATAGATAACTACTCTTGATATTTTTTGCTCAATTTTCACGTGAAAAGCACTGTGTAAGCGTTTCAAACAAAAGCCCAAACCTTAGTTCGTGCTTTCTTAACAGAGGTGGTATACTATTTACATCTATGAAATTACCAAAAACTTACACACCAAGTGACTATGAAGCAGATATTTATGCTCTCTGGGAAAAGACAGAGGCCTTTCAACCGAAAGGAAAGGGTGACTTCTTTAGTATTGTCTTGCCACCGCCTAATGCAAACGCGCCACTACACATTGGCCATTCGCTCGACTTCTCTTTAAAAGATATCGTTGCTCGCTATCAGCGGGCAAAAGGCAAACGAGTGCTTATGGTACCGGGCGCTGACCACGCGGGGTTTGAGACACAAGTTGTGTATGAAAAACACTTGGCCAAAGAAGGGAAGAGCCGTTTCGATTTTTCTCGCGAGGAGCTGTACTCGCGAATATGGGATTTTGTCCAAGAAAATAAAGGTACCTTTGAGTCGCAACTTCGTTCTTTTGGAACGAGCTGTGATTGGACTCGGTTTACCTTTACGCTCGACGAGAAAGTGGTACACACCGCCTACGGGACATTTAAGCGACTATGGGACGATGGGCTTATTTATAGAGGTGAACGACTGGTAAACTACTGTACCTTTCACCGAACTGGCTTTGCGGATATCGAGGTAAAATACGAAGATAGAGTCACGCCCCTATACTACTTGAAGTATGGGCCGTTTGTACTTGCAACGACGCGTCCTGAAACTAAATTTGGTGATACTGCTGTGGCAGTACATCCAGACGACGAACGATACAAAGACTACGTTGGCAAGGTGCTTACAGTAGATGGCGTAAATGGTCCGTTTGAGATACGCGTTATTGCAGATGAGATGGTAGATCGCTCTTTTGGAACGGGCGTCGTTAAGATTACGCCTGCACACGATGTAAACGACTGGGAAGTAGCTCAGCGTCATAATTTGGAAGCAATACGAGTCATTAACCATGACGGCACGATGAATCACCGAGCAGGCCAGTTTGAGGGCATGCCAGTTGCAGAAGCTCGTAAAGCGGTGGTTGAGGCGCTCAAAGAAAAAGACTTGCTTGACCATGTAGACGAGAAATATCAAAACAGGGTAGGGGTCTGCTACAAATGTGGCACAGTTATCGAACCAATGCTTCTCGATCAATGGTTTGTCGATATGAAAAAACTTGCTCAGCCAGCGATAAAGGCGCTCCGTGAGAAAAAAATTACTTTCTATCCTGAAGCAAAGCGCGCCCAGACGATTGAATACCTTAAGAATGTTCGCGATTGGAACATTAGTCGTCAGATTGCGTGGGGAATCCCTATTCCAGCGTTTCAGAATGTTGATGACCCAGATGACTGGATTTTTGACGAGGCAGTGAGTGAAGAAATTATTGAACGAGACGGAAAACATTACCGTCGCGATCCGGACGTTTTTGACACCTGGTTTTCTAGCGGTCAGTGGCCGTATGTCACTCTTGGCTACCCAGACAATGATGACTATAAGGATGGGTACCCAACATCGTTTATGGAAATGGGCGTTGATATCTTGTACCAGTGGGGTGCACGTATGATTTGTCTCGGGTTGTATGTGACCGGAGATGTTCCTTTTAAAGAGCTCTACCTTCACGGCATGGTGCGTAGTGAAGATGGCCGAAAAATGAGCAAAAGTCTTGGCAATGTTATTGACCCAAATAGTGTGCTTGCAGAGTATGGTTCTGATGCTTTGCGCATGGGTATTGTCTCTGGGAGAAGCCCGGGAGATTCAGCTGCTTACTCGCAGGCCAAGATACTCGCTGGCCGGAACTTTGCAAACAAGCTGTGGAACATTGCCCGCTTTTGCGAAGGATTGTTAGATGACAAGAATCCAAACTCTCATCAAGCAAAGGCAGTGACTCCTGCGGATCACTGGATGTTGAGCAAATTACAACAATCATCAGATGAGATTAGCGCTCATCTTGATGTGTATCGCATTAGCGAAGCGTATGAAGCAATGTACCACTTTGTCTGGGATGACGTTGCGGACTGGTATGTGGAGGCAAGTAAGCGCGAACTTAACCCTGACCTCTTGCTCTATGTGCTAGAGAGTGTGTTGATACTCGCACACCCATTTGCCCCGTTTGTGACAGAGACAATCTGGCAGACGTTGGCCATTACCGATGACTCGGTGCTTGCAACGGCGCTGTGGCCAAAAGCGTTGAAGTTTGACAGTAAAAAAGTTGATGAGTTTGCTGAAATACAGCGGATAGTTATTGAGACAAGAGCAATTGTCTCTGCTATGCAATTGCAGAAGACGTCTTTGTATCATAGCGACGTGGCCTTTTTGCAGGAGCACGCGACCCTTATTGCGCAACTTGCCCGGATCGACGGCGTACACCAAGTAGAAGACGGGAAGGGGCTTCGACTCACAACTACCAAGTATAACTGCTGGTTAGACATAGACCGTGAGCGTGCAGAGCGTTATGTTAAAAAGCTAGCAGCTCACCAGGAAGAGGCTAAAAACCGCCTAGAGGGCCTCAAAAAGCGTCTAGAGAACAAAAATTATGTCGATAACGCCCCAAAGGAACTGGTTGCTGAAACAAAACAACAACTTGCTGATGCTGAAGTGCTTATAGAGAATATGAGCCGTGAAATTGCCAGAATAAGCGGCGTGACAGAGTAAGTTGATATAGAGTTAAAAATATTTTATAATAAATAACATGACAGAGTTTCTTCTAGGTCTTGAGCTTGAGCCTTTTGTAGATGGTAAGCCTCATTTACAGTTGTTGACTACCGACAAAGGTGTTCATGTTGTACGTTTTCCTCGAGATATGGGCGAACAACGCTCAATTAGTATGGATACGGCGTTAAATCGAGAAGATTGGATTATGCGTGTACTTGGTGAGCATCAAAAACTTCGAGATCGTGGAGTTAGAGTGCCTGTTACGAGAGCACAGACTGCGCATACTCGCTTCTACACTGGAGATTCATATCATATGACTGGGAGTGGTGTTGTTATGATTAGTGAATTTGTTTCCGGTATTCCGTTGCTCGATGTAGATTCTAGGAAACTCGATAATCGTAAAAGACAGTTACTTCACAAATCTGGGACAAGAACTGTCATCGGCCTTTGCATGTACGCGAGCGTGGCTACAGACAATGAAGCTGAAATCCTACATGATATATTTCCCCCTAAGCAATTTATGGTGGGTAATCTGATAGATGATGCTCCGCACACGGATGCTGATCTATTTATGATTGATACAGAAGGTATGCTGGCCTCGACGACAGACCTCAATACGCTTGAAGGAACGGCTAATCTTATAGCAGATCTAGTAGGTACAATTGAAGAGCTGTCAGGACTTGAAATGCCCACCGCTAGACGAGCACTACATTCGTTTAGATATGGTGATTTTAGTGTCCCTCAAGTATAGTTTGTTTAGACAAGTTCGAGAGCTGAGCGGATGCGCTCTACAGACTCAGCAGGACGCATATCGTCGAACCACATGACCCGCCACCCTTGTTGTTCGGCGGCCATAAGGTTTGTTCTGCTGTCGTCGATAAATAGAATTTCTTCTGGAGGAACGCCTGAGCGGTCAGTCGCTACCGAGTAGATATGAGGCTCTGGCTTAATGGTACCTACCTGAGAGGAGTCAATGATACTATCATAGGCAAGATTGGGCAGGAGCCCGCCGTAAAGCAATTTCTGGATAAGCCCAGGCATGATATTAGAGAGTAGGCCGATTTTATAATGTTGCGAAATCCAGCGAGCAAGTGTGTGCATCTCGGTAATTGGCTCTACTGCATCGAGATAGTATTCTTCCCACTTTATGGAGCGTACACCTATCCGTTCAGCAAATTGTTGGTTGAATTCCTCGAGGCTTATTTCGCCACGACACGCAACGTCATTAAGATGCCAAAAGGCTGTTTCTATTGTTTCACTTGAAACGCCTGTTTCATGGGATATTTTGGTGAAGGCTGCATGAAAGAAATGCACCATACAGCCGTTAATATCGACATACACAAACGAAACGCCTGATTTGCTTGTTCGTTTCTGGACCGCCGGTGGGGTGGCAAGCGATAAGTGACCTAGCAGTGTATCAAGCGATACGCCCAGGACCGATGCAATTCGCGCAACGGTGAATACCGATGGCGTCTTGATCGCTCCTCGCTCGATTTTTGCTAAGGTCGAATAAGACAAATCTGCCCTAACACACAGTTCTTGTTGTGTCAGAGCAGCAGTTTGCCGTGCTGTTTGTATAGCTTTTCCCAAAGCTAGCTCCACCCGATCCATTAGTACTATCATACCAGCTGGAGCGTAAAAATGGAATAAAAATGGTACGAAAAGGCTAGACAGGGATAAACGACAGAATGATGAGCATAAGAATGAAGGCAAGAACGCCCACTACTACGCCACCACCGACTGACTTCTGCGTGTTGCCGCCTGTACGCTTGTAGAACTTATTTGCAACCCAGGCACCAGAGCCTAGCGCAACTAAAAAAGCAATAAGTGTGTTTCCCATATGTTCCTAGTATACGAGAAATTAGCGAAACGAGAAAGCCTCAAAGTGCATTTGAGAAAGTGGGACGCCTGCTTTTTGAAGTTGCGTGGTAAGGGCTTTCACCATAGGAGGAGGGCCACATATGAGGTAATCGAACTGGCGCAAATCGGCTAAAGAGTTTTTTAGCATGTCTACCGTCACAAAGCCACTGAAGTTTTTTGCAACGACACTTGTTGCGAAGTTCTCTGGCAGGTGGCGGGTAATATCTATAAATTCGTTCAGAAAGACTGCTTCATCGAGCGATTCGGTCCCGTAGTAAAAGCGTATATCGTACTCCTCTGTGCCAGAAAATGAGCGAGCCATACTGAGGAATGGCGTGATCCCAATGCCACCTGCTATCCATACTTGTGAGCGATTCTTCACATTTTTGTAGCTGAACCTTCCATAAGGGCCCTCAAGCTGTACGGCAGTGCCTGGCTGTAGGTCCATAAAACGTTTTGTGTCGTCACCAAGTGCTTTAATCGTAAAACGGATATATGGGCCGTTATGGGCATTTGAAAAAGAGAATGGGTGTGGTTCTGGGTCCACGCCGATTGCGTCAAAAGAGGCATAGGCATATTGGCCTGCTTCATAATGCATTTTTTGACCACTTGTACGCAGGACTAGTTCTGCAACTGTGGGGTTGAGTCTATTTATCTCTGCAATCTCGTATTGATATCGTCGTATAACTTTTTTCCAAACAACGGAGCGGTATAAGAAGGCGATAAACCCAGCAGTCCCTAGGATTCCAAAAAAGACAAAAAGCAGAGGGATCTTCGTAATTTGCCCACGAGCAAGAAGACCGTGTAAAAAGAAGAGAGGGATAAGCCATCCAAAAAATCGATGTACCCATATCCATTTTTGGTGAGTCACGTGGGCGTAGATACTCATTCCCGTCACGAAGATGAGCCCAAAAAAAGCGCCTATTCCTAAAAATATGACAAGGCTCGACCAGTCCCAGATATGGCTCAATGGGGTGTCTTTTAAGTATCGCCCTAGCCCAAGAAATACCGGGTGAAGTATGATTAGCCAAAAAGCGATTTTACCTGATGCAATATGCACTTTTGTGAGTTTGTCGAGCCCTCCGTAGAGCTTTTCCAGAACACGTAGTCGAGCACTTAAAATTGGATTAAGGCAGTAAAGCGTTGTCCCGCAGAGAGCCACAGCTTTACCTAGGGAAGCAATGCTCGTGCCTAAATTTGCTGTGGCGTTACTAAGGCCGAAGCTTTCAAGCCAAATGAAAATAGGGATACATCCAAACAGAACGAGTAATACATTACTCATGTATTTATCTATAAAAGTCACGATTCTATTGTCCCGAATGTGCTTGTGTTTTGCAAACTCAAGTCTAGAGAAGGAAAACATAAACCAATAGAACTATTGACTCCCGTAAAGCTAAAGCTAAGGTTGGGTAGCCCCTCTTACAGCTAGGCCGCCTGATGCGGGCGCCACGGCCCGAAGTTTTTCCGACGCATTTACTAACATCTCAGAAAGCTCATGGAACGGGCTAACGGCACCTATCTCTTCGTGCGAAGTGCTACCAGGGCTCGTCTGGTCATATTTCACTAAGACGCTCTTCACCGGGTCTTCTATTCCTATATCTACTACTCCCCATGTTTCTCCAATAGTAACCTCTTCTGGCTGGCCGTTAAGAAGTGCTCCCGATTTTGGTTGCGGGGAGGCAAACTTACCGGTAGCTTTATCGATTTCTGGTAGTTCAATGATTACACCCTTACCAATACCAAATCTTCTACCCGCATCAGTTGTTACTATTACGGCGTCGTCTGATGAAGGTGACCTTAGTTGTCTCGTGCGCGTATGTTCGCCCCATCGTGTAGATTGTCCTGGTTCACTCATAAGTAATGCAAGTGATCCATCTCTGAATTGTGCCATAGTGTAGCTGTTGGGGCGGGGTGCCATTTCACCTTGGCCAGGCATTTTTGTTTTATCTGTCATGTTCTTATGATAGCACTAAAACAATAATTTGTCAATAAGTAAGCACTTTACAGTGGTTGATTTCGACCCGAAGTGACGTTATGAACAATAAAATACCAATAAAAAAGACCCAGATAACTGAGTCATTTTTATTGGTACACCCGATACGATTTACCCGCATTCTGCGGGCCTGAAACTTCATCTTTGAAAACAAGTTTTCAAGAAAAGGTTTCCTTGCAAAATGCCACCGGCATTTTTCACCTCCGACCTCTTTTCGGTCGTACGTGTTGGATCGAGGACACCAAATTAAAAACCCCGCATAAAGCAGGGTTCTTAATTTGGTACACCCGATACGATTTGAACGTACGACCTCCTGTACCGCAAACAGACGCTCTATCCAGCTGAGCTACGGGTGCTTTTCGCTGTGAATTTCACACAGAACAGAGGTAATTCTAGCATATCTGGTATATAATTACCAGTGCTGGAGAGATGGCCGAGTTGGTCGAAGGTGAGAAATGCCCATGAGCGCATTTCGCAAGACAGGCAACACTTGAAAACTTGTTTTCAAAGCTGTTGTACTGTGGGGTCGCCGAAGGTGACCACGACGTAGTCGTGCGCCATCAAGGCTGTGCCAGCAAAATAATGAGTTAAAATAACTTTAAGTGGAGAGATGGCCGAGTTGGTTGAAGGCGCACGACTCGAAATCGTGTAAGTATGGCAACATGCTTCGAGGGTTCGAATCCCTCTCTCTCCGCCAAAATAAGGATGCCGTCATTTATGACGGTATTTTTATTCTGAGTGCTAGGATGATTCGAACGACGATGTCCGGTGGACATCGGCCGCCCTTTAGCCCCGAGTGGGGTTGTCTCTAGCGAAAGTAATTTTCTCTTTCGCGGGGACAAGGTCGAATCCCTCTCTCAAGATGACAAGCTAATGAATTCTTCTAATCTTCTCGTGTTGCCGATGTATCTGGGTGCTTTAATCCTTCAACGTAATTACTCACATTTATAGCTGCTGGCTCGCCATGGAGCAAGTAGTATTCTTGATTATCGTGATGAGTTGCTCCAGATATGAGCAACCATGTTCTGTCTTCATCATACTCAATAGAGAAGAACATGCGGTATCCGCCGGGGCCGTTATCGCGTGACTTGTATATTATTTTGCCATCTTGAGTTTTGCAATCTACAGCAGCTGAGTTAAAGTTTTTTAAAGAGGCTTTTATGCCATCATTTTTTATCATTTCAAAAAGATTTGATAGCTCTGCTTTTATTACTCTTGATCCACGGTCATTTTCTGAAGTGATATCCGTTATGTCTCCAGTGGTATCAATTATCGCAATATCTCTTTCATGTTTTCCTCTCTCACTTGGCCCATCGTTAACAACAAATACCCTTGTCCCATTTGCCATTTCTTCCACATGAGCATTTTGCTCAGCTACTTTGTCGAGCATTTTGAAAGTTACTGATTCGTCTGAAACTTTATGGTCAGTATCTTTGATGTTTTTTGCTGAAGTCTCAAGCCAGACTCTTGAAATTGGGTCACCTTCTTCTGAAGCAGTGATGATACCTTCAAGCTGGATAAGGTTAGTTGTTCTTTCTGCTCCTCGTTCTATTGCAACAGGAATTGGGCACACACCGGCAAGCTTACATGCCTTGCAACCCAAAAAATCGATAATTGGTTCTGTATCACCTTGTTCTTTGTATCTGCTGTATTCACCCGATATTTGAGCTAGTATTTCTAATGCTCCTGATTGGTCAGGGAGAAAGTCTATCGTTTGTTCAGTCGTTGTTAATTGGTCCGCAAGGGCGATATCTGGCAGAACGCGTGTTCTAACGTAGGGATTGTCTACCGGACAGTCAAGAGGTACATCTGTTTCGATCATTGTTTGTGTTTTACTTTTATGATATAATTCTAGCATAAAAGTGCTAATTAGTCAATAAAAGGATATTCATGATAGACGGTTTAGAAGCTCAACATGAAGGCAGAATAGTTTCTTCTGGTGTAGTTGAACATGTAAAGGGATTCATAAATCATCTTGTTAGAGATCTTGATAATATAGCTACTGCTGAAACAACAGACTCTTTTGTAGCAGATAAGTCTGATAAAAACCAGCGCAACCAGCCTTCTTCAGACGCGACTGTTCTTTAAAACCGCAGACGGCGTGAGGCGCGATCAATAGCGTCTAGCTCGCGCTGTTCGTGTGGCAAGAAATTACTTATCATTGTGGCTATTTTGTCTTCTTCTTCGGGAGAAAAATAGATAATTATGGCCGGCTTATACTTGCTTAAAGGTTTAAGCCATATGCTGTCGATTGCGCCCTCTTCAACAATAGAAAATGACCGGAAATCAGCGTAGCTATATAGTCTACCGTCGACTTTAAGCCCTTTTGCGGATAGCTCGTAGCGTTTTGAGCCGGGCTGGCGTGAGGCAAAAAATCCAGCACAAAGCGACACTGTTAAGATTGCGACAGAGGTAAGGACATCGCGGTTTAAGAGGTAGACGACGGCAGTAATAAGCAAAGAAGCGCCAAAGAGTGCCATATACCAACTAACGGGTTTTTCATGGGCGATATACTCGGATGCTTCCCACGTAATAACTTCTTGGGGGAGAGTCATGTCCTGTTCGGGAATATCTGCTCCGTTATAGCTCCAAGGAGTTTGCTCATCTTCCATAAGCGTATTGTACACGAAATAATCCATAGATACATAACACTTCAAAAATACACGGATATAAGGTACAATTTATGAAGTAAAATCTAAAAGCGTGGAGAGATACCCAAGTGGCTGAAGGGGACGGTTTGCTAAATCGTTAGTGGGGCGAAAGTTCCAGCGAGGGTTCGAATCCCTCTCTCTCCGCCATAAAGAAAAAGCCGAGACATGTACGTCTCGGCTTTTTCTCTTGATGAATAGTGTAGTATTCGAACCCGACCTTTTTACTTTAGCAAAAAAGGGTTCGCTAAATAGTCTCATCACCCTTAGGGCTGATAGATTATTTAAGTATTCTCATCCCTCTCTCAATCTTAACGACAGCACTTTTTGTGCTCGTCTATCAAGGCGAATCCCTCTCGCCATAAATAAAAGGTCTTAGTCCTCTTTCACGCCTCGGTCATATTTCCCGGTAACCATTATAACCAGGCCTACCGTGGCAATCCCCACTAGAGAATAGATAATGCGCTGTAGGTTGTCGGAATTAAATAGCTCTGCTACTAGGTTATAATCAAATAGTCCTATGAGCCCCCAGTTAAGCCCGCCAACAGCTGTCAGTATAAAAAATATCCATTCAAGGGTAGTCATTCTTTGATTCATGCATCTTCTCCTTATTACTTGGCCTAAGGTTATCAGCTGGTACCAAAGAAAGAAGTAAGAATAGTTACACTGTGTGTTTACGTCTCCAGCACGTATACTAGTAACAAAGTAAGGGCAGCGTAGTATAAAAATTATGAGCACAACAGTAGAACGCTGTGGCTGGGTAAGCGACGACCCGCTCTATGTGCGCTATCACGATAGCGAGTGGGGCGTGCCAGTTCATGACGACAGAGTACTTTTTGAATTTCTCATACTAGAGGGCGCACAAGCAGGCCTCAGTTGGATTACTGTACTGAAAAGAAGGGAAGGCTATAGAACGGCTTTTGCTAACTTTGACGTAAAGACCGTTGCAAGTTTTGACGATAAAAAAGTAATAGAACTTCTCGAGAATCCAAATATCGTACGCCATAGCTTGAAAATTAGGTCGGCAATTAGCAACGCGAAGATAGTTCTCGCCTTGCAGAAGGAATTCGGAAGTTTTTCTGCTTATTTATGGGGATTTGTCGGCAATAAGCCAATTACTGCTCGCCCTAAAACTTTGACCGACGTCCCAAGTACGAGTGCTCTTGCCGTAGAAATTAGCAAGGACCTCAAGAAGAGAGGCATGAGTTTTGTTGGCCCAACGATCGTGTACGCCTATCTGCAGGCTGTTGGAGTAGTGAATGACCATGTCAAAAACTGTTTCAAGTCTGTATCATATGAGTATGACTACACCACTCACCGTCATTTTTGATTTTGATGGGACGCTCGCGAACACCCTAGAACTTGTTGCAAAAATCTATAACGATAATGCGCATAATTTTGGTGCGCTCCAGATAGATCTCGAGCAAATGTCAGAATACAGGAAGCTGGGGTATAAGAAGGCAATGAAGAAGCTCCATATTCGGTGGACTGTTCTGCCTCGCCTTGTGTTGTTTGTGAGCCGAGAAATGAAGCAGCAAATGAAAGGGGTAAAGCCCTACCCAGGTATCGTGGCTACTTTAAAAGAGCTACAAGGGCAGGGAATTTCTATAGGAGTTTTAACCTCCAATGATGCCGAACTAGTACAAGATTTTTTTACGGCTCACCAGTTCCCGCATTTTGACTTTGTGGTGAGTGAAAAAACAATGTTTGGTAAAGAAAAAGCGTTGCGCCGGATAATGAAGCGCCACAAGTTACCCACAGACCGCGTTATCTATGTGGGGGATGAACCGCGGGATATTACGGCAAGTAATAAGGCTAGCATTAAAGTGATTGGGGTAACTTGGGGTGTTGGAGGAAAAGAAGCATTTGTTGCTACTCCCCCGGACGTTCAAGTTGACAGTGCGGATGAACTAAAAAAGGCCGTTATTCGTCTGAATAGCGACCTTTAAAGTTACAAGAAATTGTTTTACAAACCGATTGGCTCGAATGACTGTTTGTTTACCTTGAGTTTTAGGCTGTCAATTTTCCATCTTCCGGCTACCTTGCGGAAGTTGTATTCATAGACGCCGTTCATCTTGTGTACGTAGCGCTTACCTTCCTTAAGGGTATAGTAGCGAGCTTCAATTTCGCTTGTTGCTGCTACTTCTTTTTTCCCGGTTCGCTCAATATCCATGTGTCCAAGACGGTGACGAGCGCTGTAATAAAGGTCGCGAATCATACGGCGCCAACCGTACAAGACACTTGCGGCTGCCTTTTTGCCTGGAGCTTCTTTGTTAAAAACACTTTCATCAATGTAAGGTGTTTCGGTAAAAAGCTGTTCAAGCTTATCCCACTGACCCTGGTCTCGGTATTCCATAACCTGCTCAATGAGTTCTCGTATGTGTGCGTTTACTGCTGCTGAGTACATGTAATGTAACCCTCCTTTACCCCCAATTACTTGGGTAGTTTTTCTATACTACACTATGGCTGAAAAATTAGCAATAAGCAATGCCGAGTGCTAAAATTACAACTTTTTCATCTGTTACAATAGACAAATGACTATAGCAATAATTAGTGTTGGTGCTCGGCCCAAGTCAGAAGTTGCATTGCTTATTAATGATTTTCTAAAACGCCTCCCAAAACACATTCATGTGTCCTGGCACTTCGTCAAACACGGATCGGGTGATCCGCAAACAAGTAAACAGCAGGAAGCTGAGGCTATCCTGAGAACCATCGGAAGCCGCCGGCAGAAAATTATCTTGCTTGACGAAAAAGGCACACAAATGAGCTCGCCCGAGCTTGCGAAGACTGTGTTTGCAGAAGGTAATGAAGATATAACTTTTATAATTGGCGGGGCTTACGGTGTGGCAGAGTCTATTGAGCAAAGATCAGACAGTATATGGTCACTCGGTAGACTCGTATATCCGCACCAACTTGTGAGGGTGATACTAGCAGAGCAACTTTACCGTGCTTACGCCATTCATAGTGGTCACCCGTATCATCACGAATAACAAACGTAAGCAAGTTGTGAGATAATACTCACATATGAATGTTTTGATGGTCTATGCACACGAAGATCCTACCTCCTTTGGTGCTGCGATGCATAATCGAGCGCTAAGCTTTTTAGAAAAAAATGGGCATCACGTCGTCGTTTCTGACCTCTATGCGTCAGGATTTCATGCGGTTGCGGCAAAATGGGACTTTGTGGTGTCCGGCGGAGCTCATCAAAATTACATGCTTGAACAAAAGCGAGCCTCTACAAGTGATGATGCCGGCTTTGCGGAAGATATAAAAACAGAAATTGCGAAAGTACGCACCGCAGACCTATTAATAATTGAGTTCCCTCTGTGGTGGAGCGCAATGCCAGCAATGATGAAGGGCTGGTTTGATAAAGTTTTTGCGATGGGTATAGCTTGGGACGGCGAACACCGCTACTCGAGCGGGCTATTGAGAGGGAAGCAGGTGCTAGTAATGACTGATGTTGGTGACCCAGCGGAGGCTTACAGCGTTAATGGTATCCATGGTGCTACCGTTGAGCAACACCTCTACCCATTGCTCCACAGTACGCTTGCCCATGCAGGACTGGACGTCCTTGCACCGTTTATCCCATGCGGTATCACTTTAGCTCGTGACGATGAACGCCAACAACACCTTGATGCGCTAGACGGGTACTTAGAAAAAATGCAAACAGAACCTTCTTTCTTATACAAACATTAACTAGCTCTAAAATGGCTTGTCTTGAAGGCGTAGCAACCAGGCAACTATGTTTAATGCTGGGTGTAAAAATAGGGTAAGCAGAAGCCCAAAAATATAGTAACTTGTAGGCAGGACAAAAAAGGGTAGGCTTGCAACAAGTCCGCCCAAGACAAAATCAAGTTGATCAAAAGGTACCCAGCTTTTACCTGGCGCAACGTTTGCCTGCCGTTTGAAAAAACTTTTTATTGCATCCCCCGCCATAGCCCCAAATCCTAAGCAGGCTCCCATGAGCAGTATCTTCGGTGATGTGTAGTCAACACCATAGCTAAATCTTGTAAAGAAATCGGTAACATTACTTAAGAACAGCTGAATAAGTGCTACTAAAATTCCAAAAATGGTGCCAGCCATAATGCCTCGGATCGTTTTATGCGAGCCAAAGATTCGTTTTCCGCGAAAGGTTTTATGAAAGTCGAGAGGCTGAGTATACTTTTTTAGGAACGAAATATTGTCTGCAATGACCGGCCCCATATTAGCAATGCCAGTAGGTAGGTAGAGCCAAAGAATGATAAAAAGTTCATGCATTTTTTTGTCGCCTTAGTACTTTTACTATTTTCGCACGTTTTGGGGCTAAAACATCACCGATACTTGGGCGTTGATACGTTTTTTTAGCTTTTTGTAGCAGTTGTATGAGTGTTTCTCTGGTGGGAAGTGTCTCTAGAGTCGTAAATGTTTTACCTAAAGCTTTTGCACGGTGCGCGTCGCTAGAAGCGAACGTTGGTATGTTGTGAAGACGTGCCCATGTATGAGCTTGTGGTCCTTTGTTTTGAAGCAAAGCTCTCCCGTTGGCACTTTCAAGGATGTCTATTGACGATCGTATTCTTTGCAATGCCTGGGGTGAGATACCTTTGCGAACGGTTTCAAATGGGTGAGGTATATAAACTATGCCACCCTGTTTTCTGACAGCTTCTATAGTGACCTCTAGTGATTGGTTAGGGAGGATAGGTGACGATAAGTAGAGGCCGATAATTTCTCCTTCGCTGGTGGCTATCTCTTCACCAACGATGATTTTGTCGCTCCCCAGTTCTTCTTGAAGCTTTTGTGCAAGATCAATTCGATTATGGTCGGTAATAGCAATACAATCAAGAACACCAGACGCTAAGACTTTTTTGTACTGGGCCATGCTGATGGCGCCATCATGAGATGCAGTGGAGTGAGTGTGTAAATCAACTCGAGGCATGACTACTTGAGGGTCTTTTTTTTGATAGTCACCGTGCTACGCGCCGCCGTATCTTCGATAGAAAGCAGGCGTGCTACTTCCATAAAGCGCATCGATGCTGTAATAAGATTGAGGGCAATAATAAGGTTCAGGAGAGGTGCGAGGAGTCCTGAGACTAACCCTGCAATTAGCAGAAACATCCGAATTTCATAGCGAGCAATTCCTTGTGAGAAAGCTCGATTAAGAAGTTGCTTATCATGTGCATCTGTTGATACAGCCATTTCACCCTTGGCTTTTACATAGCTTACTAAAAGGCTTGTTGACGCGACGGCTGGTACCACCCATACACTAATATCTTTTGCATATGAAGGGTCGTGAGCAATATATACAGCAAGTGCAGAGTAGATGAGTGTCTCCTTTAGTCTGTCGGTCACTGCATCAAAAAACATGCCCATTTTGCTTGCTGACTTTTGTTCCCGTGCGAGAGCGCCGTCAAGAGAGTCCATGAGTCCAAAGACAGCAATGTAGATGGCTGCAAATATCGGCCTACCCGTCCATAAAGCCCACGCCGCGGGGAAGTGCCCGAGGAGTGACAAAAGGGTAATATGTGCAGGCTTTATTGCTCCATTAGTGGCGTTGTTTAGGAAGTGAGCAAAGCGTGCCATCACCACACGAACAGCGTTGCCAATTGTTTCAGTAGGATCTTGCATGCCTACAGTATAACTTACTTCCAAAAAAAGAATATCTCATGGAGTACTGCCAAGAACAAACTCTGTCGTATAATAGGACGAGTATGGAGCTATTACAAAACGCAATACAAGAAGTAGTCGCAGAGATGTTTAGTGTTGAGCATCCTGTTCTTTTGACGGTGCCTGATGAACAGTTTGGAGACGCCTCTACAAATATTGCTTTGCAATTGTCCAAAGCTTTAGGCAAACCTCCGCGTGAGATTGCAGAAGAGCTTCTCCCTAAAATTACCGCCGTCCCAACAGTTGTGAGTTGTTCAGTTGCTGGTCCTGGGTTTATAAACTTGCGCATAAGTGATGAGTTCTTGGCGGTGTTAGCACGCCAGGCACCGAGAAAAATACATCAAGACAAAGTCATCGTTTGTGAGTATTCAGACCCAAACCCGTTCAAAGTCTTGCACGCAGGACATCTCTACACAACGCTTGTTGGAGATGTGATTGGCAACTTGTATGAAGTAGCCGGAGGCATTGTCAAGCGAGTAAATTTTGGTGGAGATGTTGGCTTGCATGTAGCGCGCGCAATGTGGGCAATTATGCGAGCCATCGGTGAGCAAGACGTTGAAGCTTTCCTTGGCGCTGTCGAGGAGACAAAGCGGCCAAACTGGATTAGTGAGCGATATGTGGAAGGCAACACGGCTTATGAAGAAGACGAACATGCAAGGGCTGAAATTATTGCGCTAAATAAGAGTATCTATACGATACATGCAGAGACAGAGAAAACGTCACCTCTAGCCCGCGCCTATTGGACATGCAGACAATGGAGCTATGACGGGTTCGAAGTGTTGTATGAAAGACTTGGAGTTAAGAAGTTTGATAGGTATTATCCAGAGAGTGTAACGGCTGGGCAAGGCCTGCAGGCCGCCCATGAAGCCCTCCAAAATGGCGTACTGAGTGAGTCAGACGGAGCAGTCGTATTCAAGGGCGAAGAAGTTGGTCTGCATACGCGGGTCTTTATAAATAGTGAGGGCTTGCCAACTTACGAGTCAAAAGACTTGGGGCTTGCGCTTGCTAAGTGGCAGGATTATCACTTTGACCAGAGCGTTATGATTACCGGCAACGATATCGTTGAATATATGAAGGTAGTACAGGCTGTTGTTAAAAGTTTTGCACCAGAAATTGTTGAGCGGTCCAGACATCTTACTCACGGGATGATTAAGCTTGCAGGCGGTAAGAAAATGAGTAGCCGAAAAGGAAACGTCCTGCTTGCACAAGAGGTGATTGACGTTGCTGAAGAAGCAAACAAAACTGCAACAGGTAAGGATGACATGTCGGTTGTGCTGGGTGCGATAAAATGGGCATTTTTAAAGAATCGTATTGGCGGAGACATTGTGTATAACCCAGAAGAATCGGTGAGTATTGTCGGGAACTCCGGGCCTTACCTACAGTACGCTCACGCACGCGCATGTTCTATTTTGCGCAAGACAAGTATTTCCGAAGTACCCTTAATTGAACTCGAAGAAGGGGAGCGTTCACTTCTACGAAAACTCTCTCACTATAGTGCGGTTATTGAGCAGGCAGTCGAAGAGCTCGCCCCGCACCTGGTCTGTACGTATCTCTATGAACTTGCCCAAACATTCAACAGTTTTTATGAGCACAACAGAGTTCTTGACGATCCACGACAAGCGCTTCGTCTTGAACTTGTAAAGCTCTACAAGCAGACTCTTGCAAATGGCCTAGACATACTAGGCATCAAAGCCCCAGAACAGATGTAGAACATTGACAAATCGTAAAAATTGTGTATAATACAAGTAAGTAATTATAAAAAAATAAAAAATGATTAACTCAGATATTGCTCCATACCCAAAGCCTGAAACATCTGAGCACTCTGAAATAAGCAGTCTTGCCAGGGTTGTTGTAAGCGCAAGCAGTGGGAGTGATAGTACTGGGGTAGAGACATTGAGAAAAGCAATGTCGGAGATACTGCCCTTGTTTGATCTTCCTGAAGCTGAATTTATGGGCGAAGAAAAAAGATATGTATCTAGTAGAGTCGAATTTCTGAGTGCTCAAAGTAGGGTGGATTACATAGCTTATGAAACAAGTGTAGAAGAATTTATTAGTCCTACTACCGATATTGACGCACATTTTTCTGAAGGAATATTCGACTTACGGCCGTTTCGGCTCGATGATGCAGCTATGTATACTGGGCTATTACCAGCGCTTAAGACTAGGTACGCACGGTATCTAAAGGATGGTCGCAATCCCGAAGATGCTTTTTTCACTGTAGCAGTACTAGGTGCGGAAGAAGTACAAAGAAGATATTTTGGTAATAAAATTGGTCAGCAAAATTCAGGGAAAATTGTTGATATACTTTCAGAAGATATTGGCGACAATAGCCAACAAGAACCGTTTGTCTCAATTAGTGCGCTGAAAGACAGCCCTATGTGCTTACAGAGAGCGGTAGTTGAACATAATTTGCTCAAAGTTCTAGGAGTAGATTCTACTCTCACGAAAGGTACGTTAACTTTCCAATTAGAGGATAAAGAACCAAAAACTGAACACCATGCTTTTTTAATTGTAAATAATGAAAATGGCGACCCAAGGATAATCGACCCACAGAATCCAATCTTGAAGAAGCGAATTGCTCAAGACGGCACAGTAAGTTTAATTGGAGCCTCAACTCGATCTATACCGATTACACCAGGCAAAAACCACTATGAAAGTGTGGGGGTACACGAGGTGATAGTGGGGTCGGACGGGAGTGAGACGCGAAGCCAAGTACGACTAAACTATGAATTAGTAGGGTAAAAGAAAAACACTAACTTGTAGTTACATGCTATTACTGGCACAATAGAGCTATATTAAAATGTGGGAAAATTAAAATGTCGCAACCGCAAAATGTTCTTCTGCTCTATCCGCACCAACTATATCCAATTGAGGAGCTTCCTCAAGATGTAGACCAGGTATTTGTTATTGAAGATCCGCTGTTGTTTGGACGAGATCCGCAGTACCCACTGTATCTTCACAAACAAAAGTTGGTTCTGCACCGCGCGACTATGCGACGCTATGTAGAAGAAGTACTATGGCCTGCTGGTTACCAAGTTGAGTACATTGAGTTTCATCACATGAATGAGACCGGCGATATCGTGAATAAGCTTACCCATGCAGCACGGGTTGAGTACTTTGACCCAACTGATGATGTGCTGCAACGGCGTCTTAGTGTCGCCTTGAGCGGGCTTGAGCATCAGCCTGAGCTACGTCAAATAGAGTCACCAAACTTTTATCTGAGCGCAGACGAGGCACGGAGTTTTTTTGAAAAGAAAGACAAGGCTAATTTTACGGAGTTTTATCAGTGGCAACGAGAGCGCTTTAATATCCTTATAAATCCCGATACCTATAAACCTATAGGGGGTAAGTTAAGTTTTGATACTGATAATCGTAAGCGCTTGCCAAAAGATCATGTCCTTCCGGGCCATGCAGTCTATGGTTCCAATGAGTTTGTCGAGGAAGCGATGCGTTATGTTTCCGAGCACTTCCCAGATAACCCGGGTAGTCTTGAAGATTTTCCATGGCCAACAAACAGACACGAGTCGCTTACATGGCTTGATGAATTTTTAGATACCCGCCTAGATAACTTTGGACCATATGAAGACGCTATCGATGGAAGTGCACCTTGGGTGTATCACAGCGCCCTAACACCTATGATGAACATTGGGCTTATAAGCCCAATAGAAGTAGTGACCAAGGCTATAGAGCGCCACCAGCATAAAGAAGTGCCTATTGCTAGTCTTGAGGGTTTTGTGAGACAAATTCTTGGATGGCGAGAGTACATG
Source organism: uncultured Candidatus Saccharibacteria bacterium (assembly GCA_964536485.1). Lineage (GTDB taxonomy): Bacteria > Patescibacteriota > Saccharimonadia > Saccharimonadales > SZUA-47 > JAGQMY01. The sequence goes on from CAZHXX010000001.1 coordinate 169,795, forward strand.
CGTGGGCTCTACCTTAATCGTCACGTAGCACTGCGCACGACAAACGCCTTCGGTCATCAAAAGCACCTTACTAATGATTGGTACTACGGTACGACAGGGTTGCCGCCAGTGGATGATGTTATCAAGAAAACGCTTGCAAGGGGCTACGCGCACCATATCGAACGACTGATGATAATGGGGAATGTCATGTTCTTGTGTGAATTTAACCCCGAAGATGTCTACCGCTGGTTTATGGAAATGTATATCGATGCCTACGACTGGGTAATGGTACCGAATGTTTACGGGATGAGTCAATATGCTGATGGTGGAAGTATGACAACGAAGCCATACGTCTCGAGCAGTAACTATATTTTGAGCATGAGTTGGTATGAACGTGGAGAATGGTGTGATGTATGGGATGGGTTGTATTGGGGCTTTATAGAGAAGAACAGAGAGCAATTTAGCCGTAACCCCCGAATGCGAATGATGGTGCAACAGCTTGATAAGCTCAAAGAGGAGCGCAAGCGCATTATTAGCTACCGGGCGCAGGATTTTTTGAACGAAAAAACACAAGACTAAAAAACATTGTTGCGTTGTCGAGTCGTGTGGGTGTAATGTTTAAGTAATCACTTAAACATGAGGGGACACGATGCTAAAGACTGCACACGCACACATACAAAAGACAGGTGAAAAACTTGGGTTAAAAGCCGAAGAAATTGCAAAGCTCCTCGAAGTAGAAGCTGCACATGAATTTGAGATTGTACTTGAAAATGGCAAAAAGTTTAAAGCGTTTCGTATGCAACATTCAAGCGCACGTGGGCCATACAAGGGAGGAATTCGTTTTCATCCTGAGGTAAATCGGGATGAGGTCCAAGCCCTCGCGACACTGATGAGTTTTAAGACAGCTGCAGTTAACCTCCCGCTGGGCGGCGGGAAGGGTGGAGTGGTAGTTGACCCTAAGGAGCTAAACGAAGCTGAGCTAGAAGAGCTCGCTCGGAAATATGTGCAGCACCTAGAAGAGCATATTGGTCCACAAAAGGATGTTCCCGCACCAGACGTGAATACCAACCCCAAAATTATCGACTGGATGGTGCAAGAATATGCCGCCTTAACCGGCGACACAACAAATGCTACCTTTACAGGGAAGAGCATTGCGCATGGGGGAAGTGAAGGGAGAGACGCTGCAACTGGACGAGGCGGTGTGATTGTCCTTCGTACTTTACGAGAACTTGAAGATCTTGCAGATACTCCCCTGACATACGCGGTACAAGGCTATGGGAATGTTGGGTCGTTTTTTGGTGAAGTTGCTGAGCACGACCATCCAAACTGGAAACTCGTGGCTGCGACAGACTCTCGTGGGGGTGTTTATGATACTAATGGGTTTTCTGCACAAAAACTTAGTGCTTGGAAGGCAAAGGGAGAGTCACTAAAAGACTTTACTCAGGGAACTGCTATTACCAATGAAGAGCTGTTAGCGCTCGATGTTGACGTACTCATTCTCGCGGCACTTGGGGGAGCTGTAGACGCAGAAAACCAAGCAGAGGTGAAGGCAAAATATATTATCGAGCTTGCAAACGGCCCAGTCGATAGCTCTGCAGAAGAATCACTCCAAGAGCGTGGGGTAGTTGTGGTCCCAGATATTTTGGCGAATGCTGGCGGTGTAACTGTAAGTTACCTGGAATGGCTACAAAACTTAGCAGAAGAGCATTGGGACTTGGCGACTGTCAATGAAAAGCTTGAAGGGTATCTTGTCCCGGCAACAAAAGATATCTTTGAGCGAGCAAAAGTAGACTGCTCGAACTTAAAGGAGGCTGCTTTTGCCGTAGCAACTGAACGGCTCGTTTCGGCTTCAAAGTGATAGACTCTTGCAGAATGAATATTTTCGTTATACGATTTAGGCATAACTAAAGGGAGAGTTCAAAAAATGAACAAAATGATGAAAGAATTTATGGTATTTGTGCGTGAGCAAGGTGTTGTCGGCTTGGCAGTCGGTCTTGCAATTGGTGCAAGTGCAGGGGAAGCAGTGAAAGCAATTGTTGAAAACTTTATTAACCCACTTGTAGGACTTATTCTCCAGGGGACAGATCTAACAAACATCAAGTCAACCGTTACAGTCAGTGGCGAAAAGTTGGTATTTGGTTGGGGCTTTATCTTGCAAGCTGTTATTACCCTGCTTGCAACTGCTTTTGTTGTGTACTTTATTGTCGACAAAGCTGGTCTTACAAAAGTTGATAAGAAAAAATAGGTAAGTAGTTTTCGCAGATAAAAGGATTGCGTCTGCGCAGTCCTTTTTCTTATGACGGGGCAAGATTGGTACACTATATGTATGAAACAACGTAATCCAAAACTCACTGACGAACAAAAAGAGGTACTTTTTAATAAAGCGACTGAAGCACCATTTTCAGGGGCATTTTTACACAATGAAGAAGATGGAGAGTATGTTTGCGCAAATTGTGGGGCTGTGTTGTTTGGTGCTGAAACAAAGTTTGATTCAGGCTCTGGCTGGCCGAGCTTCTACGATGTGCGGGATGCAAAAGCAGTGAAACTTGTTGAGGATGCGTCTCATGGCATGCAACGCATAGAAATTTCTTGTGCAGAGTGCGGAGGGCACTTAGGACACGTATTCCATGATGCGTATGACCAGCCGACTGGTATGCGCTTCTGTATCAATTCGCTCTCACTAGACTTCAAAGAGCGTAAGTAAGCTTGCAGACTCTGTCATAATAGAAGTGTAAGACTGGAGGTTTCTCTTATGTACTACACACTCACAAAGCAAACGCTCTCGTTTGTACTAGAAGGCACCGAGCAAGTCGCCGCATTACGCGCAAAGGTAAGTGTCGCAAAAGAAGACATCCTCTCGGTAGAATGGCGAGAGGTCTTTTCAGACTGGAGTAGTCTTACGATTCGTATGCCTGGCAGTTATATGCCACGCTGGATTATGGCAGGAAGCTATTGGAGTGAAGAAGGATGGGATTTTGTGTATGCGCATAAACCGCGTGGGTTAGTGAAGCCACTACTTCATAAAGTAGTCGTTATTATTACCAAAAAGGAGAAATATCGACGGCTTATTATCGAGAGCACGAAAGACAATGCGGACGAAATACGGGCGTGGTGGCAGGAAAAATCCTAGCTCAGAACAAGCAGTAAGGTATACTTGTAGGCAAGATGGCAAAAGAAAAGTTTGTACCGACAAAGTTTTTGTGGATTGATTTAGAGATGACGGGGCTCGTTCCTGAGCTTGACGTTATATTGGAAGTTGCGGCTGAAGTAACTGATGCGAAGCTTGAAACAGTAGATTCTTACGAGTCACGCATTGGCTACCCGCGCGAGCAAGTGCTTAAACGCATGCAAGAAAATTCATGGTGGAAAGACTTCCCAGAAAATCGCGATGACTTTTTGCATAATTTAAGTGGAGCAAAGTCATTGGCCGCCGTAGAGAAAGAACTTATTGCGGTTATTGATCACAATTTTGGAAACGAGCCAGCAGTTTTGGCGGGAAACTCAATTCAGAGCGACCGAGCATTTATAAAAAAATGGATGCCGGAACTTGAGCTTCGCCTTCACTATAGAATGCTTGACGTTACTTCTTGGAAAATTGTCATGCAAACGCAATTTGGGGTTGAATTTGAAAAGCCTGAAATACATCGAGCGTTTGAAGATATTCAGGCGAGCATTGCTGAACTACAATATTATTTAGAATGGTTTAAAAAGCATGGCCATGACGCGTAAAGAAGTGGAAGAGTATATTTTAAGTATGCCGAATTCACGGCTTGACTATCCTTTTGGCGAGGATGTTGCAGTCTACAAGGTGGCTGTTGATGATGAAGAAAAAATGTTCGCGCTCATAGCCGAGAAGAAGACACCGGTGAATCTTAGCTTAAAGTGCGACCCGACGCTCGCTAAACTTCTGCGTGATAAGTATGAATCCGTTATGGAAGGGTACCATTTAAACAAAAAGCACTGGAATACAATGCTTCTTACCGGCCAGCTTGACGACCAAGAAGTAAAAGACTTAATCGTACACTCCTACAATATGGTAATTGGCAACAAAGACCACGTCCCAAGTTTTAAGTAAAAACGACTTCTAAAGCGAGAGTAGTTTTGTATAAAGGTGCGTTACTGTTGTGTCGCTTCGTAGGTTTCAAGATTCTTGCTCGCACTATCGAGGAGGTCTTTTTCGGCCTTTGTTTCTACGTCTAGTTTGGCTGCCTTGAGTGATGCGTAGTAGTCGCCCGCAAGCGTGTTGACGGTCTTGAGAAAGACGGTGTCATAAGAGCCATTTTGGAGCGCTGTCTCGAGTGACTTATCGGTCGCTGCATCCTTCTTAGATTCAAGAACTGCCTTTTCTATTTCCACACCACGCTTATCGAGTAGGCTTTTTAACGAAGTGCTATCACTTGCTAACGATAATTGCAGACTGGCGAGCGTGTTTTTGATGGCACTGCTGGAAACGTTTTTTAAGCCCGAATCTAACACGCGTGAAAGTTCGGTCTGTTCTTGTCTGACAAGCACAAGATCGTCATTGCCAGCTTTGCCAATAGAGCTAATAAGAGAAAAACCAACAATAAGTACGATAATAACCCCCGCCACAAAACCTATACTGAGCAGGATCTTACTGCTATTGCTACGAGGTTGAAATTTTGAGGGTGATGGTTGTTTCCCCTGACCAAAAATGAACTCGTAAGGGTTGTCGTTATTTGGTTGCATAAGCACTATTGTAGCAACAGAATGGCTTACCGAGAAGTTCTCATGCTTGATAGTTCATAGACAATACTTGATACTGGTAGTTATGGACGCTGTTGCAGAAATAAAATCACGCTTAAATATTGAAGATGTTATCTCTGAATATGTGCAACTAAAGCGCGCAGGACGTAATTTTAAAGGTTTGAGCCCGTTCACCAACGAACGTTCACCAAGCTTTGTGGTAAGTCCAGACAAACAGATATGGCACGACTTCAGCTCTGGTAAGGGTGGCGATATGTTTACGTTCCTCCAAGAAGTAGAAGGGGTTGATTTTAAAGGTGCACTTGAGTTGCTTGCACGCAAAGCGGGTGTTGATCTTGCCGAGTTTCAGTTAAAGCAGGGCGCGGGTCAGCCACGTTCAAACGAAAAAGAGCGATTATATGACGCGGTAGAACAGGCAGTAAAGTTTTATCAAGTCCAGCTCACAAAATTCCACCCAGCGCTTAAATATCTTCGAGAGAAGCGTGGCTACGAAAAGCAAACGTTACTTGATTTTCGGTTTGGCTATTCGCCAGCCTCAGGTACGGCGTTGCGTGACTACCTTCTACAAAAAGGGTTTCATAGCGACGAACTAAAAAAAGTGGGGCTGTTGTCTGCGCGGGGTGGCGAGAGTTATGACATGTTCCGTAATAGGATCATGGTTCCACTGCTTGACCCGCAAGGAAGGGCTGTTGGCTTTACTGCACGGCAACTTGTTGACGAGAAAAATTCACCAAAATATATCAACACGCCAAGCACAATCCTCTACGATAAGAGCCGGCAAGTCTTTGGCCTGTCACAGGCAAAAGAGGCAGTTAGGAAAAGTGGTTTTGTGGTGGTGGTCGAAGGAAATCTTGATGTTGTAGCGAGTCATCAGGCGGGTATCAAGCAGGTGGTCGCATCGGCAGGCACTGCGCTTACCACCTTTCATCTGAAAAGTCTCCAACGCTTTACCGGAGATATACGTTTGTGTTTTGACGATGATCGCGCGGGCCAGGAAGCAGCCGAACGGGCTATACCACTTGCACAAAGTTTGGGCGTAGACTTAAGTATCGTGAGCCTGCCAAAGGGCAAAGACCCAGACGAGCTCATACGCGAAAATCCAGAATTGTGGCTTAAGACTATTGAGCAACAACAGTACATGGTAGATTGGCTTATCCAGCGGATAGCTTCCGGCCTAGATTTAAAGAGTGCGCTTGGAAAAAGGCAGTTCACCAACCGAATTTTAGGTATAGTAAGACAGCTTAAAGAAACGGTAGAACAAGAACATTATGCACGGCTTCTCGCCGAGCTCACTCACACGAGCTTTGAAACAATTCAGGCAAAACTTCAGGAGCCATCTGGCACCACAACGACACTAAAACGAATAAAAACTACAGAAACCGAACTTCCAGAAAAAAAGGAACTACGTGTTTTAGAACAGCACTTGTTGTCTATGGCGTTACATAGGGAAAGCATTGCACGGTTACTCGCACCGCTTCCACTTGATGTTTTTAACGAAGAAGCACAAGAAACTGCTCGCTATATCCAGCAACACCCTGGTGTGTCGCCAAATGACTCAGAATATGGTACTATGTTGACACTTCTATTTGAGGAACATTACCAGCTGACAACAGAAGAGGAGCTCGCGTATCAGGCGAAAAGACTCCTTTCCAGACTGGTCAATACATATGCAAAACGAAAAAAACAGGCAATTGTCCAGGAGCTGGAAACTGCCAATGAATCAACACAAAAGACATTACTCACAGCCGTGAAACATCTCGATGAACTCGTGGCACAATTTAGTAACTAGTAAGGATTAAGAAAGGGGAGGCATCTTTTTTTGCGGTAACGTAAACTAATAGGTGCGAACATTTTAATGGCTAAAAAAGACGAATCGACAAACGCAACCCATCCACTTGATGAAGCGGCAAAAGCGCTTCTAGAACGGGCAACAAAAGATGGCAAGATTGACCAGAAGGATATTCTTAAAGATATCCCAGAGACGCCAGAGAATCTAGATATACTTGATAAGCTTTATAACGATTTAACAGAGGCAGGCGTTGATGTCAGCGGTTCAGTCGTCGAGCCGAACCCAGAGCTGTTTACTGACGAATGGGCCGATGAAGAAGGTGACGAAGAAGAAATAATTCAAGATACCAGCTATCTTGATGATGTTGCTGATGACTCAGTGCGACTTTACCTGCGAGAAATTGGTAAAATTCCTCTTTTGAATGCGGAAGAAGAACTTGCGTTAGCACAGAAGGTGGTTGCAGGCGACAAGCGAGCTAAAGACAAGATGGCTGAGGCGAACATGCGTCTGGTTGTCTCTATTGCAAAGCGATATGTTGGGCGTGGACTGGATCTTCTAGACCTTATTCAAGAAGGTAATACCGGACTTCTTCGCGCTGTTGAAAAGTTTGACCCAGACAAGGGCTTCAAATTCTCAACGTATGCAACGTGGTGGATTCGTCAGGCTATTACTCGCGCGATTGCCGACCAAGCACGTACCATTCGTATTCCTGTACATATGGTAGAAACAATTAACAAATTGCTTCGAACTCAGCGTCGTTTAACACAAGATTTGAACCGCGAACCAACCAACGAAGAAATAGCTGAGGCGATGGAACTTGATGTTGAAAAAGTCGAACACATCATGAAGATTAAGCAGGATATTTCTAGCCTTGATGCCAGTGTACGTGATGACGAAGAAGACTCAGTACTGCAAGACTTTATTGAAGACGAAGACACCGTAACGCCAGAAGAGTCTGCAACTGGCCAGCTTCTCAAAGAGCAGGTAAAAGATTTGCTCGGAAGTTTGAGTGAGCGTGAACAAAAGATTTTACGCCTCCGCTTCGGGCTAGAAGATGGGAAGCAACACACGCTTGAAGAGGTAGGACAAGAGTTTAGCGTGACCCGTGAGCGTATTCGCCAGATTGAGGCAAAAGCGCTTGCTAAGCTGAAGAAGCACAAAGACTCTCGCAAGTTTATGGAATATTTGAAATAACGGCAAGTCTTTTTAGGGCAGCCGACGGTTTTCCTCGTACTTAGCGGGATAGCCAAGTAAATCGTCTATGTCGGCCGCTCTTTTTCCTTAGCTTATTGCTAATCAAAGTTTAAAAATGTGGTGGGAAGGAATGAAACATGAAGCAAACAATCGAAGTTGATCCAGCATTAATTGCTTATAGAACAGTTGCAAATGTCTTTACGGTAGCAACGTTTCAGAATGGCATATTCTCTGCGACAACAGCAGATACCGCAGAGGATAATTTAGTCTATCTTCAATTACAATGCGAACAGGATCGTCCATTTGCGAATGGTGCAAAGCCAACAGATTCATTCAAGGTTGCCTTGGGGCAGCTTGTCGGCGTAAAACGTATTCCTTCACTTTTTGCTGCTGCAGGCCATGAGGAAATTGCCGAGCAATTTTTTAATTCTGGTGCGTTAGCATTCGAAAACCCCGAACAACAATACGAGGATGTTTTTGGTCCTGAACCAAACCGAATGGAAGCTTTTTTGATCAGACAAGCTTGCGCAGAACTTGACCCTCGATTCTTATTCGATGTACATCCTGACAGTGATTTAGTTGTTCCCGCAGTGTTCAGTGAAGCTATCCCAGAATCTGAGGAAGCATATCGGACGTTTGTGAGTAATGGGCGTATGGCACGGCTGTATCATTATATGAAAGAGTACTTGAGAGCTACAGATAAAGAAACGGGTGCGGTAGTCACCGTTACTCCTCCACAACCACCAAAAGCGCATATTGAGGTCATAGATTGGCAGGACCAAGAACGATTAGTTGCATGCTTTATCAATGCGCATGGTTTTGCCCCTGCAAACGATAGGTACAAAAATTTTGCCGTCTATGCTGCACATGCTGATGACCTAGAACGACGAACTTCTAGGCTATATAACGACAATTCAACACAAGTATCGCTGCAGGTCTCACATCTTTTAAGAGACTTAAGTAAAATTAAAGATCCATTAAAGTATTAAAGGTATACTAGGAGCAATGAGATTAATAGGATTATCAGGGACGAATGGGGCGGGGAAGGACACTGTTGGTGAGCTTTTGGCAAGCGAGCACAATTTTTTGTTCATTTCGATGACTGACATGCTTCGCGAGGAGGCACTGAACAGAAATTTAGATACAAGTCGTGAAGTTTTACGCACTATCAGCGCAGAATGGCGCCGTGAATCAGGCTTGGGCGTGCTTGTAGATAAATCTGTTGAGCACTATGAAAAGCTTGGCGGTGACAGCAAGTACGCAGGGCTGGTTGTTGCATCTCTACGAAACCCGGGGGAGAATGACAGAGTTCACCAACTAGGCGGAGAAGTTATCTGGGTAGACGCAGACCCGCATGTCCGGTTTGGTCGTTTGAAAGGACGCATGCGAGCAGACGACCCTGCAAGTTTCGAAGAATTTGTTGCAAGTGAACAAGCTGAAATGCAACGCACAGGTGACGAAGCTACCTTAAGCATGGCCGAGGTAAAAGATAAAGCCGATAGAATATTTATGAACGATGGTGACGATACGGAACTGTTAAAAATAAGAGTAGCAACTGAGCTCATTGCTTAGAGGATTAGCCGAAGAACGGCACCCTAATATTTACAATATACTTTTTAGTTGTATAGTAATCATATAATGATTATTGAACCTCTTACGAGAGCTACTGGTGAGCGCGTTGCTATTTCAGTGATGAGAAATGGCAATGCTTTTGGAGATAAGTCAGATGGTTTACAAGATGGGAACGTATCACCTGCTTTTTGCCTGGCATTTGGCAAAGAAGCTTGCAAGCTTGCCTGTCAAAATATAGGTCAAAACACGGCTGAACCTAAAATGTGTGCCGAAGAAAACTTGAGCGTTGCAATTGAGACATTTGGGGTAAGCGCCGATAGATTCGCGCTGGTTATTGCAAACGCCGACAATGTAAAGTTTGGCGATGAGACGGTAAGGGATAAAGAACCAAAAGGTGAGGGTACTTATACAAAAGTAGAGGACTCAAATGCCTTCTTTTTCCGGCCTGGCTATGACCGGACAGCTGACGGTGAGCCACTTTTAGCTGCTGGGATGCGAATGGCAGACTGTGGTGCTCTGGTTGTTCGGTTTAGTGATGACGAAGGACGCTTAGTGCATGGAATGGTGCACATGTCTCGTACAAACATGAGAGGACCTGATGCGTATAAAGATGAACATGTCCTAAACGGCAAGAAAGTTTTTTGGGCAGAATACGTTTTAGGAAGCGCAATTGAGCATTACGGGACAGACCCTTCTCAGGTGAGCGTAAGGCTACTTGCCTCCGTTGATCAAGGAACATTTATTCACAACTATGCTAACGAAGCCAAAATGGAAGCCGCATATCCAGGGTGGGATAAGCTTGGTTTTATGAAAAGAAAAGATGACAAGGCTGAAGATTTTGACTGTGCGATAGATTTTAGAGGGATGATTGGCTGGCAACTTGGGCAGGCGGTTAAAACTCTTGGGCTAGAGCCAAATTTACTAGATTTAGAAGGTGCTATTAATACGGGTGTTCTCGAGAGTGGCTTCGCTTCGCACTATTTAGCTGCACGCCGCAAACTGCTGGTAGCAGAGGGGAGAGACTTGTATCTAATTGGCATTACAAACGCAGAATGGCAAAAAAATCGCATTCGTTATTTGGGGAGCGAAGTAGGTCGTAGAGTGTATGCCGGCGACAGTGTTACGGATTGACAAAAATAATAAAAATTGTTATAATTTAAATATATTTTTTAAGTAAGAAAATACAGATATAATGCCAAATAGAAAATTATCAGATAACGGTGAGACTGTGCGAGTCGCGCCACCTTCAAGATTTGAGGGCCCAAGGCACAGAGAGAGTGTACTGGCTTTAGCTCGTTCTGCGCTAGAGCTACGAAACAAAGACAGCGAACTTTTCATAGACGCAAAGACAGGCCTCCCAAACAGGCGTGCTTTTGAAAGAGATTTCTCTGGTCTGCTAAACGAGGCTCGTCCTGGTCAAGTGAGTGTTATATTTTTTGATCTTAATAAATTAAAAAGAGTGAACGACACAGTCGGGTGGCATGCAGGAGATAAGTATAAGTTAGTAGCTGGAGATACTTTAACAAATGCATTTGGTATCAGACCTTATGACAGAATATATATTCTAGAGGGTGATGAATATTGTGTCACTATCGATCACCGTTATGATAAAGGTGTCCCAAATCTAGAAGAGATTACTCAGCGCGTCCAAGGTCAGGTCATAGATAATATTTATATGCATGATGAATTTACAAATACCACAGGTCTAGGTGTCTCTGCAGGTTGGGATACGTATGCAGAAGGTGATACAGCAGAATCATTATTAGAAAGAGCACACGACAAAATGATGATCCAAAAGGGAGAGCTGTATGCACGACCTGAAGAAGCTCATCTTGTAAGAGACGATTTAAGAAGATAAGACTAAGGCGACTTGCTACTTAGGAATACGTACCTAATACAGGGGTGTGTTTTCTTTTTTCACAGCGTATACTACTTCTTATGAGTGAGCGCAAAAAACTGGCTATTATTGATGGGAAGAGTGTCTTTTATCGTGGCTATTATGCAATGCCAAACCTTAGTACAAAGGATGGCACACCAACCGGTGGGGTCTACGGCTTTTGTGCGATGGCCTTGGAGCTCATTAAGCGCTTGAAGCCGGACTACGTATGTGTGGCGTGGGATAAGCCGAAGACGAACATTAGAAGACGACTTGAGCTTTTGCCTAGCTATAAGGCAGGGCGTAAACCAGCGCCACCGGACTTTTATGCGCAAATACCTATTTTGCACGAAGTACTAGAAGCCTTTAACTGGCCACTGTATGAATACGATGATTACGAGGCAGACGACATTATGTGTTCGCTCAGTAAGAAGGCTGCCAGTGAAGGCATAGAAACGATGCTTATTAGTAGTGACCTCGATATGTTGCAGTGTTTGAGCCCACTGACGCACATGTATGCACTCAAAAAGGGGCTGACAAACATAGAGCGATTCGACCCAGAAAGCTTTGAACAAAAATACGGCATTAGCACTGACCAGTTCTTGGACTTGAAAGCATTAAAGGGGGACGGCTCTGACAATATCCCCGGGGTACCAGGCATTGGAGAGAAGGGTGCTGCTGATTTGCTCAGAGAATACAAGACATTGGAAGGCGTGTACGAAAACCTCGCACTGATTAAATCTGGTGTTGCCAAAAAGCTGGAAGCGGGGCGTGAATCTGCCTTCATGAGTAGAGAAGTTGCACGATTGTTTGATGACGCGCCTGTGCCACTAGACCTTGAACAAATGGACGTTGCGAAGTTAGATGTTCACTTGCTTGAAAAACTGTTAAAAAAATTAGAGTTTAGGTCATTATTACGTAATCTACCAGACGTAATGAAAGTGACATCTAACGATGTTGGAGTTTCGACGATTGATGATAATTCGTACATCAAAAATCAAATATCGAGTATCAAATTACCAAAGGTTGTTCATATAACCAATGCATCTGGCATGAAGGCTATAACGCTTGACGGTGATGTAGTATTGCATGCAAGAAGCAGTGGCAAGCATGGTAAAAACCCAACAGTATTATTGCTCTCAGACAGCGAAACTTGTTACGCAGTTGATGTTCGAGGATGGACGTTTGATGATCGTAGAACTGCAGAGCTAAAATCGAAAATCGAACAGCTAACATCTGTGTCTGGGCATGATTTAAAGAACTCTTTCAAGGTATTGCTTGAGTTAGGGGTTGAAAGGCTACCGCGTGTTGCTCATGACACACTGATTGGTGCGTTTATTGTAAACTCTTTGCGACGCGACCAAAGTTTAAGTGAGCAGGCTAGCAACGACCTTGGTTATGAGGTTGAACTTGAGAATCTTGACGATGAAAAGCTTCTGAGCAAAGCAGGCGAGATAGTAGCGGTAATTTGTGAGCTTGCGAATTTGCAAGGTGAGCAAATGAGCGAGGTGACAAGTCTTATTAAAATGGCCGAGACTGTCGATTGGCCGGTGATTCCGGTACTTGCGCGTCTTGAGCGAGCCGGCATGAAGCTAGACCCCGTTTTCTTTAAGGGCTTAAGCGAGCAGTTAGCAGACCAGATTAGTGATGTTGAACAAACTATTTATGGGCATGCAGATCAAGAATTTAACATCTCAAGCCCGAGCCAGCTTAGCGAAATATTGTTTGAGAAGCTAGGCCTGCCTGTTGCAGTAAGCAAAAAAGGTAAAGCGGGACACTACAGCACCGCAAGTAACGTACTAGTAAAATTGAAGGGCATTCACCCGATTATTGAATGCATAGAACAGTACCGTGAGTATACAAAGCTCAAGAGTACCTATGTTGACCCGCTCCCGCTCATGATAGATGAAAGCAACCGTGTGCACAGCACTATGAACCTCACTATTGCGGCAACCGGGAGACTCTCGAGCATTGATCCAAACTTGCAAAATATTCCGGTTCGGACTGAGCTGGGGCGCAAGATTCGCGAAGGCTTTATTGCCGAGCCGGGCAACGTGATTATTAGTGCAGACTATAGCCAGTTTGAACTGCGTATAGCTGCTGCGATGAGCGATGACCAAGCCATGATAAGTGCCTTTAACGAAGACCGCGACATTCACACCGAAACAGCAGCACTGATTCAGGGAGTTGACCCGAAAGAGGTGACGAAAGAGATGCGCTATGCTGCTAAAGCAGTAAACTTCGGTATCTTGTATGGCCAAGGTGTGCATGGCCTGAGCGAGGGAACGGGTATTTCTTATGCAGAAGCAAAGAAGTTTATAGACAAGTATTTTGAAGTGAGACCAAAGCTTAAGGGCATGATTGAACACTTCCGCGCTGAAGCAAAAGACAGAGGTTATGTAGAAACGGTCATGGGGCGCAGACGCCCCACGCCAGATGTGCAGTCGAGCAATTTTATTGTGCGCGAAGGTGCCTACCGTGCAGCGATAAACATGCCGATTCAGGGAAGTGCTGCCGACCTTACCAAAATGGCCATGGTCGCTATTGAGCCAAAACTGCCAGAAGGAGCATTCCAGATTATGCAAATCCACGACAGCATCATGGTTGAATGCCGTGAGCAGGATGCAGAAGCCGTGAGCGCGATGATGAAAGAAACTATGGAACAAATCTACCCAGAGCTCGGTGTAAACCTCCGCGTTGACGTATCCATAGGCAAAAACTGGGGTGAGCTCTAGAATGATTGTTGAAGAAGTTCAAAATATCGTTGAGCGTATGTTTACTAAATACCATTATTCAATCAGAATTATTTGTGACAACCCCGCGGGTTTTGTTAAAGAGCTTGAAGCGATAGATGACCTTACTCTTTTTGAGAAGCCATATTGTTATAAAAACTCTAATGAAGTAATTGTTTATCCACGCCCGTTGAATGTAAAGCTGAGGTATTACTATTTACGAATTCCTGGAAAGAGTAAGAATGAGTGGAAGTATAATGACATTGTTTTCGAAGATTTTAAAGGTAGCAAAAGTTTTTATGCAGTGTTTACAAAAAAGAAAGGAGCTAAAATACTCTCCGATGAATATTCAAATAGACGTGCGAAGTTGTTATATGAAAAAGTCGGTGCTTTAGAACAAACATTGAGAACTTGGTATTATGATTTATACGGCTTAGAAAAAATTGATAAAGGTGACAAGCGTACAAAGGACGCAGATCATCCCATCGCGCAATTAGAGTTAGGTAAGTTCTTTTATAGCTATTTGTCTGAGCCACCAAGTGATGACTTTTTTCTAGCTAAATATGGTGACGCTAGAAGTGAAAGAGAGGTTCTTCAGTTAAAAGCCTTAACAAGATTCGATGAGATGTTTCATGATATTAGTAAGGGAGAGTTTAGTAAGTTTATAAACATAAGAAATGCTATTATGCACTTTAAAGTCTTAACAATTAGTGATGCTCTATTCACTATTGACTTTATTAGCAGGTTCAATACAGAAAATCTTGTAGCGCAATTTCTTAAAAAGACTTAACAGTAAAACTTCTTGAAAAGGCTTTAAAGAATGATGATTGAAAAAGAATTACTCACAAAAGTGCGGCATGTGGCGCTCGCTACAGTAAATGAGGATGGGACTCCGCATAACACGCCACTTTTTTTCATCTATAGTGGAGATCTAAAGAAGTTTTATATGAGTACACATCCGCTATCTTTGCACGCGAAAAATGTTATGAGAACGGGGGAAGGGTTTGCTGTTGTCTACGATTCGGCAGTTTTTATCGGTGGTATCTATCTTACACTTGATAATTTTAGAGTTATTCTCGGAAAAGATTTAGCTGAAGGCATGAAGACGTATAACGAAACACGTAGAAGATGGGCCATGGAAGCATCAGCTATTGAAGACTATCTGGATCCAAACGAAAGAAGGCTTTACTGTGCAGATATTAAGAAAATTGAGGTATATGGGTCAAAAGAAACTCATGAGGGTAAAATTTTAAACGAAATGCGAGTTCAAGTTAGTCCTGAGGAACTACTTAGTTGATAAAATTCTATTTCGTAAGACACGGTCAGAGTGAAGCGAATGTCGCAGGCATAATAGGAGTGCCTAGCACCAAACTTACAGAGATTGGGATTGAACAGGCTATAAAAACTGGCAAAATGCTGAAAGGTAGGGGAATTACTAAGATTTTATGCTCACCGTATATTAGAGCGCAACAAACAGCACAAGTTATAGCCAGTGAACTGGGTCTTCCGACTAGCAGAATCGAAATAGTTGACGAGTTGCACGAACGTCGGCTGGGAGATG
Source organism: uncultured Candidatus Saccharibacteria bacterium (assembly GCA_964536485.1). GTDB lineage: Bacteria > Patescibacteriota > Saccharimonadia > Saccharimonadales > SZUA-47 > JAGQMY01. The sequence goes on from CAZHXX010000001.1 coordinate 185,223, forward strand.
CTGAAGGAAAACCAAAAAAAGATTCTAAAGAGTGGTTTTTCCTACGGGATGATAAAGTTCGTGGTCAAGAGCCGACTGATGAGGTGATTAAACGTAGCTTGTACGTTCTTAAAAAGATTGAGTCTGAAACAGAGCACGAAGTATTGGTAGTTGTTGGGCATTCTGTGGCTGGCTTTTACTTACTTCAGCTATCGAAAGGAAATCTTAGCCTTGAAGAGTTTGACCCAGTTGAACAATTAGACAACGCTGGTTTTATTGAGGTTATAATTGACAAGTAAAAAACAACAATCAACTCTGATGTTACAATTTAGTAATGATTAAAGCCATTGTCTTCGACTGTTTTGGCGTTATTGTAGCCGATACCACAGAAGCTACATACAAGTTGCTTGGTGGTGACAGCGAAAAGGACAAAGAGTTTCTAAGAGATATTTATCACAAAAGTAGCAGTGGGCTTATTCCTGCTGCCTCCCCATTTATTGCAGAAAGACTTGGTGTCCCAATTGAGACTTGGGAGCAAGAGTTGAAGAACGGCAGGACAATAAACGAAGAATTGCTCCTGTATATAAAAACGCTCAAAAAAAGCTATAAAGTAGGTATGCTGTCCAATGTAAGTTCTTTGGGACTACAACGATTTATTACTCAAGAGCGTCTTGCTGAATATTTTGAAACAGTCGTTGAGTCACATGTCATAGGTTTTGCTAAACCAGAAGCAAGAGCATATGAAATTGTCGCCGAGAGTCTTAACGTGCGCTTGGATGAATGCATTTTTACGGATGATAGAGAGGAATATATTGAAGGTGCTCAACATGTAGGCATGAAGACGATTTTGTTCACGAATACGGGACAATTTAAGAGGGACCTTGAGGCTTTGTTGAGCAAGGAGAAAGAGTAGTGGGTATACCCGAACAAAAAACCATGTGGGATAAAATACATGCAGAGCGTGAAGACGAGTTCCTCTCAAACGAGCCGAACGAATTTGCTCAAAAGCTAAGTAAGAAACTCAAGAAAAATGCTCTCTTACTAGAGCTAGGATGTGGTAAAGGAAGAGATGCGCGATATTTTTCTCAGAAGGGGCTCACTGTTTTAGCGACAGACTTTTCTGAAGTGGCTGTAGATAAAAATCGATCTAACTCTCAAAATAGTTCCCTGGCCTTTGAAAAGCTTGATATGCGACATAAGTTTCCTTATGTAAGTAAAAGATTTGATGTGGTGTACTCACATCTAGCGCTTCATTATTACACCGACGAGGAGACGAAGGGTATATTCAACGAAATACATAGAGTTTTAAAAGAGGGAGGCCTCTTTGCTTTCGTGTGTAAAACATATGATAAAAATCGCATGGAGAATGCACAAGAAATAGAAAAATCAGTATTCTTGGACAAGAATAATCATGTTCTACATGCTTTTTCTAAGGAGTTTGTTGAGCTACTAGTCTCTGATTTATTTAAAATTGAATCCATGGTAGAAGAAGAAAGAATTTACTATGGCAAACCATCCATAATGCTTGAATGTATAGCGAGAAAAATATGATTAAAGCCATTATCTTCGATTGTTTTGGAGTCGTAGTTTCTGATACGTTGCAGGCTGCATATGAAACATTGGGTGGAGACTTTGAAAAAGACCTGCCATTTATACGTGAAGTTTTGGCTGCAACAGACCGTGGGGAAGTGTACCGTTCCTACCAACCTATAGCAGAGCATTTAGGAGTGACAGTAGATACGTGGGTGGACGCACTTGCTTCGGGACGCAAAATAAACATGCAACTCCTAGAATACGTAAAAGAATTAGGTACAAAATACAAAGTTGGCATGCTGTCGAACGTGGGTAAGGGAAGACTCCCTGAGTTGTTTGGAGAAGGATTCTTGGAAGGATATTTTGATGTGGTGGTGGCATCCGGTGACATTGGGTTTGCCAAGCCCCAAGCACGCGCTTACGAATATGTAGCTGACCAAATTGGGGTTCGCTTAGACGAATGCGTGTTTACGGATGATAGAGAAGAATATATTGAGGGTGCGCAACACGTTGGCATGAAGACGATTTTGTTCACTGGTACAGAGAAGTTTAAGGCTGAGCTTGAAGAAATGCTTCTTTTGGATAAAAGTAAGTAAAATTTTTGCAACTTTTGTTAGTCAAATTACAATGGGCTTTTCGCGCCCATACCCACGCCATACTTTTGACTACAGTCTCAAAAGTATGCAAAAAGTCCGCAGCATGCAAGAAAAGTACTATTGCCCCTCTCTTAAAATGTAGTGTTCCTGCGGAACGCAAGCGACCACAATAGTTACTGAAAAGGAGTATTGTGGTTGGTCCTCGGAAGTGATTCACTACATTTTGAGAGAGGGGCATCGGTTTTCTTGCGGTGCTGGAGAGCTACGGAGCTACTGTAGCCACACCAGCCTTTACCCTAAAAACCGAGAAAATGAGACAGAAGACAAAGGAGTCATTGCCGAGGACATGGCAACATACTCTTAACAAATAACTATGTTGCCCGACCGTAAGGGAGTTCCGCAGGCACGTTTGTTCTTGTGTTCTATTTTCATCGTTTGTTTTTGGGGAGGCTGCGGGGTTTTTGCTTACTTTTGCACCTGCAGGCAAAAGTAAGGCTGGGTAAAGGGCAGGCATCTCCCTTTTAGTGAATCAGGCAGGAACTGGTATATTTCGGTGATACAATCTAGTAATGATTAAAGCCATTATCTTCGACTGTTTTGGGGTCCTAGTCACCAGCTCTTACGAACCATTCAAACAAAAATATTTCCACGGTGACGCAGAACTTATTAGAAAATTTATCGAGATAGAAGACCTCTCAAGTAGGGGAGAGATAACTCTTGAAGAAGCGGAGCAAGGATTTGCTGATTTGGCGGGAATTTCTCTTGAGCAGTGTGCTCACGAGCTGGCGCAAAATCCGCGCAACGAGAGCCTGCTTGCATATATTCCAGAATCGTTAAAGGGCGTATATAAAATTGGATTCCTTTCAAACGTTGCGAAAGACCGCACGCATGAGCTGTTTACAGATACCGATATTGCGCTGTTTGATGATATGGTCTTGTCGTTTCAGGTAGGCATGGCAAAGCCAGAACCAGAGATTTTCCGACTGTCTGCTCAGCGTTTGGGTGTTCAACCTGAAGAATGCGTGTTTTTGGATGATTTGAGCAAATATCTCGTTGGCGCAGAAGAAGCGGGCATGCACACTATTTTGTTCAAAAATACCGAGCAGTTTAAGAGGGATTTAGCAAAACTGCTATAGTAGTAAAATGTTTCCATTTCTTTTACTTTTCTCACCAATTGCTGTAGTAAATCTTTGGCATGGATATCTGCTTGGAAGCCGAAGAGATGACGGCAAGCCGCACACGATCAGTGAACATGGGGCAGCGAATGTACAGCTACTATTAATCCATCGTGCACTGCATATTTCAGCTTCAGTATTTCTTATAACCTATGCACTTACCTTTTTACGAGAGCACGGTCTTATACTTGCTATGACCTTTCTTACTGTTGGGGCGATATGCGACATTGCTGAAGTTCTTGCACTTAAGCTAAATGTTAAGTTTGGTCCGGACCTTAGAGATGTGCATCAGCTTACAGCATGGGGAATGGCGTTTTGTTATATGGCCTTTGCTATAACGATAGCGCTCGCGGCCCATTTTTCGGGGTTTGTGGTAAACGGCGTGTGGTTGGTCTTTCTCGCGATGTTACTTATGTCTATCAAACAGAAGTTCTATAAATTTTGGGTTTACCAAATGACATACTTTGTGATGCTTTCGGTGGTAATACTTGCTTCGCACGTTGCTATTGCATAGGGGTGCACCCTAAAAAGCATAAGTAATTATCAAAAACATTAATTTGAAGAAAAGACTAGTACAGTAGCATATACTAAACATATGCTAGACAATCTTGAGAGGCTGTCACCACCAAGACGTAGAAGACTATGGCCGTATGCAATGCTTGCTATCGCCGCAGCTGGAGGTACATTTTATTTAGGTAAAAAAGATACCGGTGAGGTAGAGCAGAATGTTCCAGCTACTTCAACTACTGCGGTATTCGAGCTAGACACACAGACATTACCTCCGACTCTACCACCAGGTGAGGTGGCAACAACTATTGCAGAGGGAACTATACTCCCCATAGATCACCACCCTAGCACACTACCGAGCGATACGATTGCCCCAACAATAACTGTCCAAACAGCGGGCAGTACAGAGGCTGTAACGACCGAAGCGCACGATCACCCCGCGCCTGCGATTACCATTGGGCAAGAGACTGCTCCGCAAGTTGCAACGCCCGCACCAGCAGATACGCATCAGCACCCCGCGCCTGTTATTCCTGTGGCTGAACAACCAGTAACAGTGACTACTGCAGTAGCGCACGATCACCCTGCGCCTGTAGTTGTCGTAACACCAGGTACTCCAGCTCCCACGACTCTAGCCCCTGTAGAGACAGCACCGGCAACACTTGCACCTGTGGGAACTCCAGAGACTGTCCCGCCAACGCTCGCACCACCCGTAGGAACAATACTGGCCCCGTCAGGGTAAAATAAGAGAGAAGAAGGAGTGTTTAGACTATGAAACGAAAAATCTGTTCAGCACTGTTGGTCGTATTGGTGTCTGCATTTTCTTTTGCGTCGGGAAGTGCGCAAACAATAAGTAGTGGAACAAGTACGATGATGACGAGTTACCAAGTGACTACTGTTGGATCAACCAACTGGGCTACAACCTTAACTGCCCCGGCAGGGACGACAGTCTCTTGGCTGTTAAGCTATCACAATATGGGGACAGCAAATGTTGGAAAGCTTATTATTTCTTCGTCGCTGGTCTCTAACCAGACGCTTGTCCCTGGAAGTGTGATGTGGTTTGACGGAAACTTTCCAAATGGGTACAAACTGAGCGACACTGGCCTATTTGATGCAGGAGTCGATGTTGGGGGTGTGGCAGCAGGAACGAATGGCTTCATACGGTACCGAACTCAATCGGTAGAAGCGACGCCTTGTGGCATAAAGAGTGAATCAGCTGGTTATTTTGATGCGGATGGTGTGAAGAGTACCTATAAGGCAACTTTTTCAACGCCGGCTTGCATAGAACCAATTGCCTCATCGACAGTGCAAGTACCACCAACGACGGTAACAACAGCCACTGCCACTCCTGTGGCAACAGCTGATACGACAACTCACGACCACACAACTACGACAGATCAGCAAACGACCACTACAAGCTCGTCTGCATCATCAGTAACAAGTACCAGCGGTAGCGTTACTGCTACGGCAACGCCTGTAACTACAACAGCAACTTCCTCGCCAACAACTGCAACAGTTCATGAAGGACACACTACCAGTACACCTGCTAGTACTGATATCGTTAGTAGCGCAGTAGTTACTTCAACTAACGTGGTGCCTGCAACTGATAGTACGTCTCTAGCTCAAACAACCAACGAGTCTGAAAGCACCGTACACGATCATAGTGTTACGTCACCTCAAGTTACGACTACCGCGCCGGTTGTCGCACAGGCAACGCAAGTAGCCACTCTAACAGCAACTGAAGCCTCTACTCACACAAATCATGATGTGAGCACGCAGACAGCAGCAGCAACACAGGTGGCAGGCGCAAGTAATGAACCTGCTGCTCATAGTGACCACACCACCACTACTTCACCTACTGTAACTACTAGCGAATCAACCGAACATGCAGGCCACACTATCCCTGCTACTGGTGGTAATCCTTTATGGTTGATGAGCGGGGCACTCGCACTTGGCTATATTGGAAAACTTCTCTTTCTAAAGCGAAGAATGCGAACCCAGCCAGTAATGATCTATTGGCAATAAAATGAGTACTAATGGAGAGATACGACATTTTGAAGTAGCCCAGCAACGCCATCGTTGGCCGTTGCGTAAGTTTGCTGGGCTTGTCGTCGCAGCTGCAACAGGTGTTGCGGGTGGAATACTGTTAACGAAAGAATATCAGTTGCAACACACTGAGAAGCCGAGCTCATCTACATCTGCTCCAGGAACTACTGAAGTTTTTGCACCGACAGCTGAAACAGAGGGTATCCAAGCACTCTATATATGTACGATTCAGAATGCAGACGGAAGTGTTAGTACAGTAGAGATTAATATTTATGGTCCAGAAACCCCGGTTGAAATTGCAAAGATTCTCGCAGGCCAAACGGGAAGTGCCGCAGGAATATTGCTAGATGGTATAAACAGTTACAATGCTCGATATGGCGCTGATCTTGCGTTGCTTGTAGGAAATGATATGGAAGTCCTTAATCTTTCTGAAGGCATTGGCGCGAGCGCAATAACTTCGACGCAAGGTTTGGGGCTCAAGAATGAGATACTCGGTGACTTTGTTCATCACGGTGAAGAAACAGTAGCTTCAACTCTCGCACCATAAATATTTAGATAATTGACATAATGTTGTGTATGTGCAACAATCTAGTCATGATACACAATAGAATTGCCGTCTTGCGTACAGAAATGGGCTTAAGTAGGCAAGAGCTCGCCGACAAAGTCGGGGTTAATTATCAGACAATTGGGTTTATCGAGCGGGGTGATTATAGCCCTAGTTTGGAGCTCGCCTTTAAGTTTGCAGAACTATTTTCTGTTGAGCTTACCGATGTGTTTAACGATAAACCGTTTAAACCACTCATAGAAAGGAAGAAATCGTGAGTAAAAAGAAAATGAATGAGAAGTCAAAGAATGTCATTTTTTATAGAATCCTTGTGCTGTTAGCAATGATATTTGGTTTTTGCGTGCTTCAGCTCACCTATCTATCAACAAACGAGCCACTTTATGAACATACGCGAAAGTATATATATGAAAACCTAGGCACAACTTTCCTCGCCGGGTATATCGTACTTGGGATGTTTTTGGCCTGGAAGCATTCACAATATTGGCCTTTTCTAAGTAAAGTAGAGCGAAGGCTTCTTGATGAACGGCAGGTTGACATTCGTGAACGAGTATTTGAGAGGTCATATAGAGCTCTTGCTAGCCTTGTGCTTGTAACGGTCATAATTTTCAACTCCACTAATAATAGGATGCACGCAGTTCTTTTGTGGTTTAATATCGCAAGCTTTTTTCTGTTGCCGGTATTCATAGCCGCTTGGCGCAAAGATAGTTAACGCTTTAGAAACATAACCGTGTTAGAATTTCTTTATAAAGAGGAGTTCCATCTATGTTCAAGCGATTCTTGTCTCATCTGCTGATTTCTTTGGCTGTCTTTGTGCTCACGGCAACGTTCTTTATGTGGACGGTAGACGGTAGAGTTCTTGAGCCGGGCATTTTGTCTGGCGAGCTAAGAAAAGCTGGTGTTTCGCAAGAGTTTTCAAACCTATTGCCTCAAATAATTACGACAGATTCTGATTCTTCACCTATAGAAAAAGCTGAGATGGCGCAAAAAGTTTCTCAAGCGATTACTGCGCGGTACGTTGACCAAAAGATTGGACAAATTACTGACTCGATACTCACTTTTGTAAAAGCAGGAGAGCCACAGCCCGTCATTGATCTTAGTGACTTTCCGAACCAGCTTCAGAATGCCGGAGTAGAGGTAGGGGATGAAATAAATGACAAATTTGATGAACCAATCAAACTTAATGAAAACGGGGCTATGGATAAGGTGACGGATGCATACAGGATATTTGGGTACATTAAATATGCAGGGATTGCTCTCTTTTTGGCGGTTTTATTACTTGAGTGGTACATAAGTGAACGAGGCAAAAAACTACGACGCATCAGTAGAATCTTTCTGTACTCTGGGGCTTCCTACCTCATCTATTGGGGCCTTCTTGTGGGTGCACCTGGACGGCTGGCTACGACTTTGCAGAAAAATGTTCAGGCTGAATATGACACAACTGCTCTTATCGACGCAATAATGAAGGCGTTTCGGGGGCTTTTTGCCGGCTACTTCTTGAGCTTTGCGGTGGTATGCCTTGGGGTCACAGTAGTACTCTATATTATCCGTCACTATAAACATGGCGATGTGGCACTTGCCACTCCTAACGCGTCAACCACGTCAAAAAGATAGCGCAGACGCTCTGCTACAATGGGCTCATGAATACAACAACTTTGTCAAACGGAGAAGTATTACCTTTACTAGGACTTGGCTTGTGGAAAGTAACTGAGTCGAAGGACGCAAGCACTGCGGTGCAAGCGGCTCTTAAAATTGGGTATACTCATTTTGATAGCGCACAGATTTACGGTAATGAAGCACTTCTGGGCGAAGCGCTTAAAGTAGCGGGGGTGAAGCGAGAAGACGTGTTTATTACGACAAAAATATGGAACGATAATTTTTGGCCAGGTGACCTGGAAGAAAGTTTTGAGCAATCACTAAAAAATTTACAAACTGACTATGTTGATTTGCTGTTGCTACACTTTCCAGTGACCGAAACACGACGAATTGCTTGGACAAGTCTTGAGAAGCTGTATAAAGATGGCAAGGCCAAGGCTATTGGCGTGAGCAACTTTACAATTAAGCACCTGGAAGAAATGAAAGAATGGGCAACCGTTACGCCGCATGTTAACCAAGTTGAACTACATGTGTTTTTGCAACAACCAGAGCTTCTTGCTTACTGCAAGCAAAATAACATTTTGGTTGAGGCATATTCACCACTTGCACACGGGCATGGACTAGATAATGCTTTGCTTAAAGAAATTGCAAAAAAGCATGGAAAGACCAGCGCTCAAATTATGATTCGCTGGTGTTTGGACTCCGGGACGGTGCCATTGCCTAAATCGACAACCCCAGAGCGAATTGTTGAAAACGCCGATGTCTTTGACTTTAGCCTTGATGCAGAAGATATGAAAAAGCTAAAGAGCCTCGATAAGAACTTAAGAACCTGTTGGGACCCTACCAACATACCATAAGGAGTTTGCATGACAATGAAGAAGTTTTTTGTAGGGGTGAAGGCAGTAATCCATGATGAGCAAAAGGGCTATCTTTTACTACAACGAGCAAGCCATGATGCGGCACCGGGGCACTGGGACATGCCTGGTGGCCGTATAGAAGATAATGAAAGCTTTGGTGAAGCTCTTAGCCGTGAAATTGCCGAGGAACTTCCTGGAAGCTCACTTGTCTCTGTGGGAGACCTGTTAGGGTCGTTTCGGCTACCGTTTGATGTTTCTGAAGATACCGGGCTGGTACTTCTCTTTTTTGAAGTAAAGGCAAAGCTTCCGAAAGAGGTTGTATTAAGCGAAGAACACCAAGCTTACTTATGGGTTAAGCAAAAAGTAGATATCCCCGATGACGGGGTAAACGAAGAGCTGAAGCGAATTCTTACAAAACTCGCAAGATAGTATTGCATTTATGCTTATAGTGTGATATAATATAAACACTATGGAGTTTACGTCGAAACTACGATGGATTTTAGTCGTCTTTATCTTGTTGTTCTTTCTTATATTTATAGGATGGGGCTTGTCTTCTATTGCCCGAAAAGTCTTCAGCAGGACCAATACAAGCCAATCTGCAGTTGAAACAACAGAGAATAAGAGCCTCGAAGGTATACGTGTTGCACGATATATTGTTGACGGGCCTGTTGTTGCCAGTGCTGATCACCGAAAGTATGTTATCGAAGTTTCTCCGAGTGTAGTGATGATGCGAGTCTATTCTGACTATGGCCAAAAAGTTATAGCAGAGAAGAGCTACACTAATAACCCTGAAGCATTTGACGCGTTTATGAAATCGCTTGAAGGCGCAAACGCTACGGCGCGATATGCAAACACAAACGAAGATGACGACATAGCAGATACTGGGGTATGCCCTGACGGCAGACGCTTCATTGTAGAGCTTGGTAATGACGTTCGACGTTGGACAACTTCTTGTGATAGAAAACAGGGAACAGCCGCTGGCAAAATGACGACGATGCGCAAACTATTTGCAAAACAGATTCCCGATTTTGAAGCTTTGGTAAAAGATACCGAACTGAATCGTAACTAAACCTTGTTACTGCAAGCTATACTTAGTTCATGACTATTCGTGCAATTATATTTGATTGCTTTGGCGTGCTTGTTTCTGGCTCGCTTGAGCAATTTATCAGCAAACATTTAGCGCATGATGCGACATTGGTGCGACGGGCTCATGAGCTCAACGACCAGGCTAGCTTAGGTCTAATTAGCTATGAAGACCAGATAATGGGCTTTGCAGAAATGGCTAAGATACCGGCAGGTGAAGTGCATAAAGAGATGGATAAGAACCCACGTAATGAAGCTTTGCTTGCTTATATCGAAACGCATCTTTACGGTAAGTATAAGATTGGGTTTCCTTCAAATGCCTCAGATAATTGGCTAGACGACTTATTTCTGAAGAAAGACTTGGAGTTATTTGACGACTTTGTACTCTCGTATTCGGTGAAGTTAGCTAAGCCTGACCCGTTAATTTATGAGCTCGCAGCAAACAGGCTGAATGTTGAACCATCGGAGTGTGTGTTTGTTGATGATATTGAACGCTACTGCGAAGGTGCAACTGCGGTTGGTATGCAGGCTATTCAGTATTCCCATATGCAGGATTTCAAGCTTAAGCTAGAAGAGCTCACTGCTCATTGTCATTAGTAGCCAATGTGAATAATGAGGCGTTTTTCTAGCTGGCAGGCTTCGGCAATTGCTTCGGTGTCAACGCGCACTTTATGGGCGTATGCGGCGCCAGGCACCGTAACCAAGTAGTGCGAACGACTTGTTCGAACTTGTATTTCTATGCCGTAGTGTTCACGTGCATAGGCTTTTAGCGCCTGCACTTGCGGAGGCTCATTTGGTCGTTTGTCTTGTAACATGTCTTGCAATGACTGCATATGTACTAGTATAACGCGCTACACTGTAGGTATGCCTGAATTACCAGAAGTAGAAACCGTAAAGCGCGGACTAGAAAAACTAATTATTGGTCGAAGCATTGCTTCGGTTACTTACGATACGGCTAAGAGTTTTCCGAATGCGCCAGCAGACGTAGATGAATTCATGGTAGGTGCAGAGATCAAGGAAGTTCGACGGCGTGCTAAAGTTTTGTTGATAGATTTAAGCACGGCATACACATTAGTTATTCATTTGAAGATGACAGGACAGCTCGTGTACCGTGGTGAATCAGATTTTGGTGCAGGGCACCCTAATGATTCACTTATTGGCGAGCTCCCAGACAGATCGACACGTGTTGTTATCAGCTTTAAAGACTCTTCAAAGCTATTTTTTAATGATCAACGTAAGTTTGGATGGGTCCGGCTTCTTCCGACGGTGCAAGTACCCGAGATAGACTTCTTTAAGAAGGTTGGCCCAGAGCCTCTATCAGATGATTTCACGCCGAGCATTTTTATTGAGCGAATACAAAAGCGCGCAAATACAACTATAAAGGCAGCACTACTAGACCAAACAGTGTTAGCGGGGGTAGGAAATATTTATGCCGATGAGAGTTTGTGGGGAGCATGCCTACACCCTGCAGCACGGGTGCGTGACATTTCCGAGAAGCAACTAAGAAAATTGTATGACGAATTGCGGTTTGTTCTAATCCTTTCTATAGAAAAAGGTGGAAGCACGGACAGAAATTATGTTAACGCTGAGGGTAAAAAGGGGAGCTATATAGACTTTGCACGAGTGTTTCGACGAGAGAACCAGCCTTGTCCTCGTTGTAAGAGCATAATTGAGAAGTCAAAAGTTGCTGGGCGCGGAACGCACACGTGCCCAAATTGCCAGAAGCAAGAAGCAGAAAATATAGAAAATAGAAAATGAATTACAGGGTTGAGTACTATACACTGGTGCTATGATACGAACTTTGACGGGGAAGAATAGCTATAAATTGCACGCATATTTGCAAGAGCGCGTGGATGATGTATTGGCTAGATCTGGCGAACTTGCGATAGAGCGTCATGATGCCTCAGAAGCAAGCGTCGATACCGTATTGCAAGCGGTGCAAAGTCTCCCTTTTTTGGTTGAACAAAAACTTGTGATTATTTCTAATATACAAGCAAACTCACCGCTTATGGAACGACTCGCAGAGCTTGTAGAACGCGTGGCAGAGGGTGTGGAGGTGTTGCTCGTTGACCCAAGTCTAGATAAGCGAAAAGCTGGCTACAAGCTACTGCAAAAACAGACAGAGCTTCATGATTTTGTTGAACCGTCATCACGTGATCTGCCCGGCTGGCTGGTCGCTGAAGCCAAGCGCCTGGGAGCTGAACTTAGTTTAGCTGATGCACAGTACTTGGCAGATCGGGTGGGGGCTAACCAGCAGTTGCTCGCAAACGAATTGCAAAAGCTTTGCACCTACGAACCAAAGATCACACGCATGACAATTGAATTGCTTACGGAACAGAGCCTGCAGAGTACTATTTTTTCGCTGCTAGATGCGGCTTTTGCTGGGAATGTAAAAAAGGCCGTTGAAATGTATCGTGAGCAACGTAAAGCCAGAATCGAACCACATTACATCTTGGCGATGATGGTGTGGCAGCTCCAATCACTATCCCTTGCTGTGTATGCGTCGGATGCGTCAGAAGGTAGTCTCGTGGCCACGGGTATGTCACCGTTTACCGCACGAAAAGTGCTAGCGCTTGCACGAGGCAAATCGAAAGCGGATATAAAGAAAATGGTAGTGGCACTCACTGAGCTTGACGCTCAAATAAAAACCAGCGCCGATGCCGACGCTGGTGTAGAACTCTATTTAATGAGTCTTTAGACTATTTCTTGGCAGCTACTTTTTTAGCTGGTGCTTTTTTGCGGTAGTCTTTTTAGCAGGTGATGCCTTCTTGGCTGCAGGTTTTTCGGTAGGCTTTGCGACTTTCTTTGTTACCGTACGGGTTCCGCCAGTTGTTTTTTTGGCTGCGCTATTGAGCTGGCTTTTCTTGCGAGCTGCCTTATTCTTGCTCATAATGCCTTTTTTGACGGCTGTGTCGATTGCGCTTTGTGCTGCAATTTGTGCTTCATCAACTTTTTTGCCTGATGTAAGCGCATTCTGGAAAGCTTTTAGTGTTGCGCGCAATCCTTTTTTTGTTCGGGCGTTTTGCACGCTCTTTGATGTGGTTACTTTTACACGCTTTTTTGCTGATTTAATAATTGGCATGGGTGAGATTTCTCCTTGTCCTGTGGATAACCGCAGAAACATCGTTATTAGGTACTTATATTTCAGACAATTATACCGGATATAAACAAGGATGTAAAGTGTTGCACCCCTGCCGTTTGCAGGGCTTGACAAAAAACTGGACAGACTGACAAAAATAGTGGTACGATTATTACCGTAAGCGATAAAAAATCAAAAAATGCAAAATCCAAACATACCACAAGTGTTAAAAACGTTGAAGGAAGCCAACTGCGTCTTGGTGACGGTTAAGAATGGTCCGACAGTTGATGAGTTATCGGCAGCGATCGCGTTAACTTTGATGCTGAACCATCTAAATAAGCACGCGGTAACAGTCTTTAGTGGACGCGTTCCATCAATGCTTGAATTTTTGCAGCCAGAGATGGCAATTGATACGACTACTGACAGTTTGCGAGATTTTATTATCGCTCTCGATAAGTCAAAAGCTGACAAGTTGCGGTATAAAGTCGAAGATAACGTGGTTCGTATATTTATTACGCCATACAAAACATCCATTACTGACAAAGACCTAGAATTTAGCCAAGGAGATTTTAACGTTGATGCAGTGGTTGCCCTTGGTGTTGTAACAAAAGAAGATTTTGATCAGGCGGTAACAGCACACGGCAGAATCTTGCACGATGCAACGGTTGTTGCACTCACCAACCATGACGTTATCAGCCAAATTGGGGCCATAAACTGGCAAGAGCAACTTGCAAGTAGTGTCTCTGAGATGGTTGCAATGCTTACGGACGGCTTGGGCCCTGAAGTCCTAGACGCACAAGTTGCTACGGCACTTATGACCGGTATTATTGCTGAGACAGATCGTTTTAGGAACTCATCGACGACACCAGAGGTTATGTCAATAAGTGCAAAGCTTATGGCAGCTGGAGCAAACCAGCAACTTATTGCGGAAAAACTCGAAGAGCCAGATATGGGAAGCGTTGCACGACCACTTTCATATAACGAAGCAACTAAGGATGCCGATGATGGTGCTCTAGAAATTGTTCATGATGAGAGTGATGAGGTGCAAAACATCCATATCGACGACGCAGGGAACCTTGCCTTACCGTCAACTCCTGATGAAGACATGCCTCATATTGCGACAGAAGAAGCGCCAGCTGAAGCACCAAGCTTAGTGCCAATGCCTCCTTCGGCTGTTGATGACCAACAACTGCCGTCGTCGCGTTCTTATATAGAGCCAGCTCGGCCTCCTCAGTTGTATGCCCAAGACGACAGTGGGAGCGTATCTGCCCAGCCACTGCTCGATACGCCACTTGTTTCTGTACCAGAGCGAACTATTGCAACTCCTCAAGAAGCGCCACTCATGCCTATGGAGCCTCGTCATAAGGTAATAGCCCCACTGCCTGAAGGTGAAGAGCACGGGAGTTATGGGCGAGCCTTTGTGCCACCTTCTGAGCCACCAGCTCCAAGTCCTTATGACCCGACTGCACCACCACCTGCTCCTTTGCGGGGTGAACCAGAACCACCAGCTTCTGAAGAACACAGTGTAGCGCCACCACCACCTATCCCAGCACCTAGTGCGATGCCAGCATCTACTGGGTTTATTGAAACGCCTGTTGCGCCTCTTGTCCCAGAACAAGGGCAAACGCTTAGTGATATAGAACAGGCAGTCGGAAGCCCGCATGCGGAAAGTAGTGACAGCACAACTAATTCAGTGGACAGCTTTCTTGGAACGACACGACCAACTAGTGAAGAAGCGCCAGTAGCAGAACCAGCTCCTACAGAAGCACAGAACGAGACAAAACAAGAAGAGAAGCAGGAAGAAACACCACCAGAACCTCCAAAGGTGCAAGATCCAAATGCGCCACCAGAGGTGCCACCACCACTTATGCCGGCACCAACACAGCCTCAGTTCTATGACCAAGACGGTAACAGTGCTAATCCCTTTTTGAACCCTAACTAAAAAAATCTAAAGTGTAATTTCTTGTTCTTGAGCAAATAGGAGATACTGTTTTCTATGAACGGACTACTGTATATAGATAAGCCAGAAGGCTGGACTTCTTTCGACGTCGTGAATTATGTTCGCCGTATGGTGACACGACTAGAAGGTAAAAAGCCTCGTAATGTGAAGGTTGGGCATACTGGTACACTTGACCCGGCGGCTACAGGGTTACTAGTGCTTTGTGTCGGTAAGGCTACAAAACAAGTTGAGTCACTCATGAAACAAGACAAAGTTTATGAGGTGGAACTCACTCTAGGTAAGGTAAGCACCACAGAAGATAAAGAGGGAGTTATTACTGATAGCGAGCCAAAGACTGAGGGCTGGGAAGTGCCGACACTATATGAGGTGCAGGTAGTGGTGGCAACTTTTGTTGGAGAAATAGAACAAACCCCACCAATATTTAGTGCGATTAAGATTGACGGTAAACGAGCATACGACTTGGCTCGAGCGGGTAAGCCAGTGCCGATTAAGAGCAGAGTGGTCAAGATATACGAGATCTCTGAGCTTTCGTATGACTACCCGGAACTGCGGTTTAAAGCTCATGTTGGCAGTGGGACGTATATCCGTTCTCTGGCGAGAGATATAGGTGAAAAACTTGGGTGCGGTGCTTATATGAGCAACTTGCGACGAGTAAGCATAGGGGACGTAACCCTGGCCGAAGCATATGCAGTTTCAGCGCTGACAGATGAGATTTTGCAAAAAACACTTGTCTGAACAGATGAGACGTGCTATAGTATTACTCAACAATGACTGAAACGAAAGAAAAAAGCACGGCTAAGCGTGTCGCATCAACAGATGTCGGCTCTCCAGAAGCGCAAGTAAGCGCTATGACAGCACGCATTAACGAGTTGACTGGTCACTTGAAAGTGAACAAAAAAGACCACATGGCTCGACGCGGACTCCTTGCTCTTGTTGGTAAGCGAAAACGACTTTTGAAATATTTGGCATCTAGAGATAGTGCTGCATATCTCGCGCTCATTAAAAAACTCGGCCTAAGAAGATAATTTAGCGCAACGCGCCCCGTTTCTCTCCAGTGCTCGCTCAACGTATTAAAATACGTCTCGTTCCGCGCTTCGAGAAACAGAACACGTTGCATCTAAATTCTCATCTTAGTTAAACATATATATTTTCTTGTGACGCGTGCGTAGTTCTTCTCTTGCAGGAGATGGGTATGTGCGGGCTAGAGGCAAATAACATGTAGCTTCAGTGGTAGAGCACAGCTTGCGGTGGATGAATACGCAAACTGAACCCTGTTACTGAACTACAAAGAAGGAAAAGGATTAACAATGGAATCAGCAATCATCAACCCATTTGGGAAAACAGTGATGAGTGTATCAACCGAACTATGCGGTAAAACGCTTACGCTTGAAATCAACCGCGTCGGCTTTCGTAGTACCGCATCTGTACTTGCTCGTTATGGTGAGACAGTGGTGCTTGGTACGGCAATGGTGTCAAACCGCTCAGTGAGTGGGATGGACTATTTCCCGTTGAGTATTGATTATGAAGAAAAGTTTTATGCAGCCGGCAAGATTAGCGGGTCGCGATTTATTAAGCGTGAAGGTCGCCCAAGTGAAGAAGCAATTCTTATTGGACGTATTATTGACCGCCCAATCCGCCCGTTATGGCCAAAGGGCTACCGCCAAGAAGTACAGGGCATCGCAACTGTCTTGAGCACTGACCCAGAATTTCGTCCAGATATGATTGCCATGATTGCGATGAGTACGGCATTTATGCTCACTGGTGCACCGTTTGACGGCCCAGTCGCAGGACTTAGAGTTGGTATTGACGAGAACGGTCAGCTTAAAGCCTTCATGAGTGCAAGTGAATACGATGCAAGTAGACT
The DNA here is from genome assembly GCA_964536485.1 of uncultured Candidatus Saccharibacteria bacterium. Lineage (GTDB taxonomy): Bacteria > Patescibacteriota > Saccharimonadia > Saccharimonadales > SZUA-47 > JAGQMY01. The sequence continues at coordinate 202,057 of CAZHXX010000001.1, forward strand.
TGACCTTGTCGTTGCGGGTACCGAGCAAGGCATTATGATGGTTGAAGCCGGTGCTAACGAAGTAACCGAAGCAGAAGTGATTGAGGCAATGAATTTTGCCCATGAAATGATGCAACCAGCAATTGCACTACAAAAAGAACTCGTTGCTAAAGTTGGTGTTACACCACTCGAATATGAGCTTATTAAGCCAAACGAAGACATTCAAGCGGCAGTAGACGCCTGGACGAACGGCAAGCTCGGTGCAAACTTACGTGCAGAATATCCAAAGCGCAATCAACTTGTTGATGCACTGCGCGAAGAGATGCATGCTCATTTTGAAGCAGAGCTTGGCGAAGAAGAATATGCACTTTTGCGCAACGAATATGCAGAAGCATTCCAAATGAGTATTCATGCAGACGTACGAAAAGGCATCGTGACAGAGCAGGTGCGTCCTGACGGCCGTCAGATGACCGACATCCGACCTCTTTCAAGTGAAGTAGGCTTTTTGCCACGTGCACACGGCTCAAGCTTATTTACTCGTGGTATGACTCAGGCTATGAACATAGTGACGCTTGCACCTCTCAGCTACGCCCAAATTGTTGACACTATGGAGCGAGACAGTGAACGACGCTACATGCACCACTACAATGCCCCAGGCTGGACCGTTGGCGAAGTGAAGCGCCTTGGGTCTCCAGGACGTCGCGAAATTGGTCATGGCTACCTCGCAGAGCGAGCTCTCTTGCCGATGTTGCCTGACGAAGCAGATTTTCCGTATGCAATTCGTAGCGTGACTGAAATTATGAGCCAGAACGGTTCTACGTCTATGGCAGCAACTTGTTCGTCTTGTATGGCGCTTTTGAATGCAGGTGTGCCGTTGAAGCGTCCAGTAAGCGGTATCGCGATGGGACTTATGATGGATGGTGATACGCCGTTTATCTTGAGCGACATTGCTGATGCTGAAGATTTTGCGGGTGATATGGACTTTAAGGTGACGGGTACTGAAAATGGTATTACCGCACTGCAAATGGACATGAAAGTCCACGGCTTACCAACGAGCGTGCTTGCAAAGGCACTTGAGCAGGGTAAGCAGGGACGAGCACACATCTTACAGCACATGCTAAGTGTGATTAACACACCTGGTGAAATGAGCCCGTATGCGCCACGAGTTGAAAGCATCAAGATTAACCCTGACAAGATCCGTGAAGTGATTGGTAAGGGTGGCGAGACTATCCAAAAGATTACAGCAGAAACTGGTACCGAGATCGACATTAAAGACGACGGAACGGTGATGATCGCGAGCCCAGACAAAGAGAAGATTGAAGCTGCGATGCAGTGGATCCGCGACATTACTGAAGAGCCAGTCGTGGGAACAATTTATAAGGATCGACCAGTGGTGAGCGTTATGGACTTTGGAGCTTTTGTGCAAATTTTGCCTGGAAAAGACGGGCTTGTGCATGTGAGCGAGATGAGTGAAGAGCGAGTTGAGAAGCCAAGTGATGTCGTGAAAGAGGGAGACAAAGTAACGGTAAAATTGGTTGCAATCGATGACAGAGGTCGTTTACAACTAAGCATGAAAGCTGCTGCACGAGAGCAGAAAAACTAAGGGGGCAAGCGGTGGTACTAAGAGAGGGAAGAGTAGAGCTAACGACCGGCGAGACAATTTTCGCCCTGGTTGTGTTAGGAATAAGCGCCTATGTGTCGGCAAGCTGGGCAATAGGCAGCGGAAGCCTTGTTGGCTACGGCGTCGCCTTCCTAAGCGCCTATTACGGCGTCTACTTTTTGGCAAGACTCATCAAGAGAAATTACATAGATAATGACAAAACAAGCAGAGCTCGAGCAGCTAAAAAAGCTCATTGAGACAAAGCGAGTGTGTCCTGAGCTGGCTGCTCAGGCCACCCAACTCGTGTTTGGGTCTGGAAACGTTGATGCTGATATCGTGTTTATCGGGGAGGCTCCTGGCAAGAATGAAGATTTGACTGGCGAGCCATTCGTGGGCGCTGCAGGAAAATTTTTGAATGAAATGCTTGCAAGTGTCGGCTTGGAACGAGAGGACATTTACATTACAAACATCGTGAAGTACCGGCCCCCAGACAACAGGGATCCACTTCCAGAAGAGAAGACAGCTTTTTGGCCGTATCTTCTAAAACAATTGTCGATTATTAACCCAAAAGTTATCGTGACTCTTGGTCGTCATAGTGGGCAAGCCTTTTTACAAGACTTGCGCATAAGTGTCGATCATGGGCAACCAAAGCGCATAAAGGTCATGAGAGAAGGCAAAGAAGCATCATTGCTTATCCTTCCGCTCTACCATCCAGCAGCGGCCCTATATAACGGAAGTTTACGCGAAACGTTACTGTCCGACTTCCAAATCGTCACAAAATTATTACAAGAAATCTAAAGGAGAAATGAAATAAATGAATCCAAAAAATAGAGGGAATGGCAACAGACCTCCTCAACAACAGAAACCTAAATCTGGCATTGATACAAAACCACGTCCAAAGACAACAGACCAAGCCCGAAGCGCCTCAAGAGGTGAAGCAATTAGAGCGCAACGACGTAGTCATGACGATGCCACGCGAATGATTAGCCAGTATAACCTTGCTGACGCACCAGACATGAACCAAATACGTCGTGCGAATCAGATCGATGACAGCCCACGCCTAAAAATCATCGGTCTTGGTGGTATGGACGGCGGTGGTTCGAAGAATATGATGCTGGTTGAATACAAAGATGATGCAGTGGTGATTGACTGTGGGAGTGACCTCGGGGTTGACTTGCCGGGTATTAACTACGGTATCTGCGATATTAGCTACCTCGAGTCTATTAAGCACAAAGTGAAGGGGTATATCATCACGCATGGTCACCTTGACCATATTGGTGGGTTGCCTCATGTTGTCCCGCGGGTGCCGGCCCCAATCTATGGAAGTAGATTTACGATTGGCCGAGTCGAGGAAATTTTTAGTAACTTTGGACTTCCGATGCCCGAAGGCTTTAATTTGCAAACGGTCATTATGAATGAGCGAACGCATGAGAAGCTAAAAATTGGTGTCTTTTTTGTCGAACTTGTAGGGATTACCCATTCGATTCCAGGAAGTACTTGTGTGGTGCTAGATACTCCAGTGGGACGCATTATCAACACTGGTGACTTCCGTCTTGATCCAAACCCACTTGACCATGAAAAGACTGACAGTGATCGGCTTATGGAACTTGGACGCGAAGGTGTGCTTGCACTTTTGAGCGAAAGTACCACCACCGAACGTCCTGGTCGAACACCGAGTGAAAGTACTATTGAGCAGAGCTATATCGACGTCATGCAACGTTCATCTGGACGTGTTTTTGTGGCGGTCTTCTCGACAAATGTTAACCGTATTCAAATGATTGTGAATGCGGCGGTGCACCACAATCGCAAGATTGCTCTTGATGGAAGAAGCATGATGAGCACGCTTGAAATGGCAGTACGCAACGGCTTCATGAAGATTCCAAAGGGTACTTTTGTGCCTATTGCGAGTGTGCCAAACATGAAAGATAACGAAGTTATCGTGGTGTGCACTGGGTCGCAAGGTGAGCCTAACTCGGCGTTGCAACGTATGGCAGCGGGCGAGCACAAGCACGTGAAACTCAAAGAACAAGATACGGTCGTGCTTTCTAGTACACCAATTCCTGAGAGTGGTAACGATGCACTTATTGGGCGTATGGTTGACGATCTTATGCGCATGGGCGTTCATGTCTTCCGTCACGAAACATACCAGATTGATGGCTGTGGTCCACTGCACGTTTCTGGACATGCGAGTATTGAAGAATATCGCGACATGATTCAGATGCTTCAGCCAAAGTTCTTTATTCCAATTTATGGAAGCTATCGAAGTAAGAAGCGTCATATTGATATTGCGCTTGAAGAAGGTGTACCTCGTGCAAATACAGTAAATGCGGAGAATGGTCATATCATTGCGCTCACACAAGACAAGATGGAAATTATTGGCGAGATTCCTACGGGAACTACTTTGGTTGACCAAACTGGTGCCATTGTGAACAGCGTGGTGGTGAAAGACCGTGTCCTCTTAGCAGAAGAAGGCTTGGTAACCGTTATCTTGACGCTCGATAAAAAGACCGGTCAGCTTATGACAAGCCCAGATATTATTAGTCGTGGGTTTATCTACATGCGTGACAATGAGGAACTTATGAACTTGTTCCGCGCAGAGCTAAAGCGAGCGGTATTGCAACGATTTAAACGTGTCGATCTAGACCGCTTTAAGGCCGAACTCAAAGACTATGTGACACACTTCCTCTACGAACAGACGCAACGAAGCCCGATTGTTATCCCAGTAGTGAATATTATTGGCGGTGGCAAGCCAGCAGGGAACGGCAAAGGAAACAATGGCAAGCCAGAAGCTCCAGAGAAAACCCCTGAGCAAGTTGCTGCAGAACAACAGAAGCGCTTTGCAGACATGCGCAAAGCCCTCCTCGGCCAAGACGCCCGCATCGACTAAGAATCCTTTAGGTGCTTATGCTTGCTTGCACTGTGCCGGTGGGGTAATCTTGAGTTATGCCAAGTCGAAATCGAGCACGAGAAATAGCAAAATTTGGAGAAGTTAAGCAGTACGTTGGATCTCCACCCAATAAGCAAACCGTAGTTGTTGGTCCAGAAGATCTCAGGCGGTTAAGTGCTGGAACTAGATGGTTATTTTCTTATCTTGATCGAATATTTGAGAGGAATGAGCCGAATTACCCGATGCTTAGGCAAAGTTCAAACGAGGTGTTGAGTTGGCATCTTACGAAGGTGGGTCACGACAAGAGAGAGTTTACTGCGACTAGCAGTGGCCTACAGGCAGGTTTTTACCCTGATGCTTCTTCACCTGCTCGCGTGTGGTATAATCCGGGGGACGGTTTTAAATTTGCCATGAGAAGGTCTCTTGAAAGCGGAGCAGGAGAAGAGTCCATAAGACTTTCGCTTGTTGATCACAGGATTGTAGCAGGAGCTTATCGTTATTTTGACTACGCAACACCAGATGAAGCACCTGCTCCTGATGCTGACTTTGCTTCTATAGAAGAAGCGCATCACCAAACGGTGTCGGGTCGTCTAGGTGTGTTACTAGGTTCTTTTCGAGAAATGGTAAGTGACCCGACAGATCCTATTTATCTAACCCACTATGGCAGGAAGTTACCTCATAGACCACCTTCAGAGCTTCTTTAGTTTTCTGTTTGTTGCGACGAAAAGAACTCAAGGACTGTGCGAGATTGATGTAAGTGACTAACTCGACCTCTCATAACTAGACAAAATTAATAAAATGTGATAATATTTACTTATTAAGTAAGTAAAACAAAAATGACAGATGAAAATCGACAACCGGTTGACGGTTCAGATCCATATTCAATTAGTAACCCTAGCAATCCAAACTTAAATAATAATATTGATCAACGTTTTGATAGGGATGAGTTTGAACTTGCAGACCCACTAGAGCTTGGTAACTTTAACTATAGTTTGTCTCAGCGTATAGAGCAGCTAGCTGGAGCTCAAGGAGTTGTTCAAACATTAGAAAATGTATTTTTGGACAATGATGCCCCTTTGAGCGACGAACCATTGGATGAGTCAGTTCAAGTTATGGAGCGTACTGAAAGCCGAAAAGGCGAACCTCCCTCCACTATAAAAGATGTCATCTTAAGATTCTCAGAAACACAAGAAGAGGGGGGCATTAGGGATGTAGCTATTCACTATGATGATGAGGAAGTCTTCCCCGTATTGCAGATAAATGGTGTTTCACGTTACCCACTAGGTGAAGATAGAATAACGGACGATGAAGCTGACTATATAAAAAGTAGACTTTACCCGATTTTGAATCCTGTCAGCGAAAAACCACTAGAGCAAATGACTCCTAGCCAGAGATATTTTGTTGATGCTCTTCGATTGGTTGCTACGTTTGTTTCAGGAGAAGGTAGCTCAGAAGATATAGAAAGTTTTTTCGTCAGAGTACTTAATTCGGGTGAATCTGGTGTAAGTCGGGTTAAATACTCTAGCTTTGATGCTTCAGTAACTGATGAAGAAGGTAGACAATTTGATCTCCATCATTATCGTTCGGAGGGGCATCTATTTAATAGTGGAGTAGTCGTGGAAGATGGAGTAATGGTGCACGCCTATCCTGGCAATGGTCGAAAAGATGAGCAGCTATTGCTTAAGTATATCAACGAGGAAAGAACAGAGGATAATATCGATGATCTCATTGATGCTATACCAGATTATTTGCGTGATGAAGAAGATGAAATATCTAGTGAGCGAAAAACTGTCAGGTTTTACGATACAGATCCGCACACCCCAAGAGAAGGAATAGAGCTTAGTGCAGATGAGCGAGAAAAGAGAGCCAAACTTGGGGGTGCAGTTGCTGGCTTTTTGACAGAAACTCGTGGAGAATTCTTGGAAGAAGTAACAGATAGTTCTCTACCAAAAGATTCTGAAGGAAAAGCTCAAGTCTGGGACGAATTATCACCTTTTGAAGCAAGAATTATTGACGAAAAAACGCGTGTTGCCCTAGGAGTGGACGCTATCACTACTTCAAAACTGAAAAGATTAAGGAATGAGCTAGCCTTTGTTGTGTCCTAGTGTCTTTGGGTTTAACACCAAAAACAGGAGTAGATTAGCAGGAATAGTTTCTTGACAAAGCATAAGCGATTATGTTAAAATAACAACGTTAGCATAGCACCGTATGAAAGGTGTAAAATAAAAACCTAATGGCTAAAAAGAAAAAACACTCAAAAAAAGCACCATCACGTAAACATGCAGAGGTTCCTCAGGAGCCTAATATGTTCCTGCGCGGGGTGTTTACGGTGCTTTTTTTTGTGCTTGGCTTCTTCCTACTTCTCGGCGGGTTTGGAGCTGGGGGAGCACTTCCAAAGGGGATGTTTAATGCTGTTTACGAAGTATTGGGCGGTGGTGCGTATTTAGTGCCTGTGGCACTTGGTTTCTGGGGCTTCTATAAGGCAAAGACAGAAGAGCACAAAGTTCCTTTCATGAAGATTGCAAGCATGGGGACGCTGCTCGTTATAACGGCAACATGGCTCGAGACAATTACGGCAGAATCAGTGGCTGGGTCTGATGGGGGCACCTCATGGATTAACGGGAAGGGTGGTGCAATTGGCGGGCTTATCGGCGGAATTGCACTTGGCTTTTTTGCAAAGCTTTTGGCGATCGTTATATTTTTTGCCCTTACAATTTTGGCGGCTTGCTGGACGTTTAAAATCCCACTTCGCGTCTTTTTGTTGCCATTTAAGCGTGCTGAGCGAGGTGAAGATACTGATATTAGCGAGCTTAAAGAGAAATCACATGGCTTCCAGCTCAATGAAGGCGTGCCTGTAGAGCACAATAGCCCACAAAGAAGCAGTCTCAAAAATAGTGTTTCTGCACGTCTTGCGCCAGAAGAAAACCACCAGGCGCTCACTGAAGCGCGTGACCCAAACTGGCAGTTCCCAACTACTGACTTACTTATCAAAAAGCAGGATAAGGCAGATGCCGGTGATGTGAACGGCAACGCAGATATTATTAAAGATACGTTTGAGAACTTTAACATTGATGTTGAGATGGAAGGGGCAAACATTGGCCCGCGGGTCACACAGTTTACACTCAAACCACCAGCCGGTATTAAGCTGAGTAAAATTTCTGCACTTGATCGTGAGTTGGCATTAAACTTAGCAGCACAAAGTATTCGTATTGAAGCACCTATTCCTGGAAAGCGCGCGGTAGGTATCGAGGTGCCAAACGTGAAAGCCGCAACGGTACGTATGTCTGGCGTGCTTGACGATAAGGTATGGAAGAGCATGAACGAGCCACTTGGCTTTGCGATTGGCCGAGATATTGCTGGTCTACCCGTTGTTGCGGCACTGAACAAGATGCCTCACTTACTGATTGCTGGGCAGACCGGCTCTGGTAAGTCGGTGATGATAAATACTTTGCTCACAAGCCTTCTCTATAACAATAGCCCGGCGGATTTGAAACTTATTTTGGTTGACCCAAAGCAAGTTGAGCTGACACCGTATAACGATATTCCACACCTCCTTACACCGGTGATTACCGAGCCAGAAAAATGTATTAGTGCGCTAAAGTGGGCAGTATCTGAGATGGAACGACGCTTGCGCACCTTTGCCGAGCATCACAAACGTAACATTGCCGAGTACAACAACCTAGCCGACCAAGATTCGATGCCGTATATCGTGATTGTGATTGATGAGCTTGCCGACCTTATGATGATGGCCGCACGTGACGTTGAAGCTCTGATTGTGCGTATCGCGCAGAAAGCGCGTGCTGCTGGTATTCATTTGGTGCTTGCGACACAGCGTCCGAGTGTTGACGTTATCACCGGGCTTATTAAAGCAAACGTGCCTGCACGAATTGCCTTTACTGTTGCGAGCCAAATTGATTCCCGCACTATCATAGACGGTATGGGGGCAGAGAAGCTGCTCGGTATGGGTGACATGTTGTTTAGCACTTCTGATATGCCAAAACCAAAGCGTGTGCAGGGTGCGTTTATCACCGATGAAGAAACGGTGAAAGTGAACGATTTCTTGCGCATGCAACGACCTCCACAGTATGACGACGAAGTGGTCAGCCAGCCAGTGCAACTAAACGGCAAAGGTGGCGTTCTACCTGATAGTGGCCCAAGCGAAGGAGACGACGATATGTGGCGAGATGCGGTGCATGTGGTGGTGGAGAATCGCAAGGCAAGTACTTCGCTTTTGCAACGACGTTTGCGCATTGGGTATGGTCGTGCCTCAAGACTTATAGACATGATGGAAGAGCAAGGAATTGTGAGCTCTGCAGACGGTAGTAAGCCACGCGATGTACTGATTTCTAGCATGGACGACGTGTTTGGTGGCAGTAGCACAAGTGGCGTGGCAGCTGAAGAAGACGCCGCCCTTGATGAATTGTAGAAAAACAGGTATAATTACTCCTACAAACAACTAATTTCTGATTGTGAATCTTAGTTCGCAATCCGAAGACCAAAGAAAGGAGTTCCAGCTATGGAGCAGTATGAACTAGCAGTGTTGTTTCATCCTGATCTAGAAATCGATCTAGAAAAGGCTGAAAAGCAAGTTGCAAAACTCGTTACTGATGCAGGCGGAAGCATTACGGCAACTGATAACTGGGGGAAGCGCAAGCTTGCCTACAAGATTGCCGGGCACGAACACGCTGTGTATGTTTTCTATACACTCGAGTTGCCAGCAAGTGGTGTTTCGCCACTTAACAATGGCTTGAATATCGTGAGCGAAGTGATTCGTTTCTTGATTACAAAGCCAGATCTTAAAGCTATTGCAAAAGCAGAAGCTATGAAGACGAACCGCGATAAGCGTTTGAGCCAAATGGGCGCAAACGAAACCGATTCTGACGACGAAACTGAAGAAGAGTAGAGAAAGGGGTGTAGGCTTTACGCCTATTGTCCCCTGACACCGTTTCGGCTCTGCCTGCACTACGCTTGTAGTGTCAGAGAACAAAAGGCGTAAAGCCCGACGAAGCGAGGTGGTAAAATGAGATTGTAAAACGACGAAGAACTTTTAGGAGGGTATAATGCGAGGATTTAACAAAGTAGTGCTAATGGGGAACCTAACGCGTGACCCAGAATTGCGCACGACGCCAAACGGACAGAATGTTGCAAGCTTTAGCTTGGCAGTAAACCGAAGTTGGAAAAATGCCAATGGTGAGCAACAAGAAGCGGTTGATTATATTGACTGCAACATTTGGGGCAAGCCGGCAGAAATCATTACGCAGTACATGAAAAAGGGGAGTGGCATACTTGTATCTGGGCGTTTGCAACAACGTTCATGGGAGCAAGAAGGCCAGAAGCGAAGTAAGGTTGAAGTTGTTGTAGAAGACTTTAACTTTGTGGGCGGAGATAGAGATGGGGGAGCACCAAGTGGTGGCTCGTCTAGCTCTAGCAGCGCACCAGCTTCTTCAAAGAAGAGTGAACCAGTGGTTGAAGATATTGGCGATGAGCCAATCAATTTAGACGACATTCCTTTTTAACAATTACCTCGTTGCACGCTTTGGGCGCTGGCCTGCGTCAAAAAGCTTCGCCGTAGCTATATACTACGACTTCAGCTTTTGTGCTCAGCCATCATCCCAAATCGCACTAACGATCTAACTGTTAAAAAATTTTTAGAGACACGGTTGGTTTATATCTGACTTTGAAGAGCTAGTAAGGAGAGAATATGAATGAAAAACCCGTACAAATTGAAATTCAAATAACGCCAGAAATGACTCCGGCGGAGAGAGTAGATGCAAAACTTTCTTTAAATCCGTTCAAAAGGCGTAAACAGGCCGCAGAACACATTGCAGCAATGGGGGTGAGTCTTGACCAGATTCATAGTTCTCGAGAATTTTTCTTAGGACGCACAGAGATTATGGTTGCAGCATTGTCCCTCGAAGAAGCAAGAAGTAAATAGAAAATTTATTTAACAACAGATAAGCGGTTATTTAGAGCGAGGCAGATTCGTTTGAGGTGAGTAGCGGACGCAGAAGTGTATATTTCATACAGTGAAGCGCCACGCAACGGAACATCGAACGAATATGGCCGCTATAAATAGGCGCGCAAATAGGAGAAAACAGTGGCTAAGATTTTTAAACATAGAACAGACATTCCATATTTTGATTACAAGGATTTCAAAACCTTGCAACGATATGTGAACCAGTACGGACAAATTGAACAACGAAAAAAGACTGGTTTAACCGAGAGCAAGCAACGTCAGCTCGCACGTGCTATTAAGCGCGCGCGCCATCTTGCATTGCTTCCATTTGTTAGCAATAACTAGTAAGGAAAAACAGCTGTGGGATATTTTGTTGGCTACCGATTTACCGGTGCGGAACCTGCGTACTTAGACAAGCTCTTGCCTTTGGTGAGAGATACGTTTGCAGAGGAAGGGGTTGAGACGTATTGCACGTATTTTGACGAATCATCTTTTCAGAAAGAGAACTTGGACCAGCGTCAAATTATGGATCACGCCTTCCTTAAAATAAACGAGGTGGGAGGCCTATTTGTGTTGATTGATGGGCCAGAAAAAAGCGAAGGGCAACTCATAGAAGTGGGGTACTGTGTAGCCAAAGGCTTACCGATTGTGGTGGCAAAACGTCGCTCAGTTGAGAATACTTATGTGCATAAAATGGCTGATACATCTTTTGAATACGACACATTGGAAGAGCTAGCACAAAAAATTAAAGAATTTTGTAAAGGAGCATAAATGGCATTAGGCGTAACCGATCTAAGAAAAGGACAGGTGTTTGCTTTTGAGGGGCACCCCTACCGAGTGACGGAATATTCTCAGAAAGTTGTCGGGCGTGGTGGCTCTATCGTGAACGTCACGATAAAAAGTTTGCTCGACGGCAGGGTATTGCAGAAGACTTTTAAGGGAAATGAACAACTTGATAGTGTTGACCTGTCTTACAGTAATGTCCAATACCTCTACAATGACGGTGCTAAGTTCTACTTCATGGACAACGAGAGCTATGAGCAAATTGAGCTCAATGCTGATATCATTGGTGAACAGGCAGGCTTTTTGAAAGAAGGGGATAGCATCAAGGCAATGAAGCTCGATGGTACAACGGTGAGCATTGAATTGCCAAAGAATGTCTACATTGAAGTAACTTACACTGAAGATGTCGTGAAGGGTGATACAACGAGTAACGTGCTAAAAGATGCTAAACTCGAAACCGGTATAACGGTGAAAGTCCCGGCTTTTATCAAAGTTGGTGATGTCATCTCTGTCGATACCGACACGTGGGAATACCGCGAACGAAAGAAGTAATGAATCGATTTTGGATGTTTGATTTTCGAAGTTCGAAAGGAGTACGCTGAAGTCATGGGAGCTATAAAAGACTTTACTGATTTGCTAGTTTGGCAAAAGGCTCACGAATTATCGATTTGCATCTATAAAATAACTGACACTTTTCCAAAACCGGAGCAGTATAGCTTAACAAGCCAAATGCGTAGAGCGAGTAGCTCAGTTACAGCTAACATAGCTGAAGGTTTTGGACGTAGTTCGTCTAAGGATCAAGAACATTTTTATGTAATGGCGAGTGGCTCGCTTTATGAACTCAGAGACCATCTTTATCTTGCAAAGGATATTGGCTTTATAACGAGCGAAAAACACGACGAGTTAAATACCCAATGCATAAAAGTGCATCAACTACTACATGGTTTACTTCGAGCACATCGCCAAACTTTGTCTCGAACATCAAAAATCGATAATCAAGCGTCGCCTGGAATTTACAATGAACAGGCTTGATAAGGAACTTGTTGCACGGAAGTTGGTGTTGAGCCGTTCTCAGGCGGAGAGCTATATAAAATTGGGCTCTGTGCGGGTGAATAACGAAACCGTGACGAAGCCTGGGCATATGGTTACGGAAAGCGATAAGATTGTCGTGAAAAGCGAGCAGTATGTTTCGCGAGCGGCACTCAAGCTTGCTTCTGTTGCCGAACTGTTTAAGCTAGATTTTGCTGGTGCTGTTGTACTAGACATTGGAAGTAGCACTGGTGGGTTTACTGACTATGCTCTTCAGCATGGTGCGCGCAAAGTAGTGGCTGTTGATGTAGGCACCAATCAACTTCATCCTATATTGCGTGCTGATAGCAGGGTTGAGTTACATGAAAAAACGGACATACGCAATTTTATTACAAAAGAGAAATTTAGTTATGCCGTTGCAGATGTTTCGTTTATTTCACTTACTCAAATACTTCCTGCTACGAAAAAGTTGGTCCAGAAAAATACCTTACTCATTATGATGTGCAAACCGCAGTTTGAGGCTGGTAAAGATCAGATAAATAAAGGCGTCGTAAAGAATAGTGCTATACGCCGACAGATTCTGAAAGACTTTGAAGTGTGGCTCTCTAAAAATGGCTTTGTGATTATGGACAAGGCAGACAGCCACGTAGCTGGTGCCAACGGCAACGTTGAACGCTTTTATAAACTAAGACTCCGCTAAAGAATAGATTTTAGTGTTTCGATGTCTTTTAAAACTAGCTTATGGTCGACGATGTCTATGTAGCCTTTTTTGCGCAAGACATTAATTTCACGACTAGTTGTTTCCCGTGTGGCGTTCACGGAACTTGCAATGTCTGACTGACGAAACGGGGCATGAATGGTTTTGCTCCCGTCCTTGTTTAAGATGCCAAAACGACGTGAGTTGGTAAGCATGAATGAGATGATACGTTCACGGGCGGTGCGGTAACTGAGGGTAATCACTCGTTCTGAGTGCAAGCGGTATGCTTCAACTGCCATATCTAAGATAACTGGCATAATCTCTGGGTTGCGGTCGAGAAAGTCGAGGTAGTCCTTTTTTGGGACGCGCCATAGCGATGTGGCTTCCATGGCCTCGTATGTTACTTGTTTGTGATCACCAGTAAAAGCCCATATAAGAGGGAAGACATTGCCACTCCCGCGAACTAGGAGTAAGTTTTCCTCGCCATATTTTGTAATCATGTAGGCTTTTACAAACCCCCATTCAATAAGATAGACACCGTTTGGCTCTTCTTCTGGGCGAATAATTACTTCGCCCTTTTTGTATTGCACACGTGTATGCGCTCTAAAGAACGAATCAAGGAGCTCGCGTTTTGATGTTTGAGATGCCATATACCTATTGTTTCAATATCACATAAAAAAGGCAAGTGTGACATACATCACTCCGTAAACGTGCGCTTATTAACAGCTATCTATGTGATTTTGCTGTGTAATAGAAGAGTAAAACGAGTAGGGAGGCGAAATATGGTAGCCTATAAAGAAGTTTTAAGACAGTTGAAAGTGCTAAAGACAAGTTTTCGGTTTTTTGGTAAGGCAGAGACAAAAGAGTTGGCACGGATTTTGAATACGGATGAACAAATTCGTTTTTGTACTTTTGGGTTTTATCAAGGAGGGAGTGCGTTGCTTGTTGCAACCAGCAACCGATTGTTGCTTATTGATAAACGGCCCTTTTTCTTGAACCTAGAGGATATCCGTTATGAAATGATTAACGAAGTTGACTTTGCTGGCAGACTTCTTGACGCAACAGTTAGTTTGCATACGGGGAGTAAGCGCCTTGCTTTTCGTTCGTTTGCTGATAGCCGTTTGAGAGACCTTTGCCAGTTTGTACAAGACCAGATAACTCGAGCCCGACAACTTGAGCATATGCTCGAAGATACAAGGCCAGCGGCATCTGAGTGGCGCCCGTACACACTGCTTGTTCGTCCGCGAGTCCGGAAGTACTATCAGGCTGTCCGCTAGCATAGTAGTTATGCTACGCTTAGAGCATGAGTAAAAGATATGCCACTAAAGTGCTTGCTGGTTTGTCAGTAGCAATTGCTTTGCTCGTCATCTTTGGGGTAGTGGGCTGGTTTTATCAAAATACAAAAGAGAAAGCTGACAATTCAGACGCAACCTCTTCAACAGAGGTATCACAAACAGCGCAAGAAACAGAAGAGGCTACTGAACCCGCTGAGACAAAAGAGGAAGAGAAGAAGCCGTCTTTTGACAGCCAGAAGCTGCAGGCAGTGCTTGATGATTGGGCAAGAACTATCCCGGCAGGATCAAGCGCTGGAGTAGTTTTGATGGACGAGAACGGTACACAACTTGCTTCTTTATCTGCACAAGAATCATTTTTTACAGCAAGCATTTATAAACTGTACGTTGCATACGAAGGCTATCGCATGGTTGATGCTGGCACGTATGATGTAAACACGCCTTACCTAAACGGGAAGACGCTTGGAGTATGTTTAGACCTTATGATTCGCGAGTCTAATAGCCCCTGTGCTGAAAAGATGTGGAACGGCATCGGCAAAGAGCTTCTTGATACCAAAATGAAAGAGTATGGCATAAAAAATACCTCTATGGTTGGTTTGAGCACGACAGCAGAAGACGCGGGGAATATGCTTGCACGAATTCAACGTGGAGAAGGATTGTCCAAAGAGTCGCAGGCAAAATTCTTGGAGTCTATGAGAACTCAAATATACCGTGACACGCTCAATAAAGGGTTTTCTGACAAGGTGACTGTTTACAATAAAATTGGGTTTAATGGTCAGCTTGAGTATCATGATACGGCTATTGCGAGACTAGCTGACGGACGAACTATTATCGTGT
The DNA here is from genome assembly GCA_964536485.1 of uncultured Candidatus Saccharibacteria bacterium. GTDB lineage: Bacteria > Patescibacteriota > Saccharimonadia > Saccharimonadales > SZUA-47 > JAGQMY01. The sequence goes on from CAZHXX010000001.1 coordinate 217,117, forward strand.
CTGTTCTCACGAGTGAAGTGGGGACGAAGAGCATTGTTGCACTTGGACAAAAGCTCGAAGCGAGTTTCTAGCTTCCCGCACTACACGTTAAACCGGAACTCGACGACGTCGCCTTCTTTCATTACGTAGGTCTTTCCTTCTGTGCGCATCCTGCCAGCAGATTTTGCCGCCGCTTCCGAACCTGTTTCTATAAGGTCGTCGTAGCTCACAATTTGCGCGACGATAAAGCCTTTTTCAAAGTCAGTATGGATAACACCAGCAGCCTGTGGTGCAGTAGAGCCTTTGTTGATAGTCCAGGCGCGAACTTCTTTTTCGCCGGCTGTTAGGTAACTTTGTAAGCCAAGCAAATCGTATGCGCCATGGATAACTTTGTTTAAGCCTGTCTCTGTCTGGCCATAACTCTCAAGCATCTCAATTCGGTCTTGCTCGTCTAGACCGCGCAGTTCGTCTTCTAGTTTTGCGCTGACAAATACCGTTGGTGCAGGGGCGACGAGTTGCTGCAACTTTGCTTGAAAATCTTTGTTGCCTAACTCGGACTCATCTAGGTTGAAGAGATACAAAATAGGCTTAGCAGTCATGAGCTGTAGGTCAGCTAAATGTTCTTGATACCCCTCGAGTAATTCTGGGCTTTTCCAGAGAGGAATGCCTTCGTTAAACTGAGCAAAAATTGTATTCAATAAGTCAGATACTGGCTTGAGTTTTGGGTTTGCTCGTGCTTCCTTTTCGAGCCGAGGCAGGCGTTTTTCTACTGTTTGCAAATCTGCTAAAACAAGCTCCGTGTTAATAACAGAGATATCATGCTCTGGGTCACGGGAGCTGTCACTACGAAGTACGTCTGGATTCTCAAAGGCTCTAACGACCTGGCATATAGCGCTACAGGCTCGTATATGTGAAAGGAACTGGTTGCCGAGGCCTTCGCCTTTGCTGGCACCTTCGACAAGCCCGGCTATGTCAACGAAGGTAACGGTGGCGGGAATAATTTTCTGCGCATGATAGAGGTCGCTTAATTTTTGTAGGCGCCCGTCTGGGACAGGAACAATGCCTGTGTTTGGCTCAATCGTTGCAAAAGGGTAATTCGCAGCCAGCACAGTGCTGTCTGTCAATGCGTTAAATAACGTTGATTTGCCAACGTTCGGTAAGCCAACTATGCCAATGGATACGCTCATAGGAGTTATTTTAGCAGATTTACTCGAGAAAGTGCAGGGGAAGTGGTGGTGCTTGTTGTTTGCAAAAACTAGCGCTGTGTATACTACTTAGTAAGAAAATGCTTAAGCTATATGCCCAATTTGTGAGAAGACATGCACTGATTTTTGGTTTGGTTGCCTATAGCTTATTTTGTTGGGGCTGGATTTTGCAGATAGACCTGGGTAAGCTGGCTTCGTCTTCTGGTGCAGGTAAGCTGATGCAGGGGATTACAGTGCTCATCTTGACTACTCTCAGCACAGTGATCTATGTAAGAAGTTTGAAGTTGCTGTTTGGCGTTATAGAAAAAACAAAAAAGTGGCTAGTGCCTATAAAGCTTGCCGCGTGGTGGGCGGGGACAGAGTTGTTTGTTGCTTGGGCTGTGTCTATTGTTTGGTATGGTACCGGAGCCCGGATTGATAACGTGTTGCCGTTTATGTCGCTGAGTCATTTTGGGGTGTGGACACCGCTTGGGTACTTGTCGCGATTTGTTGGGTTATACGGACTGTCTGGCGTGATGTTTATGCTTGCTGTATTGCTGGTGAAGCCAAACTTCAGAAAACTTTTTAGGCCGATGCTGGCTGTGGTGACTCTGCTTACACTTCTCGCGTGGGAAGTGTATAGGGTGCCGAATGGTCCTAGTGTGAGCGTTGTAGTGGTGACTGACAAAAATGAACAGGACGTATATGAAGGCCCGGTGCAACCAAAAGATGGAGAGCTGGTGCTCTTTCCTGAATATAGTTTTACTGACATAGAGAGTGGGACAGTTGGCTCTAAAATTACGACACAGGGAACAAACCAAAAGGGGTATTTTGTTGGGTCGCGCTTTGTGTACGGAGGCACTGGCGTAAAGAACCAGCTCGTTGCAGGAGATACAGAAAATGGCTACAGCAACAGCATAGATAAAAGCCGACTAATACCCATGGGAGAATATTTGCCATATGCGACGGTGGCGGTACTGAGAGCAATTGGGGCGCGAGAGGTCATAGAGAATTTTAAACAAACAAGAGAAATTGTTAAAGCCGAGGGTGACCCAGAAGAAGCATTACTTCGCCTTGGCGAAATTACAGCGGGCGCAGGAATTTGTTCGAGCATTATCGCACCAGAAGATTATCGTAATTTGGCAAAACACGGCGCTACACTTTTTACGAATTCTGCATTTCTTGGAATATTTAACGATTCGGCTCTTTATGAGTGGCACCACAAGTCTATGGCGAAGTCTATGGCAATGGCAAATGCGAGGACCTTTTTGCAGTCTGCTCGTAGCGGGACTTCTTACGGGTTTGATGCTAACGGGAAACAACTTTTTAGCAGAGAAGAGACGGGACTAACTGAGGTATCAGCTGAGCTAAATAGCCGTAAAACACCGTATAGTCTTTTCGGCGAGTACCTGGGCTACGGTGGACTAGTATGGATTTTTATAAACTTTCTGAAACTTAAGGATTGGCGTAGGTATTTAGCAAAGTTACATTTATAATGAAGCTTATGCTAAAGATACGACACAGAGTATCGCTTATTTTTGTTGCTAGTCTATTGCTTGCAGGAACGGTGTTTAGTCTATTGCTTGGTGCACTCACAAAACCTGAGCTTGCTAGTGCGGGAGGCGGGTCAACAACTAGTTCGCAGCCCGGGACTTGTTCGATCTCGATTTGGCCGAATGGCTCAAACCCATTATCTCGGGGCTTTAGAATGGATGTTAATGCACCTGGAGCTGCACGCGGGTCAGTGTTACCCGGGCATCCTGGAGTTTATTCCCCATGGATTCCTTATCTTACCTCTGATGGGGCAAATTTGTATCACACCTATTCCTCTGCGGGGACATACACTGTTTATGGGAGATACAGTTATCAGAGAGTTGGCTCGAGTGCGCGTATTGAAGTCCAGTGTTCGAGATCTTTTACTGTAACTGCACCTGCTAAGTCCGAAGACCCTCCTAAATGTACTGACCCAGAAGCAGTGAATAATGGTGGTGATTTGCCTTGTCTCTACAAAGGCTGTACAAATCCCACAAAGTCAAATTATGTTGCGCGTGCAACTATTGACGATGGGTCTTGTCCCGACAACCCGCCTCCTAAATGTACTGACCCAGAAGCAGTGAATAATGGTGGTGATTTGCCATGCCTCTACAGGGGCTGTATGAACCCCACAAAGCCAGGGTATGTTGCTCGTGCAACCATTGATGATGGATCTTGCCCCGATGACACAACCCCTAAATGTACTGACCCAGAAGCAGTGAATAATGGTGGCCCTCTTCCTTGTGTCTACAAAGGTTGTACAAACCCTCTTTCTTCAAATTACGTTGCGCGTGCAACCATTGACGACGGATCTTGTAATGGTAATAACGGCAACGGGGGAAACAATAATGGAGGCAATAGCGGACCGAAGTGCACTGATCCAGCTGCAACCAATTTTAATGGTGCGCTTCCTTGTACGTATCCACTGGTCCCTGGCTGTACGGATATAAATGCCTACAATTATGTTAGTAGCGCCAACACCGACG
>CAZHXX010000002.1:0-121232 GCA_964536485.1 uncultured Candidatus Saccharibacteria bacterium
CCAAGTGGTAAGGCAACGGGTTCTGGTCCCGTGATCGGGGGTTCGAATCCCTCATTCCCAGCCACGTAAGAACCGGGTTTATTACCCGGTTTTTTCGTGGCAGAGATGAGGGCTTTGACCGCCCGACACAAAGTGATCGGGGTGAAAAATGCCAGTGGCATTTTGCAAGGAAACCTTCTCTTGAAAACTTGTTTTCAAAGATGAAGTTTCGGGCCTGCCGAAGGTAGGTCGAATCCCTCATTCCCATCCATGCGAAACTTAAACTAATCGGTTCGAACGAAAGACTTCCTCGGAAGTCTTTTTAATTGGGTTACCTGGAAGTTACAATAAGTGATATGGATTTTAACGATTTAGATGCGAAGCTAAAAAGATTATATTTCGCTCTTGGTGAGCAATACGATACTGACATTAGCACCAATATTAATGACAAGCGTATCGCTTTCCCTGATGGTAGATTTGAGCACCGTACTTCATTTGGCTCGAACGACCCTGAAAAAAACCAAAATCTAGTAATGAATGCAATACATATCGTGGGCTCACTTAAGGATATTATTAAGCAAAAACTTATTGAAGCAGGCCAAGACCCTCGGCTATATGAAGAAATGATAAATAATAATGAGCCGTTAGCACTTGTCACGGATCTCGACAATAAAGATAAGCATGGAGACCCACTTACTCATAAATCCCGAACGTGTAAAGATCCGCAAATTGTGAGAATCGTGCAAGCACTCCGTGGACGCGGAATTACAAATGTATCATTCACTACCGATTTGATAACAGGAAAAACAAAACTAGACTCCGTAGAAGGCGATGTCAAAATAGTAGTAACCGCAGACATAGTTGATTCTTCAGGCAATACTATAATGCCACTGGACAAGATGATGGATGCCTCAATTAAATTAATCGAAAAATTCTTGAGAACCCAAAATTTAATTTAGGTCACGTTTTATAACGATGGTTCTAGTATTGTCGATGATACTCAGCAATAAAGATGACTGCCAAGTCCGGCGGTCTTTTTTATTGATCAGCGAAATGAGGTGATTCGAACGGACATGCTAGGAGGGTTGGTAGTTTTAACTATTGAGCCTGATTCCCTCAACAACTAGCTCTTTCAACCCCTCAGCCTCAACCACATCACCCTCACGAAACTCAATAGCACGAATATCCTTGCTCTCTAATCGGGCGTTAAAAAGCTTCTGTGGGTCGTCTAGCTTTGCACCCTTGGGGAAAAGCAACTTCACATTATCCTTCCATATCTCCACAAAGCACAACATCCCATTTCTAGACCAAACGGCCAGCCCCTCGGGACGCGTGCGCATTTTCCACTTCACCTCTTCTATAATCTCTGGGTCGACGCTTAAAATAATTTGGCGAAGTCGTGAAACAAGCTCACCTTTCCAACCAGGGTGAAGAGCAATGATATTGTCTATTTGTTGTGATGCGGAGGGTTCTTCCATATAGCTACTTTCTCAGTATCTTTTCCATGGCTTTTCCTTTGGCAAGTTCGTCGATGAGTTTGTCGAGGTAGCGGATTTCTTGCATGAGGGGTTCCTTTATATCTTCTACGCGGACGCCACAAATGGTGCCTGTTATGAGTTTCCTTGCGGGGTTGAGGCGTGGTGCCTCGTCAAAAAATACTTGAAAGCTCACTTGTTTTTCAATCTGCACATCAACCTGTTTTTGGGTGTAGCCGGTTAGCCACAAAATCACTTTGTCTACTTCTTGTTTTGTACGAAACTTTTTTTCGGCCTTTGCGACATAAAGCGGATGTACACTCGCGAATGGCATGGAATAAATGCGTTGATTATTCATTATGCTTTTATTTTAGCATTTTCATATATAGTGCAGATTATTCGCTGTATACTGCATGCATGAAAGCGCAACAAGTAGTCCAAGGTGTGGTGTATCGCTGGCAAGGGAATGAGCTCGAGTTTTTGGTGATAAAGCGGGTGCCAGAGGATGGCGGGTTTTGGCAAGCAGTTACAGGCACAGTGGAAGAAGGGGAAGACGCAGAACAAGCTCTGAGACGTGAAATTAAGGAAGAGGCGGGGATTGCGACGGTGCTTCACATAAGCAACTGTTTAGAAGTATACACATGGCGAAATGACGCAAAAGGTATCACTGGAACAGATTATGTATACGCTGTAGAAGTTGCGAGCAACGAGCAAGTCGTACTTGACCCAAAAGAACATACCGATTTTGTGTGGCATAGCCTGAACGACGCCATTAAGCTCCTAAAATACGACGGCAACAAGGAGTCAATGAAAAGAGTGGCCAACTATGCCCGAGAGACAAAAGGGTTATCTTTGATATAAAAGCGCCATGGAATATCTTTTGCGCTACTAATACCAATTCTTGAAGTTTGAACAATCTCTTCTTTAGCATAAAGCGAGCCGGGAACTAGTATCAGGGGTTCTTCTGAAAGATTATGGCCATTGAGTTGCTTATCTATGCGCAGTGCTTGGCATAATTTTGCAGGCCCATTAGTGAGCTCATTACCGCTACTACCAGCTCGATTTCTACTCATTGTATCGAGATGTGTCAGTGGCTCTACGGCTCGTATAAGTACTGCGGCTCCTTCCCCTGGCTTGCCAACGACAATATTGCAACAATAGTGCATCCCGTAGGTGAAATAGACATAGAGACAGCCACTAGGGCCAAACATAACTTCCGTTCGCTGAGTCTTGCCTTTGAAGCTGTGGCTTGCCGTATCTGTTTGGTTGTACGCCTCGGTTTCTACAATCCGAGCCAGAAGAACTTTGCCGTTAAGACTTCTTTCTAAGATGCATCCTAGAAGCATAGGTGCAACATGTTCAGCACTTCCTTCTAGAAATGAAAGAGAAGATAGTTTGTTCATTTTTTCATAGTACACTAACGCGCACTTTTGGATTTAGCGATTTACTTACATAAGTTAAGCATAAACGAAATGAAATAGGTGCTTTGTAAAGTCTTCAGTTTACGTTAAACTGTAGTGATGAATAGCCATACCAATCCACACACTCGCAAAAACAAAAACGCTCTAGAAGAAGTCACCTCAAAAAGCTTGTTACGTAAAATCGAAACATCCTTAACAGCGTTCGCAAGAGGCACTTTGGTAGTTGCCATGATGACACTTTTGCTTACGCAAGGTGTGCTTCCTGAAAAAGCATCGGCTGCAACGCGAGGCCCTCTTGTGCAAACAACTCCTGTTACTGGTGCGGTAATTACTGGTGAGACAACGGTAACACTCTATGTGAGTAACCAAGAAACGAACGGCTATGTGGTAGGAAATGATGCAAATGATGGCTTGAGCAAGCAAACTCCGCTCCTCACGATTAATGAAGCGGCGCGTCGTGCAAATATAAACCAGGCCGGGACCGACGCGGTGTTTACGAATGCGGTTGGTACAAAAATTCTTATTAATGACGGAACATACAACGAATTCATAGACTGGCGTGCAAGCAAGAAAAATTTTGATACTGGTGTGAGCACGAATGTCACCAAAACAACCATTGGTGCACCAGTACCGGTTGTTTTTGAAGCAGAAAATACAGGTAAAGTACGAATAGATGGTGCGGATACGACACGTACAACTGGTGATACTACAGTAAGTTACGCAACAACAGCAACTGGTGATGATGCCTGGCAACCTGCGACAGTGGGTACCTACACTGCATATGCTCATCGTTGGGTTGATGAAAAGGCTCGCCCGATTAACCTTGGGTTTTTCCCAAATCCGTTTGGTACTTCTGCAACGTACGGTGCTATCGCACGTCGACGTGAAATGGCGTTCATAAACAACGCACAGCTTAAGCAAGTGTTGTGCAAGGACCAGCTGGTACCGGGAACATTTTACGTTTCTGACGATTCTATGGCGACAAATTACGCATACCCATATCCGCTGACAAACAGCACAGGAGCTGTGATAGACCAGACACCAGTGCGTCCATGTACTGAAGCAACTCCAGACCACCAAATCTATGTTGTGCCGTTTAACGACACTCCAGCCGGCTGGAGCGAAGCAACGTTCTCTACAACATTCCGTGGAACGCGCGTAAAAGGTAACCCAACTTCTAACCCTCTTGGGCTCCCGTTGGAAGAAGATGGTTCAACTTTCTTGTTTCATTCTTATGCAAAGAGCAATTTTGTCCTACGGGGACTCACTTTTGTGCACGCAACGTCAAAGATTGCAGGAAGCTCGTCTGCTGTACGCTTTGAAAACAGTAGAAATATCTTGGTTGAGAATACGACAATCGAATATAACAACTGGATAGGTATTGCTACTTATGGCATCAACAATCCAAATCCAGGCCAGCCGTTTACCCCGCTTACAAGTGGTATTACTATTCGTAACAGTTCTGGAAGCTCAAACGGTGGTCACGGTATCACTGCAACTCGTATGAAGAATCTTGTCATCGAAGACAGTGAGTTTAACCGCAACAACTGGCGTGGTGACTGGGCAGGGCTGTATAACTGGGATCCGGGTAATAAGCTCATGTGGGTGCATGACCTTGCTGTACGCCGTAGTACATTCTTTGATAACAGGTCTCATGGTCTTTGGCTCGATACCAACTCTATAAACGCGACCGTAGAAGACAATCACTTCTCTGGAAACCGCGCCCACGGCCTTTACATTGAGGCTAGCATTGGTCCAATTTTGGTGCGACGTAATGTGTTTGATAGCAACGGCAGAATGCAGAGTTATCCTGGTATCGAAGGGTATGGTATCTTTGCTACCTTCTCGAATAACGTGGTGTTGGACGGCAACATTTTTTACGGCAACGATATCCCGCTCGTGATTGGTGGTCGTACACAGTATACTCATGAGCCTATTGGAAACTCTATAAACTTTGAAACTGGTCAGAGTTTTGCAAATACAGCAGAAGATCCTCGTGGGCTTAACTGGCGAATTGTTAACAACAAATTTGCGACAAAAGACAAGACTTTCCTCATTACTCTAGGTATTCCGCTTGAGAATTTCATGAATTACCTTCCGTGGGCTGCAGAAAACAACTGGACTAACTTCCTTGATACATTGGACGCATCAAACAATAGCTACTACTCACCAATCACTGGCGGAACAGCATTTAACATCCAGAATCCAAAGACATGTTTGGCTCGCGGGACTTCTGGTGCATGCATCTCTTGGAGCACAAATCCTACCTTTACGAGCTATACCTTTGATGGATGGAAAACACGAACCACACAAGATACGGTTGGTTCGCTATGGAAGAGCAGTGGAATCCCGAATGTCACAAGTATTGCTGGCAACAAGCCAGGAAATCCTTCGTTTGAAGGAGCAGGTCCTTCAGGGGTGGTAACGACAGTAGGCAACTGGACAACAACCAGTGGCGTGTTTAATAGAGTGACAAGAGTAAATACGACAGAAAATATTCACTCAGGTGGATGGGGCGTACGCATGGAGCCAACAACGACATCTTCAGTGATGACAAATGATCCGATTACTGTTGTCCCAGGCACGACTTACTTGTTCTCTGGCTACATATATCGATCTAACTCAAACGGTGACACTTATATTGACCTGGGTGATGCGCAAGGTGACCCAGACTTGCTTAAGACTTCAGACCGCGCGAATGGATGGGACTTTATGGAGCGTAAATGGACAGCACCTGCCGGGGTAACAAGCGTCACTATCCGGCTTGTAGGAGAAGGTGGTAGTGAAACAGCACCACTTGGTGTTACCTGGTTCGACGACATTACCTTCCGGCAAATGCCATAATTTTGACCACTGTTAACTTTTCATCTTCATCTGTAAAGCTATTGTAATTATCACGTTGTAGGCCAAAACGCGCTTATGTATACTTTTAAGTACAAGGGAACTTAAGGAGGAGTATGAAAAAAGTATTAAAATTAATGGCACTCATGGTGTCAGTTTTGGCCATCAGCGCATCTGCTGGCGGACAAGCTTTGGCATCGTGGGATCCAAGTCAGACGACACTACCCAATGTTATAGATCACATAACATCTACATCAGGGATAACCGGTGTATCAAATTTAAAAGATTTGAAGGAGACTTCATCTCTGGTTGCTTCAAAAACATGGCCAGGATGGTACTATACGGCAAGTGATAGAGTAAAGCTTAATGCAGAGGGTGTAACAGCTGATGACTACACTGCTTGTGCGTCGTATACTACAGTGACAGACAAGGATAACTGTCGCATGAGAGAGCGTGCTAAGGTATGGATGGTGCATATGGCATACGATACAGAGGCACCGAACTATAGAAAAATAGACCAAGTACGTTCATTCCCTATTAGTAATGACGCATGGGCATATAACAAGAATATCGCTTTCAACGGTGACTGGGAAGATATGAGCCAAGGTCCGGTGCGAACTGTAGGCGCCACTACCACAAACACCCTATTGATTGGTGCAATAGGAAAAGATACAGGGAACGGTAACTGTGCTTCACGTAGAGTAATTGAGTTTAATGAGCTAAACCCGTACTCAGCAGCAGGCACAACATGGTCACCTACTTACATTTATGACCTTAATGGCACAACTATTGCTCCTGATCAAAGTGACTGTAATATGGAAGCGATGTGGCTTGATTTTAACGGTACGACGCCGTACGCATTCTTCGCTACTTACGGTACCGTCGGTGGTGTCTTTCAAGCTCACAACTCAGTGTTTAAACGAGTCTTAACAACCACGAGCGGTCGCTCGGCTGCAACAGGCTTTAATAGTGGTACACCGATTACTCCGTCAGGTACCGAGTTTAGCAAAGTCGGAAATATGAGCGAAACAAAGACCTACCAGATAAGTGGTGCTGGATTCCAAGAATCTAATGATGACCTTGCAATGATAAGTAGCTTGAATAGCCAAAATCCAACGATTGGCTGTCAGCTTCTTATGTGGCACTCACGTTCGTATACTACAACTGTAAATCCGAACGAATATGCCGGTTGCAATCTTAATTACAGTGGTGTTTCTGGGGTAGCTGAAGGTATAAGTTATGTCTATAGTACAGATCCAACAGTTAAGAGTGTTCACGTATTATACGATGAAAATAACGATCAGTCGTGGCATCATAAGTATTACTACTGGTTGCCATAACCAAAAATAAAAGTTTATATAAAAGCCCCGGCACGTCCGGGGCTTTTAATACGGTAACAAAAACATGCTAGATTACATGACTGCTTGTTGGGCCTGCTTTTCGGCATCATCTGCTTTGTGCCCCTGGCTCTCGAGTTTGTCCGCTTCGGCTTCCATCTGCTGGGCACTTTGTTCGAGCTCCGAAGCACTATGCTTAAGTGAATTTGCTTGATCACGTTGCTTGCGAGCTTGGTCTCGCATCTGCCGTGCTGCCATTCGTGCTTGATCTCCTGCTGACATTGCTCCTCCTTTACTCGTAGTCTAGCCGTTACTGGTTATAAAGTATGTAACTAAGATTACAGCTTATTTTGTTTACCATATGCATAAGGCACTTGATATAGTAGACACATAACAAAGGAGATAAAAATGGGTGCTTTTGTAAGAATAGTACATGCAACTGACGGTGATGAGAACGGTGCACTGCTCGTATTGGGCAAAGAGATTCATGATGCGGTTGTAGAGCATCTGGAAGATGAAGACGTTATTGTTATCACAGAAAAACCCTTAAGCTCAGTGAATCTTTCATGCATTGAAGTTTTTGTACAAGTAAATGCATTTAAGCATGTTGATGCGAGCTCACTTACCGAGCATACAGCCGAGAAAATTGAAGCTTGGCGTACAGAAAGCCAGTTTGCAACGCGAGTCAATGTCAATGTTGTGCCGATTGATTGGTACTCTAAGCTTGGTCAGTAGAGATTAGAAACTTTTCTACTTCTCTAGACTTTCTTCGCTTTGGTTATTTCTTCCGGCATAAAACCTTTTGGGTGCTTAAAGCCTGCTTTCCACTCCGTACCTTGGCTATAGCCAAGATCTTTCATGAGTTTGGTTGGAGCGTTTCTTAAGTGAAGAGGCACCGGGACATCTGCATACTCGGTTGCGAGTCTTTGAGCTTCATACATTGCATCGGTTGTTTCACGTGATTTTTCACAGCGTGCGAGAACGATTGCACAATGATAAAGATTGTATTGGCACTCCGGCATACCAATACGCTCAACTGCCATAAAGGTAGAGACTGCGAGATTTAACGCTGCTGGAGCGGCAATACCTATATCTTCGCTTGCAAATATTACCATGCGTCGTGCAATAAACTTAGGATCTTCGCCTCCCTGCAAAATTCTTGCCAAATAATACAGGCTGGCATCTGGATCAGACCCACGCATTGATTTTATGAATGCGCTGATGAGGTTGTAATGGTTTTCGCCCGATTTATCATAGCCAGGGAGATGTTTTTGAGCGGCTGTTTCTACGTCTTGAGGTGTGACAATAGTGCTCGCAAGCTGTAGTGCTAGTTCAAGGTTTCCAAGCGCAATTCTTGCGTCACCTCCTGACAACTCAGCAAGTTTATCCAAAGATTTCTTAGGAAGTTTTTTGGAGCTAATGCCTAGCTTTTTCTGAGCTTTTACCAGTATGGTTGTAATCTCTTCTTTCTTAAGAGGCTCAAGCACCAACACTCGACTTCGACTCAGTAGTGGGTTAATAATTTCGAAGCTTGGGTTTTCTGTGGTGGCGCCAATTAGGACAATAGTACCGTCTTCAACATGTGGCAAAAAGGCATCTTGCTGTGCTTTATTGAAGCGGTGAATCTCATCGACAAACAGCGTCGTGCGTTGCCTAAGGCGCTGGTTTTGTTTTGCATGCTCGATGACTTTAACAACGTCTGCTTTGCCAGAAGTGACCGCGCTTAGTTCAAGAAACTCCGTACCTGTTTCTTTGGCGATGATGCGGGCAAGTGTGGTCTTTCCGCTTCCTGGAGGCCCCCAAAGAATTAAACTAGCGGGTTGTTTTTTAGCAATAAGCTCGCTAATAATCTTTTGCTTTCCGATCAAATGTACTTGGCCAATAACGTCAGCAAGCGATTCGGGGCGCATAAGTTCTGCTAGCGGTTTGTTCATACTTATAGTATAGTCTGTGGGTTTGTATTCTGACGACTTTCAGATACAATACAGACTATGCATACTGCTTATCATCGCACTATCCGAGACACGTCGCTCCAGCTTATTGAGAAGCCTAAACGAGGAAGCTGGATTAATGTTGTTGAAGCAGACGAAGAAGAACTGAGCTATCTCGAAAAAGAATTTGACCTTGATATTGACCTCTTGAAAGATGGTATGGACTTATATGAGGCGCCACGTCTCGAACGTGATGGCGAAACGCTCTATATTTATACAAGGTTTTGCCGACCTGATGGAAAGATGACCAGCACTCATCCGATGCTCATTGTTATGACACCGGATAATGTATTGACACTCACTCGAGTTGATGCACAGCCTATAGAGTTTTTGATAAAAAGCCAAGAAGCTGTTACCACCCAAAAAATGCGCCTGGTTCTGGAAATACTAGAAGAGATAAACAAAGGTTTTCGAAGCGATCTCAACTCAATTACACGCAGAATCCTGTCAATGAGAAACAAGCTACAAAAGGCAACTATTAGTAACCCTGAAGTTTTGAATTTTATTGATATGGAAGAAGACTTGAACGAATTTCTTACCGCGCTTCAGCCTTATGAACTTGTATTGCAAGCTTTGCTTAGCGGTCGCTATACCAAGGTTCATGAACGCGATGAAGATCTTATCGAGGACTTGCGCCTCTCAACCAATGAGCTTATCTACCTCACAAAAAGTAGGCTTACGACGATTCAGAACTTACGTGAAGCGTACAGTACCATTACTGCAAACAGCTTAAACAAAGTTTTCAAACTTATGACAAGCATCACCATACTCATGAGTATATTCACTATTATTACTGGTATTTATAGCATGAACATCTCTTTGCCACTCGCGCACAATCCCAACGTATTCTGGGTCATACTCGTTGGGTCGGCCACACTTATTGCTATCGTAGGGTCGCTCTTCAAAAAGAAGAAGTGGCTCTAAACATTTCCTCTAGAGCCACGTAATGGATGCTCCGTTTAGTGACTCGATAGTTTTTCCTGTTTTGTCTATTATTATTGTTTTAACACCTTTAGGAAGATTCTTTGTACGGTAGCCATCAAATGTTATAGGTGAGTTGTTTTGTTGATAGGTGATATATTCATCATTTGGGCTAAGGTCCACTTCGCGGATAATGGCTGATTCTGTATCTGTTTCAAAAAATTTTTTTATGCCCTGTACTGTTTTGCGGAGAAGAACTTGATGGGTGTTATCGTCTGAATAGGTGTTTTGGAGGAGTACTATGCTAGATAGATCATTTTCTAACTTGGCCTCAGTAGTGGTGATATCGTTAAGAACTGTCTGTACTTTTCCGTCGTTAGTAATGAATTCGTATGTGCCCGGTTTTGATTCAAAGAAAATACCTTTATCTGGTAATAAATAACGATGAAAATTATAGACTATCCCAAAATTGAGAGGCTCTCTCTTGTGTGTTGGGTCGGTTAACATGAGTGCACCATCTGTGCTGTCACGGTAGACGATGCTCTGGCCGTCATGAGCAAACTCTGCCTGTGTGGCATCTATAGGGCTCCCATCGTTCCGGGTCATTTCTTTGAAGGTATTATTTTCTGCATCATAAACAAACAAGTAGCTGGTATAAGTTGATATGTCTTGAGTGAGTACAATGAGTTTTTCACTAAACTGACTTGCTGATATCGAGCTTACAACTCCCTTTGGCGGAGTGATTATTGTTTGGTTTTTCCCAGAGACTTCTATCAATTCGGTACTTAATTTCTTATCTGAGGTATCTTTAAGGACGAAGAGCTTCCCACTTTTTGTGTAAGCATAATTGCCGATTCGTTCGTCACTGTACAGTGACTTTTCGTCCGGCTTGCCGATGGTTTTCATAATGACATGATCGCTATCCTCGGTGTAGTTTCGTTGCAGGTATATAATTTTTTGTGGCAAGGTCGTGTAGACGAAATTTACTTCATTCTTCTTTTTTGTGAGACCTTCAATTTGTGCAATTTTTATTGTGTATGCTGTGTCTGATTTTAGTGGCTCATCAAACGCAATAAGTACCTCGGTAGATCGCACACTGTAGGAATTTTTTATTTCGGGACTAATAGTAATTTCAAGTGGCTGTCTAGTTGCGAGAGTCTGATTAAAGCGGGCAATTAATCGAGCAGAGGACAAGTCACCTTCTACAGACGCCTTCACTAATCTTGGCCCGCTATAGCTGTGGAGCAATGACAGTGTGCTCACTAGTAGACCGAGGATGATAACTGACCATTTTAATCGCTCATTTGTAAACTTAAAAAACATATGGGTCCTTTGGTTCTGGTATAGACTCTGCGGTGGTGATCTTTAGTGTGTACTTCTGGGATTTTTGCATAAATGATCCGGTTATCTCATACCAATCGCCAGGTCTTAAACTCTGTGCTATATCGTCGTTTTCTAGAGCTAATGAAAGTGGTGTCGCATCAACTGCACAGCAGGAGAGCTGAAAACGAGCGAGATACCGTGTTCCGTTATTATCGAATATGAACCCGTTGACGTGCGCTCTTTTACCAATAATTCTGTCCGCAGCTGGCTGTGAGGCAAGATAGCTATACAAGTCCTGGAGATCAAAGTAAGTGAAATCTTGTGAGAATGCATCATAACTTAGCTTGCTTTGGACAGCGACATTCGGGTTCTGCTGTAATCTATTTTGTGCAGTTTTTTGACTTAAGCTCTGCGGAGGCGCATAAAGCATAATGAGTAACAAACAGCTTACTGCTACTCCTACTTTTGAGACCTTTTGGTAGTAATAATTCTTAGCTTTTTTCTCACGCCAGCTTATACAAATGAAAATAAGACTCATAATTCCCATAGCGGTACTGAAAAATATATAGCGAGGATGTATGTATAAAGACAGTTTTCCACTCTTTGCTAATGAGAGTATACTCATTGCAATAAAAAGTGCAGAAATTTGAAGATACTTTTTATAAAACATAGAGCGCCCCTAGTCCGATACACATACTAAAAAGAAAAACGAGTACAGTGAGCCAAAAAAGTATAGATTTTTGGAATGTAGTTTTAAGAAGTGCGAGCATTTTTAGGTCAATCATTGGCCCAAAAACGAGAAATGCAATGATCGCTCCCAGAGGAAATACCCCACTAAGGGATAGCGCAAAAAAGGCATCAACATTTGCACAAATAGAGATAACAAAAGCTAGCAGAATCATAGCAATAATGGAAACAACCGGATTGCTTGCTACATGCAACAGGAATGAACGGGGGATTGCTGTTTGAATTACGCCAGCCATTAGGCTACCTGCAACGAGTGAAGGAAGAAGGGCCGTAAGCTCTTCCTTGAATTTGTAAGAAAATTGTTCTAAGACTATGAACTTATTGCGTTGTCGTCGAATAGACGAACCATCATGGCTATGAATTTTACACTGAGCTACAAAGTTCGGTGTTAGCATAGCTTGTGGTTTAGTCTTTGAAAAAATCCAGCCGATAGCGTTTGCAATTAAAAACGCCCCCGAAAGTCTCCATGCTAGTATCTCAGGATTTGACGGAAATGCATGCCAGGTTGTCAGTGCCGTAACAGGGTTTATGATAGGGGCTGCCAATATAAAAGTAAGTGCTTCTGACGGGGAAAAGCCTCTTATTAAGAGTCCGCGTGCTAATGGAACGTTTCCACATTCACATACAGGAAGAAGGCTCCCGCTCAAGCTTACTGTTAAGCGTCGTAAGGCATTATTCTTTGGGCTAAATCGTTCTAGCGTATCGTCTGGGATGAAGAGCTGGATTGTTATCGAGAAAACTATCCCGAGGACGACGAAAGGAAAAGCCTCGTACAATACACCGAGGGATAGCGTTATTGTGTCTTGCAATTTCTCAGGGAGAAAAAGTACATCTGGCCTAAGAAGGGTTACCGCAAGCGCGAATACTACAATAAGAATGTAGGGAAACTGTTTTTTTATCCAGTGGCTCATAGTACAAGATTATATAGTATAGAACGTCCTTAGGACTGGCAGTTTTTGCATGTCCCGATTAGCTCAAGCATATGACTCTCTATGATAAATCCTTTTAAAGCTCCGAGTGTTTTGAGCGTTTCTTCAAGCCCTTTGGGCTCTTCGATACTAACAATTTTACCGCACTGACTACATGTAATATGGTGATGGTGTTGATGGAATATATCGCTTAATTCAAGCTTATATTTCCAACCTATTTGTATTCTGTGAATAACGGAAATCTTTTCGAAGAGTTCGACGACTCGATACACCGTTACGCGATCAAGTGGCGCAGATAATTTGATGAGCTGATTCATGCTTACTGGCTCGTGAATAGTCGATAGCGCCTCAAAAATCTTTAGCCGTGGTGACGTAACGCTTACATTTTTTGACTTTAAATACTCCTGAAAAAGTTTTGATGACATGTTGCAAATTATACGTAAAATGCAACAAAGTTGCAATAAAATAAATCAATAGGTAGGCTAACAGTATGAACAACATAGATACCAACAAGGTAATAGACGGTGGTCTGAGCGCGTTTAGTAAGGGTGTTGCGTTGACAGACGGTGAACTTCAACTAAATATAGCGGTTCCAAGCTATATGGCGGCAGGGGATGCTTTAGGAGCTTTTACTGAAGAAACAGCAACAGAAGGCTACTACACCGTAACGGTACCCTATAGGGACCTTGATCAATCGACCTGGATTCACGGCCGGGTGCTACTAATAGAAGATAGACAAAGAGGATTTATGCCTGCTGTCATAATGCCGGATCCAAAGGGTCGAACCGGATTTATTCGGATAGCAAGTTTCGACCAACCTTACGACCCAGTAAATGGTTTAGATGAAGGTCAGTTGCTTGCACTATCATTTGAAACAACCACCAAGGAAGCTGCCGGCTTCGGAAGCCATGAAGTAAAATCTCAATTCGAAGGCGGGCATTTTGCTGTTGCGGCACTGGCGACGAGTCTCGATGACCGTAGAAGCACTGTGCACTTGGAGGGTCATTCGGGGGCGCATGGAATACTCGACGGAAGTGTTGCTACTGATTTTAGCCGAGCAAATTTGACAGGAACAAGTACTCCACTTCCTAGAGTCAAAGAAATTAATGTGTCTATGATGCCACAAGGGGCACGTTTCATCGCCAAGTGGCACGAAAAGATGACAGATGGTGTTAAGCCTGTGGTCGCTGCACACCCTCAGGCTGCTCAAGTTTTGCTAGGGAACGTAATCGAGCGCCTGGGTGAAAAAGGGCTCGACGAGGTAGGAAATTATATAACAGCCGTGCGAGTAGAGAAGTAACATGCCGATAGAGGTGAGCGACAGTAAGGATACCGAAGTACTTCATAGCACAGAAGCAATTTGTTTAAAAAATGATCAAGAAATCTTTTATGTTAATCCGTTCGATATCCCGGACGATTACGTATTGACAGAAGATATGCGCATGACTGAACAGGACTGTTTAGATATGTTTGCTACTGTAATAAAAATGTATGATGAAGATAAGGTTAAGATTGATAAAGCAGCAGAGCGATTTCTACAGCGTGCACGTGCTGTTCAGTCTTCAGCAACCTTTCAGGGGTTGATGAAGCAGGCAATGGCAATTGAGTTTGAGATCCACAAGATGTGTGGCGAGAATCATGAGATAAGGGCTGCTATAGGAAATGAGTATGCAAGCATAGGAAAAGACGACCATATCGGTCACGATCACTCCAAAGTGGAGAGTAATGATCTTGATGTCGAGCACAACAAAGGGTGTTCATCTGAAAGAGGAAGAGCTTGCGACTGTAAAAAAAATTAATGATACAATAAGGAATAATTATGCAAGTGTTACTATTTTCGTTACTTGGTGGGGTGTTTTCGCTCTTTGCAGCAATACTTTTAATAAATAATCGTCGGACTGCTGATGGGTTGGCAAAGTATGCTACGCCGTTTGCTGCCGGTGTTTTGTTGGCGGCAGCGTTCACAGACCTATTACCAGAATCGTTGCATGAAACCACAAAAGAACCGAGAGATATCCTCATATGGGCACTATTTGGGATGCTTGCTTTCTTCATGCTGGAAAGATTTTTGCGCTTTTTCCACCATCATCACGAACACGGAAAAGAAAAGGCAAATAATGCTCTCGTTATTGTGGGCGACACCCTGCACAACGCTCTTGATGGTATTGCCATCGGTGCAGCGTTTCTCATCAGCCCCTCTACTGGGATAGTTGCTGCTATGGCCGTTGCCGTGCATGAGATACCTCAGGAAATAGGAGACTTCGGCCTTTTGTTAAAAAATGGTATGCATAAAAAGAGGGTAGTGGTGGTGAATGTGTTGAGTGCGCTGGCCACGACCGTCACAGCTATGTTTACCTATATCTTAGGCGGGGACCATAACTTCCCCGTTTCACAGCTTCTTGCTATTACCGCTGGCTTTTTTATTTACATTGCGTCGAGCGACATTATTCCTGAGATACACGAAACATTAAAGAAGGGCGAAAAAGATATACGTCCCTGGCTTCTTGTTATTGGGGCGTTATTTGTCATGATAGCTTCGCCTATTGCGCACAGTTATATAGATGCGGGACATGACGAAGACCACAACTCTGTTCACAGCGAGGAGAGCCATGAACAAACACACCACGTAGATGAAGAGCATAGTGTACACGAATAAGCTACAATAGAGCCTATGGAACTAGTGCTTATCGTTGTTGTGCTCGTGAATGTAGGAGCGTTGCTGTTTATCCTGCTAAGAAATCAACGTACTAAGGACGAAGGAGCGACGAAGCTTCTGCAACAAAATCTCAATCATCTTTCAGATACGGTGTTACGTTTGCAAGAAAGCTTACGCATACAGATTGACCAAAAATTAGATAAGTCTCAGGCAAGCATGACAGAGCAATTAGCTGCGAGTTCAAAGCTTGTTCAAGATGTGACGGCCCACTTAACAAAACTTGATGAGACTAACAAAAGAGTCGTTACTGTTGCCGATGAGTTGCGTCAATTGCAAAATGTTCTGCAAAACCCTAAACAGCGTGGGGTGCTTGGTGAGTTTTATCTTGAGCAGATACTTCAGAACCTACTTCCACCAAGTTCGTATAGCCTGCAATATAAGCTTGCGGAAGGCTTTGTTGTTGACGCTGTTATTCATCTCGATGGTAAAGTGTTGCCAATAGATAGTAAGTTTAGCCTAGAGAATTACAATCGGCTAGTTGAAGCCAAAGACGGTGAAAGAGCTATCTATGAAAAGGCGTTTAAAGAAGACCTTAAACGACGAATAGACGAGACGGCAAAATACATTCAGCCAAAGAAAGGAACGCTGGACCAGGCTTTGATGTTTATCCCGTCTGAAGCTATTTACTATGATTTACTGGCAAACAAAGTAGGAGCATCAGGTGTGTCGGGGAGAGACTTAATGCAATATGCGGCTGTTGAAAAGCGTGTTGTTATTGTTGGCCCAAGTACGCTGTCGGCTATGATGCAGGTTATCGTACAGGGCTTAAAGAGTCTAGAAATTCAGAAAGACACTGAGGTAATTAAAAAGAATATTGAGCAACTTCAGAAACATTTGCTCGCCTATAACTCTTATTTTGGGAAGGTAGGAAGCTCTCTGAGCGCAACCGTTGGCCATTTCAATAGCGCAAGCAAAGAGCTGGGCAAAATCGATAAAGATATTGTTAAAATTGGTGGCGGAGACGCCGTTTTAGCACTAGAAGAAGTAGAACGACCAAAAATCGACGAGTAATTTACAGGAACAGAAGTCCCACTCCGCACAAAACACCCGCGATACCTAGGAGCTTGCGTTTACTCAAGTGATCATGAAAAATAAGAGCGCTTGTTATCGCCAGTAGCGCAGTCGAGCCTGCATTCGCCGCATTCACGAGGCCAACATTTGGGCTATGGGCGAAGGCGTACTGCATCAAATAGTTAAATGCGATGGAGCAGAAGCAAATTCCGATCAATAACAAAATGGCTTGATTAGCCCACTTTATTTTTCTGAATCCCTTGTTTGCTTCCGGGAGATACAGTATGCTCGCTAAAATACCAGGGAAGAGCAGTCGAATAAGAATCGGTACACCGCTTTGCAATAAATATTTTGATGACAAAGCTATGCCTCCAAAACAGAAAAAGGCTATGAGTGTTGACGAGACCCATGTACTCGAAGAGGTCTTACGCACAGATTTCTTCTCTACCATTACGAGGTAGCTAAAGCCTATGATGAGCGCTATGCCAACGATAGATTGCTGGGAGAGGGTGGAATTAAATAAGAGCAGTGATGCGGGTGCAGTAAACACGACATACATCTTGGAAATAAGCACGCTATAGCCAGGATTGGGCGCAGACTCTATCCCACGCAAGGCATATAAATTACCAAAATAAATAAGGACGAGCCCCTGAAGCACCATGACTATAATTTCTTGCAGGCTTGGGCTGTAGTGGATATGCCCAGCTATCACTGCAAGTGCGTAGAGTGGCACCGGCAAGCTTATCATTGCAAAGGTGTTGATAATTGGAGGCACGGAGTATTTCTTTGTTGCACGCACTAATGAGTACATGCACACAGAGACAAACATCATCAGAATTGTTGCAACAGCCCAGTTCATTTCACTGACTAGTTTAGCGATTGCTTAGAATACGTTGTACCGTCTTGGAGTAAGGCGGATATGGTGTAGTGTTCGCATCCTACGGCACTGCAGTTTGTTGGTGAATAGCTGTAATCACCACCATCTTCATTGATGAACTTATCGCCGGCATCAATGAGGGCTTCTGTATCTATGCCGGGAAGTTGCTGGTCATATTCTTCTGCTAACTCTTTTACGGTTGGGTATTCTCCGTTCTCGTTGTAGTGTTCCTCTAACTTCTGATACATCGCATTAATATCATTCTTGCTTACCACGTCGTCTGCTTTAGACTGAGCTCCTTGAAAGTTGGCAAGCACAAGCCCTGGTAAAAAACCAAATAGTAGGGCGAAGAAACTAAATAATAATGACATTTAAACTCCTTTTAGGTTACTTTTTTGTAGCATCTCTATGGTTAAAGCTGCGGACCACGAGAAATTTGTTGCTCCTCCGGGCTCACCGGATTTTGCAGAGAAATATTCATGCGGTCCACGCTTTGTTACTAACTCTATAGATGCCTCGCGAATGTGATGTGCTTCATCAATAAAGCCGTAGCGTTCAAGCCCGTCGGCAATGAGCCAGTTTGTATTTATCCATGTGGGGCCCTGCCAGTAGCCAAGTTCTTTATACCAGCTACTGTTAATCGGCACGCTGGGGATAGGATAGCGTGTGCCAAATTGCTTCGGAGAGTTGAGTAGTTTTACGAGATCGTTTGCACGCTCTTTGTCGATGGTCCCTGCGTACAGTGGCATAAGCGTTGCAAGCGAAGGCTCCTTAACTAGTTTGTGGGTAATAAATGTCCGCGAATAGTACTGTTTGTAGAACCCATCCCACAAATTCTCTAGTGCGACTTCTGTTTTTTCCATGCTCAAAACTAGGTCCTCAGGGAGCTCATGACCAATTGTTTTTGCTATCTCTCGCAAGTGCTGATTGGCGCGAATTAAAATACAGTTAAAGGTCAGGTCCTGGACGCTAAAGTGTGACCGCGACAGTATTTTTTCTATATCCCAGTTTTTGCGCTTGAGGCGTTGGATGATGGAAAAATATAAAAGAGCGTCGATGTTATTAACCCGTTGTCCAGGCGGGACGTGTTGCGTATCTCTACGGAAGAGCACCGCAGTTTTGTCGAGCTTTAGTTTCTCGATAACTCTTATCCAAGTAGGTTTGCTATGCATGTGGAGTTGGTCTATCCAGGGGGGTGAATTGTCTAGCCCGCTTTCCCACGGGTGTATAAGTAAAACCAGTCCTTCATTGTGAGGATCTCTCTCCGCGTAGAGCCACTTATGATAGGCCAAAAGTGCGGGGTACATATCTTGATACCAGCTTCTTTTTTCGACACGTTTGAGCTTTTGTCCGATCCGAACGATGGCTTCTGCGAACATTGGGGGCTGTGTGATACCCGTGGTAGAGACATGATCTGGAGCAAAAGCATTGCGCCACGACTGCCAAATGTTTCTGTCGCGCTTATGGGTGTCGCCTTCTGCAAAAATAATGTTCGGGAGCATGCCGTTACTCCATTGCCCACGTAGCAAGCTTCGCAGTTCGTTTTGGGCTCTGGGTAGATCATACTCAGCAAGTCCTATAGCAATAAAGCAACTATCCCATAGCCATTGATGAGGATAAAGGTTTTCGACCGGCATCGTGTAATCACCACGCTGGTTTTTAAGCAGTATTTCCTTACAAGCTTCAAGAACTTGGTCATTTGTCGGGAGAGCCTCTTCCATAGGTAGTAGTATAGCGGTTATGCTCACTCAAGACAAAAACCTATTTCCAATAGTTAACGAAACAAGTAAACTATTAGAAAAGGAGAGTTGCTATGGGTATGGAAAATCATAATGGAATAGTTAGTTTTTCGCCAGGTCCTGCGGACGTACATTGTCATCCAAGGGTTTTTGCCCCGCTCAATATGTATACGCGACAGGATGGGCTAACGGTTCCTGTTGGTAAGGCTGGGCTAGAAGTCTATACAGAAACTATGCTTCGATCTGGTTTGACGTATATGGGAGCAATGTCAAATGAGTTCCTGTATGTTCGCACTGCAGAAGACCCCGACGTTGTTGCACTTAAACAGTTCCCCATATCTACTCCTGACAGAGCGACTATAGTTGCACATCAACTTGAAACCTATTCTGCGGTGGAGGCGACACTGCATTTTGGAGTTTCAAAAGATATATTGAGTGAAGATGGAACCGATTTTGACAGAGCAAGACTAAGGCAAAATTTCTCAGGAGGTGGTGATTTGGCTTCTGCATTAAAGATTTTTGCCGACATATCAACGGGCGGTCAGAATATCCCAAAGGAACTTATCCCGGAAATGAAACATATTTGGCATGAATATCATCCTAATAAGCCGGTAATTCTCCATGTTGAGGGTGAGGGTGTAGCGGATATATTGCGCGAACTTGCAACGACTGAGGTTGGTCGTAAGATTCCTGTGCATATTGCACACGTATCGTCGCAAGTTGAACTCGAAGCGGTGATAGAAGCAAAGCAACGTGAGCAAAATGTGACTTGTGAGGTGACGCCACATCACCTGTTTACTTTTGATGAGGAAGTTGAACCGCTTGGTGGATATGGCTGCATGAAACCAAGTATTAAACGGCGAGAAGATATGCTGTTTATTCGAGCTCACTTAGAGTCGGTTGATATGATCGCGAGTGACTGTGCCCCTCATCAGGAGAGCGAAAAGAAAGCAGAGAACCCGGCATTTGGTGTAACGAATCATACTCCTTACATGCACTTACTTTTTGGAGCGGTGGAAGAAGGCTGGATGACACTCGAAGACGTCTATCAGAAAACGGTGGTAGCGCCTCGAGCTCGCTTTAACATTCCTGACACAGGCCGTACGAGTGTCGTGTTTGACCTTAACCGCTCACCAACTAGTGTCGAAGAAGTCGAAAAGACGGCGCGCGCTCGATATGGTGAAAATCTGTTTCTTGCCCTTGAGCGTGCTGGGAGAAGCTCGCACTTGGCAGGCGTGTTGCTACATGCTGCTTCGGGGACGTCGCGATTAAGTAGGGACCATGGTGTATTAGAAGAGAATATAAAGCATGATATGTCGCATGCGCTCGATATGAGGAGAAAATAATAATGTCAAAGCAACTACTAGAAATAAACCCCGAGTTTGTACCATATGGTCCGGGCCCTGGGACAATAAATGGGTTAAATCGAGAAGAGATAGCGGGACATTTTCGCGACATAGCTCGCTCACCAGCGGGAATATTTTACTATGGCTCACTTACTGCTGAGAGACGAGAAGGCAACCAGGGACAGACCTATTACCACGATCCTACTACGGGTAAGACAGTCAACGCCATGGGGCTACCAAACTTGGGGATTGTCGAAGCGACTCCAGTCATGAAGGTTGGTCAGCAGATGGCTGATGATGAAGGAAAAGAGTTCATAGTTAGCGTATCTCCTGCACATGGTGATGATCCTGAAGAAGTTCTGCCGTATCTTGTCTCAAAGGTTTTGGAAGCTGGCGTACGTAAGGTTGAAGTAAACTACAGTTGCCCAAATAAAGTAGCAGATGATGGAGTTAGCCGGGACCCTGTACTCGGCTACGATGCAGAGACAGTTTTGAGAACTCGAGAAGCTATTTTTAGAGAAGTGGGTGCCGACTTTTACTTAAGCGAAAAATGGCCCCCATTTTTGTCACCTGATTTACCGAGGTCATATCAAAATGAGCTTATTGCCATGTTGTTCTATCTTGATGAGCGAGCGAACGCACGAGTCTCAGCACTTGCTATCAGCAATACAGTGATGGGTGTAGATTTGCTAAGAGAAGATGGTTCGCATGCACTTGATATTGTTACTCAAACCGCAGACGGAGAGGCAAAACATTCGCATATTGGTGGAATGAGTGGAATTTATGTCGCTGAGTCTGCTAGAAATGAACTTGCACAAGTATATTGGAGAAATACTTATAATAGATTGGACATCATAAGTGCTGGTGGTGTTGCAAGCGGAGATGAAGTGCTGTGGCGTAAAAAACTCGGGGCTATTGCCTCGGTTGGCGTGACTGCATTTTGGGAAGGGAAAAAAGCTGGCAGAAGTTTTGGGCGGACAGCAGCTTTGATTGCAGAGGAATACTTCACTGCTAAAGAGCAAGAAGGTATTGCTTAAAAACCAATAGTGTGATATAAAAAAAATATATGTCAGCTGATAGACTTACTGTTGTAGGAGCGATGCTTGACGTGACGGATCGTTCACGCACAGAACTCGAGGCTTTCCATTTTGGAACAATTATACTTCCAGGTGAAACTCCGCAACAAGACGAATACGAAAGACTACGCGCACAAGCACTTGGTTTAAAAGAACTTTATGTGACACCGAAGTTTGAAGGAACGCAAAATACTGCAGATTTAATGGGTCGTACCTGTCTGGAAGCGAGCGTTGCATTTATCATGAACATAAAACCTTCTTCTTGGGCTGACGTGCGACGGTTTGAGTTGAACGGTCTGGTTAGGGAGCTTGCTCCGTTTGTGGCAACAGCTGCAGCTAAATACCCAAAAACACCTGGAAGTGTAGATAACTTTAGACACCCATCGCAAGTCGAACTACGCACGCATTCAGAACGGATGCGATTTGTTATGGGCCACGCACAGAGTTACGCCACATTGATAGAAGTGTCTCGACCAACAAATGTTGGTGAAGTTGACACTTTTGTTGCTATGGTGAGAGACTTCCTTGGGAGAATTACTGTCGAGAGCGAACGGCGGCACTAACGGAAATTAGTAAAGAGAACCGGAAAGTTGAAGTCGGCTTCTTTGACTGCCTTCATCGCTTCTTGTAGTTCATCTTTTTTACCGCTCATAACTCTGACACTGTCGCCTTGTATCTGTGCTTTTACTTTTGGCAGTTTATCACGCAACAGTTTCGTAATTTTCTTAGCATCGTCTTGAGTTAAGCCGTTCTTAAGAGGTATTTGCCAAATCTTACGTAAGTTTGTGGTTTCGGGTTCTTTACTCGTGTCAAAAGTTTTTTGGCTAACGCCACGTGTGCCGGCTTTTTTACGAAGCATATCCATAATTGCATCAAGATGGTATTGGTTGTCGCCGTAGAGTTTAAGCCCTTTTTTGTCATCAAGCCACTCAAGAGCTGTATGCGTGCCTTTTAGATCAAAACGTGACCCTAGTTCGCGTTGGACCTGGTCATACACGTTGTTCATTTCGCCAATGTCGTAAGTTGATTCTATATCAAAACTAAATGTTCCCATGACCGTTAGTATACGTTACGATAACTGACATTTTAAGGGGGCACGGCTCGTGGCAAAAAACCTGCGCACTAATTTTAGCCATCGATCGCTTGTATTTTAAATTTATAGGTGTTATATTGTTGTAATTATGAAAACTACTGCACTCTCTTCCACACAGCTTTAATTCCAAAGCATTTTAAAAGATAATTTAAAGGTAGTTTATGAAAAAAGATAAAAAATATGAGCTCGTTGCTCACGAATATGTTCCTGGGACTTTTCGCGGTCTGGTATTCATGATGATTAGACCATTTCGTGGGAGGGTTTTAGCGTTCTTTGGGCTTTCTCTTCTCGGTATCCTAAGTTGGACTGTGGCGCCATATATCATAAGAAATCTAATTAACACCCTATCAGAAGAAGGTGAGGTCACTACTCATGCATGGTTGCTAGTTAGTCTATTTATACTCGCACGGTTTTCAGATGAGTTTTTCTGGAGGGTCGCCGAGTATTTAGTGAAAGCTTTCAAGCCAAAAATGATTGAAAGCGTTCGCACTGCGTTATTTGAAGAAACAATGAAAAAACCGCATTCATTTTATGTAAATAGTAGTAGCGGACGTATTGGACACTGGATTAATCAGACTACCGGAACAATGGATATATTCGTCAATACGACAATTTGGAGCGTTTGGCCTCGCGCTATTGGGTTGATTTTAGCGGGTATGTTTCTGTTATTTGCTCATTGGATGTTGGCACTTTTGTTTTTTGTGTGGCTTGTAGCACTCTTTGCTTTCACCGTAAAGAGAGGTAAGACTTTCAGTGAGTATGTGCAACAAAAAAGTGATGCAGAAAGCAAAACTGCAGGGCGCGTTGTTGATAGCATGTCCAACAATGTGAGTGTGCGAGTCTTTAATGCACAACATGCAGAGATTGAAGGGTTGAAGCAACAGCAACACAATATTCTAAAATATTGGCATAAAGAATGGGGGTACCACTACATTACCAATATGGTAAAGGGTAACAGCGTTGTTGTTGTAACTGGTGTGGCAATGTCTATAATTTTGTATCTGTTTAGCAAGGGCGAAGTCACGGTTGGAGATATCGTGCTTTTCATCGCTTACTTTAACGACGCAAGCAGTAGTTTGTGGGAGCTGTCATGGCAACTTGACCAATATTACAATCAAGCTGGAACGGTAAATAATGCACTCAGTGGATTACTGAGAGATGAGAACGAGCGTCATCCTATTTCTCCTGAAAAAGAGGTGCGAACGCCTAAGAGCGCTGAAATTGAAATAAAGAATCTTTCTTTTTCGTACGAGGAGCAGAAGCAAGAAATTGTTCTTTCAGATATTTCCCTTGCAATTGCACGTGGAGCAAAAGTAGGAGTTGTTGGCCACAGTGGTGCAGGAAAATCTACTCTCGTAGGGCTACTACTTGGATTTTACGAGCCAAGTAAAGGAGTTATCTATGTAAATGGTGAAGATATGAGTTCGAGTAGCCCTGCATACATCCGTTCGTTAATTGGCTATGTTCCGCAAGATACAAGCCTGTTTAACCGAACTATTAGGGACAATATAGCTTATGCAAAGCCAACTGCAAAAGAAGAAGAAATTATTACTGCTCTGAAAAAAGCAGAGGCGTGGGACTTTGTCGCAAAACTGCCGAATGGGCTTGATACGTTGGTCGGTGAAAGAGGCGTTAAACTGTCTGGCGGGCAGCGACAACGAATTGCTATCGCCCGCGCAATTTTAAAAGATGCGCCGCTTCTCTTATTAGACGAAGCTACGAGTGCACTCGACAGCGTTAGTGAACAGGCTATCCAGAGAGCGTTGCACGAGCTTATGAAGGGGAGGACGGCAATAGTGATTGCCCATCGCTTATCAACGCTCAAGCATCTTGACAAAATATTCGTGCTCGAAAAAGGCATAATAGCGGAACAAGGAACTCACGACGAGTTGTTGAAAATAAAATACGGTATGTATGCTGATTTATGGAAACGTCAGAAAGACGGCTTCATCGTCGAATAGGAAAGATTATGTCTGTGGAAAGAAAAATTGAAACAAGCTATAAGCTCTTGCAACTAGAGTCTTTGTTGACGGTGATGATGTTTACCGTACCAGTGTTTACAGTGTTTTTGAACAGTGTGGGCTTGAGCCAAGTTGCAGTTGGTGTATCGCAAGCAATATTCATGGCTGTTGCGATGTTGTTTGATGTTCCGTCTGGCTGGCTCGCTGACAGGTTTAGCAGAAAGTTAAGCAACTGCTTTGGTGATTTACTGGTTGCTTCAGGGTTGTTTTACTATGCGACGGTACATTCACTTTTAGGTGTTATCGTGGCTGAAATATTGATTGGAGCTGGAATGGCATTTACGAACGGTGCGGACGTAGGCTTGTTGCGTTCGTACGCAAAAAAGTTAGGAAAAGATTATGGAAAGATTAGTGCGCGGCTGGGCACGCTTCGGCCTCTCTTTGAGATTACTGCGTTTGTTTTGGGTGGAATTATTGCCACCCGCAATATTCGTGCGACGTTTGTGGTAAGTGGGTGTATCTTTGTGATTGGAGCACTTATCTCTCTTTTTGTTGAAGAAATAGGCGAACGACGAAAAACCGAGAAGCATCCACTACGAGATATGGTTGATATAACTAAGTACTCACTACACGGGCACGAAGGCCTCAAGTGGCGAATTATAGCGGCAGCGGTCGGGGCAAATGTGACGCACACGGTGATATGGATCTTTACTCCTATGCTTTTAGCGGTTAATTTTCCTCTTAGTAGCTTGGGATTTGTCTGGGGCTGTACGCTTCTTTTTGTAAGTGGTGGGTCTTTGCTGGCGCATCGTTACGCAGACAAACTTAGTGATGCGAAGAAGGTTGCCATTCCTATGGTTGCCTCAATAGGTGCTTATGTCATCTTAGGTGCTCATCTAAGCGTTTTCACTATTGCATTTGTGCTTCTATTCTCGCTGTCGCGCGGATGGTTTATGGCGGTCTCTAGCCCAATGATACAAGCTTCAGCACCAGATGATATTCAAGCGACGGTTATTTCTGTTTCGTCATTATTACGGCGTCTTTTCTATATACCTTTGGTGCTTATGGTGAACTGGCTTGCTGGAATGTCCTTTTCATACGCCTTGCTTGGTTCAGCACTTGTGTATGCTGTTGTTTGCATCTTTTTGGTCCGTGGTCTTAAGAGATATGCTACGCTGTAGCTATGAATATTCTTGTAATTTCAGCGAGCATGCGCGCACAGTCTCAGAGCCTAAAGATAGCAAATTGGCTCGCACAGCACCTGAACGATATGCGGGTAGAGTCATCGGTGCTCGATTTACACTCATTCAAGCTACCGCTCTTTGATGATGGTGAAACTCCAGCGGAAAACCTGGCAGAACTACACAGGCAACTTGCCCAAGCAGACGGCTACGTCTTTGTGAGCCCTGAATGGAACGGCATGATGAGTCATGGGCTGATAAACATGCTCCACTATGTTGAGAAGCAGATGGCATATAAGCCAGTAATGTTGGTTGGGGTAAGTGCGGGCCGAGGAGGGACACACCCTATCGATCAGATGAAACTAATGGGCGGGAAAAACAGACACTATATTATTAGCCCTGAGAATCTTGTTGTCTCAGGGGTTGAGCAAGCATTTAACAGCCCAGATGTTAATGAAAGTGCCCCGGACTATCCGCTTAAGAATCGTGCAGTGTATTCCTTAAAAATGCTCACCACTCTTGCAGAGGCACTAACAGCGGTGAGAGCCTCAGGCGCGATTGATTTTGGACAGTTTGCAAATGGTGTGTAAGCTTACTTATCTTTAAGCGAGCAGTTATGCTACTATGAACTTATGGTTTCAGCACTTGCAATTACTGCAGTGTCAATAACACTTGAGGGTGCAGAAGTTGGGCTTTATCCGCTCATCATTGCTGTCTTGATAGGGATGCTTATCATATTGCCGTCGGCGCTATTTAGAAAATGGTACTTTTACCGGAGGCGTCTAAAAAAGAATGTTATTACTGCAGAGTACGAACCCCCACTTGGTCTTAACCCTGCCGAGGTAGGCTATTTATTTGATGGAAAGTTACGCGAACGAGAAGTCGGAGCAACCATAATTTATCTCATACAAAAGGGGTTTCTACACATAAAAAAAGTGAACGGAGAAAAGAGAATTTATGCGGGTCCGCGGATTGGTGACAACTTAAAGACCTATGAGAAAAAATTAATAGAAGAAGCAGACAAGCCAGATGGTGTGACGGCAGGTGCGCTTTTAAGTAGATTTATTGCATATAAAGATAAAAATTTTGGTGGAGTTGCGAGTAGAGAGCTTGTTTTTACACAGCTAGTTCATTCTGATTTGCACAGAAGACAATATGTAAAAGGCTCTTTCTTGAAGTACTTTTTGGCTGGTTCGTTAAAGATAACGGTTTTGCTACAACTCGTGCTCGTTTATTTGCCACTTTTTTCGTTATTTATCATAGCTACTATTCAGGATGGCACCACAGACTTTACCTTGCTTATGACCTTGCTTATGACGGGATTTTTTGTTTGTATATTTTTGTTATTGCCATTTTTTATAGCAGCGATGATCTTAAATTATCTTCGCGGGAGAATACTTGGAAGGGAGTGGATAATTACCGAAAAGCTAAAACGGCTTTGGCCTCAGCTTGTAGGCTATAGGCAGTATATCAAGCTAGTGGAAAACGACAGACTTGAGTTCCAGTCTGAAGAACTTCAAACTGTCAGCAAAAATGAAACGCTCCCCTATGCTGTTGCAATGGGATATGTAAAAAATTGGCGACATATCTTAAGCTAGATTAGATAAGCTCGTAAAATTTAGTTACATCTGCGGGTAAAAGTATGTTTGCCTGATAGCCCATCGATACGCCGAACCACACTTGGTTTAAAATTCCATTGCTCAATGTATGGCCCGCAATGTTGACCCCTTCAAGCATGCCCCATAGCTTTCTGTCAGGATACATTTTGGCATTTTGGTGCCATCCGTAGCATTGAATTACGAATTGTGATGCGTTGACGATGACACCGTTGCTTGCCTTTAACCTTTCGTCGACAGAAGGTGAGTTCTCCCAAGCGCTTCTTATCCTTTGTACCGCATCAACCATCACCTGTATTTCCTCATCTTTATCGATTGAAATGCTCTTTCCTCCTTCAACACTACAGAGGTTTTTATAATAGGCACACAGCGAGTTAAAATCTACGCCTAAATCTATTTCGCGGTAACAGTCTGGCGAGTCGGGTAATGTAAGCATCTTTCTAGAGTAGCGCAAACTAATAATATTAAAAATCATAAGCAAAATGAATTTGTTGTAACTAAAGCAAGCAAGGAGTTACAATTAGACTAATGAAAGAAATTAATACAGCGCGTGAGGCGCTTCGCCAAGAGTTCGAAAAGCTTGAGGATAAAAAAGCTATAATGCGTAGTGTTCAGTTGCGCGCGCTCTTTGATGGAATTCGAGAGATAGAGGCGGATAAGCGAGCTGAATATGGGCAAGCCGTAAACAGGCTAAAGCAAGAACTGCAAGAATGGATTGATGAACAATCCCAAACTGTTGATGTCGTGACGGCTATAGATGTGACCGCACCGTGGGATGTTAACACGGCTTCAGATAAACGACCAAGATTCTTACCGAGCACACAGGGTAGTGTGCACCCTCTTAAAACAGAGATTGAGCGTATCTGTGATATTTATCAGCGCATGGGCTTTGTGGTTGAAGAATCGCGCGAGATTGATGATGACTACCACATGTTTGCGAGCCTTAACTTCCCTGAAGGCCATCCGGCCCGTGATGACTATGACACTTTCATGACAGACGAAGGGTTTATTGCACCAGCGCACACTAGCACTATGCAGAACAGAATGCTCAAGAAATATCGAGATAACCTAGAAAAAGGCGAGCCAATTGCCGTTATTGTCCCGGATAGGGTCTTCCGTAACGAGGATATTGATGCAACTCATGAACATACGTTCTACCAGATTGAAGGTGTGTATGTGTCGCGTGGAGTGACAGCTGGAAATCTCATCGCGACGCTGTCAGCTTTTATGAATGAATATTTTGGCCAAGAATTAAAGACAAAATTACAGCCATTTTACTTTCCGTTTACGGAGCCAAGTTTTGAGTTTGCGATTGAGCGACCAGATGTTTTAAAAAAGGATAATTCTGAAGAGCAAAAGTGGCTTGAACTGCTCGGCTGCGGGATGATTCACCCCAACGTTTTAAGAGAAGCGGGGATAGACCCAGAAGTTTATACGGGTTTTGCTTGGGGAAATGGTATTGAGCGTATGGTCATGATGAGGAACCGGATAGAAGATATTCGTCATTTTGAGTCGGGTAACTTAAAGTTTTTGAGGCAATTTTAATGGAGCGAATTATTTTAGGGATTGCACTAGTCGTGTCTGTTCTTCTAAACACGACACTTTTCATCGGGAACATTGTTGCAAAAAATTGGCCGATGGCTCTTGGCAATTTACTTATAGACGGCATGTTCGTGTTTATTTTATGTATTGGCTATAAATCAACAGCTAAAGGAAAGCATAAATGAGCACGATCTTCGACAAAATTGTAAGCGGGGAAATGGCGTCATGGGTAGTTTGGCAAGATGAGAACTATATGGCGTTTTTAACACCTTTTCCAAACACGCCAGGTTTTACCGTGGTCATACCAAAAAAGAATGTTGGGGACTACTTATTTTCTCTCAGCAATGAAGACTATTTAGGCTTGCTGAGTGCATCAAAGTTAGTAGCAAAAAAGCTAGAAAAGGCGTTTGACACGCCTAGAGTAGCCATGGTGGTAGAAGGTACGGGCGTCGCGCACGTTCATGTGAAGCTTATTCCTTTGCACGGCGAACTTGCAGGCCAAACAGATGTATGGAGCAAGCACACCGAATTCCATGAGACCTATCAAGGATTTCTCACGACAGCAGAAGGTCCTAAAATGGACGACGAACAACTAGACGAGATTCAAAAGAAGATCCTCGAGGCTCAAATTGATTAATGAGAATTTTGTTTTTGTTGGGTTCTTGCTGACTATGGTTGGCTCGCTGGCGTATGTCCGGGACATTGTACGAGGAAAGGTCAGACCTAATATTGTGACGTGGGTATTATGGGCGCTTGCACCTATGGTGGCTTTTTCGGCACAGATTGTTGAAGGAGCTGGCTTGCGCTCGGTTCATACATTTAGCACTGGGTTCGGCCCACTTCTTATTGTCGTAACAGCGCTACTCTACAAACATTCTCTTTTCAAAATAAAGAAAAGAGACTACTTTTTTGGAGCATTGTCACTCGTTGGCATTATCTTATGGAAAATAACGGGCGAAGGATCTATTGCAATACTGTTTGCAATTCTGGCTGACCTATTTGCAGCTTTGCCGACAATAGAAAAATTGTACTTTCATCCCGAGACCGAGAATGGCTGGGTGTTTGGCATTGGTATTCTAGGGGCACTAATTGCGCTCTTGACCGTAAAAGACTGGCGCTTTCAAGAGTTTGGGTTTTCACTCTATATATTTTTGGTTAATATAGTAATGTTTACCCCAACAGCCAGGCGCTACGTGCAGGCACGACAAAAAAATGGAGTTACCGTATGAAGTTTAGTTGTAATATAGCTGATTATTATAGTGATATTGACTTTAGGGCGTTACCTAAAGACGAGTTAGTAACGCGCATGGGTTTGCAACTTGGCGCGATTGAAAGTTTCGCTGACTATGCACCGAAGTATAAGGACGTTATTGTCGTTCGAGTTGTTGAATGTATAAAGCACCCTAATGCAGATAAGTTGAGCCTGTGTCGAGTCGATGATGGTGGCATGATGCAACATGTGGAACGTGGTGAAGATGGCCTTGTCCAAGTAGTATGCGGTGCGCCTAATGTGCGAGCAGGAATACTCGCTGCCTGGATACCACCAGGAGCGACAGTGCCAGCAAGTTATGATACTGACCCATTTGTCCTAGAAGCGCGAGAGCTTCGAGGCAAGGTCAGCAACGGCATGTTAGCAAGTAAAAAAGAGCTTGCTATAAATGACGACCATGATGGTATTCTCGAAATCGACGAGGCTGAGATTGGGCGGGTACCTGCAGTGGGTGAGCCTGTTGCGCCTCTCTACGGCCTGGATGACTTCGTTATTGACTGTGAGAATAAGATGTTCACCCATCGACCTGATTGTTTTGGTAATTTAGGCATTGCTCGTGAAGTTGCCGGAATTTTTGGTAAAAAATTTACGAGCCCAGAGTGGTATGGGGGCACGGTAACTTTTGACGATGCTGACGAAGTGAGTCTTATGAGCGACAACCAAATTCCAACAAAAGTTCCGCGCATCATGACTGTGGCGATGAAAAATGTTACGGTAAAACCAAGCCCTATTCGGCTACAGGCATATTTACAGCGCGTTGGGATTAAGCCTATTAATAACGTAGTGGACGTCACAAACTATGTAATGCACCTCACCGCCCAACCACTACATGCGTTTGATCTTGACAAGCTGGCATCACGTTCAGAGAAGCTCGGGGTGTTTCCTCGGATGGCTACTAAAGGTGAAAAAATTATGCTCTTAGGCAATAAAGAAGTGATACTGACTGAAGAAGATATGGTTATCTCAACAGATAAGCAGGTGGTTGCCCTTGCTGGAGTTATGGGTGGCGCCGAGACAGAAGTTGACGAAACTACCAAGAATATTCTTATTGAATGCGCAACTTTTGACATGTATACCGTGCGACGAACAAGTATGCGTCATGGATTGTTTACCGAAGCAGTGACGCGCTTTAATAAAGGCCAATCTCCAAAACAAAACCCTCATGTCCTCGCTTATGCTATGAAAGCTATGAACGACCATGCTGGTGCAGTGCAGGCAAGTAACGTCACCGACGCTCCTCTTGCTGAAGACCATAAAGGTGAGCTTGTATTTCGGCTCTATGACGGGGTGCGTGGGCCAATGGAAGGTCCTGAGCCTATCAGCATTTCTTTTATCAATGAACGACTTGGCACGCAACTTACCATCGAAGAAGTGTGCGCCCTACTCGAGAATGTTGAATTTTCGGCATACCCTAAAGACGAGGCAGAGCTCTTTTACTGGGCACCTTATTGGCGAATGGATATCGCTATTCCAGAGGATGTGGTCGAAGAGATTGGGAGACTATATGGCTACGATAAACTTCCGGTGACGCTCCCAGCCAGATCATCAAAGCCGGCACCTCGCAATGCGCGTTTTGACTTTGCTCGTTCACTTGCTAAGAAACTACAAAAAGCAGGCGCAAACGAACTGTTAACTTATTCGTTCGTTCATGGCGATTTGCTTAAGAATACCGGCACTCAACCAGAAGAATCCGCCTACCACTTGCGAAATGCTTTGAGTCCGGATCTGCAGTACTACCGCACAAGCTTGTTACCTAGTTTGCTTGCAAAAGTCCGCCAGAACAGTAAAGCTCAAGCAGGAAGTGAGAATAATGAATTCGCGCTGTTTGAAATAGGTAAGGCACACGTTAAGGGCGAGAACAAAGAGCACGAAGAATTGCCGAAGCAGATGAGAAGACTTGCTTTTGTACACGTTGCAGACCAGAAAACAGCAAAGAATTACGACGGGGCGCCATATTACCAAGCAAAACAATATGTTGACTATGTGACCAACGGACAGGCAAAATATTTGCCACTAGATACAAATGATTATCCGATAAGCGCGCCGTTCCAGCTCGGTAGGTCGGCAGTTATTATGGTGGCAGACCAAGTCCTTGGGATTGTTGGTGAGTTTAATCATAGAACAAAAGCTCACTTAAAGCTTCCCGATTTCTGTGCCGGCTTTGAATTAGACATAGATTTATTGCAGACACATATCTCTGAGAAACGTTACAAGCCACTTTCTGTCTATCCTAGTACCGAACAAGATATGACGCTTGAAGTTGACGAAACCGTGACATGGCAACATATTGAAGAGCTTCTGCACGCCGAGCTAGCGGTGGCTAAGGCAGAAAGTGGCTACGACTATGATATTGAACCACTTGATATCTACCAATCCGAAGGTGCTACGAAGAAGCGCATAACGTTTCGGATCCGCCTGACGCATTACGAGAAGACACTTAAAACCGAAGAGGTAAGCATACTCTTTGCCCAGCTTGCAAAAGTAGCAAAGGAGCTACTCGGTGCGACACTTATCTAGAATTTTTTTAGGGATTATTCTTGCTGTAAGTTTTGGACTGTTGCCTCACCACGCGAGCGCAGAGGATACTGATAATTTTGTCATAGAATCATTTGACGCAGGCTATAAACTCACGAATGAAGACCAGCAAGGCAAGCTTACTACGACGGAAACTATCACTGTAAACTTTAGCGGACAAAACCACGGTATCTTGCGGGCAATACCCGTCAAGTATGGTGAAGACTCTACAAATCCTGTCGTGCAAGAGGTACAACGTGATGGTCGTACAGAGCCCTATACGACCACCGAAGATAGCGACAATCTTGTACTGCGTATCGGAGACCCGTCTTTACTGATAACGGGTATGCACACATATCGTATTACCTATACTGTTGAAAATGCGGTTCGTTTCTTTGACGATCATGATGAAGTCTATTGGGATGTTAATGGCGACCAATGGAAACAGTCTGCCAAAAGTGTTAGCGCGAGTTTTGATGCCGACGTGGCTCTGAAGGTCGTGCCGGTGCTTTGTTATACGGGGGTTCAGGGGGCAAAAGAAAGTGCTTGCGAAGTGACGACAGGAGATAGGAGCTTCAGTGTTAAAACGACGCGTTCACTTAGCCCCCAAGAGACATTAACCTTTGTGGTGGCGTTTGAGAAAGGCCATTTTACGCCAAAAACGTGGCTCGAACGGTATTGGCAGTGGATTTTTGTCAGTCCTCTGTTCTTACTTCAGTCGGGGGTTGTCTATTCTGCCTACCGTCGCTGGAAAAAGATAGGTAAAGATTATAAGAAACGCGGAATAACAGTACCTTATTATGAGAGACCAAAGAATATTAGCGTTATGGAGACGAGCTATGTGGCAACTAATATGATTACGACAAAGCATATAAGTGCTGGGATAATTGACCTCGCTATACGAGGCTATATAAAAATTGTTGAACACAAGGAGCGCTTTAAGACCAAACACGAACTGGTGCATATGAAGGCTTCGCGTAGCGAGCTACAAGAGGACGAAGCCATGCTAATGGATAAACTTTTTACGGATATTCCTGTGGGGAGTGGATTTATGCTTGAAGACAAGGCAAATAAACTGTACAAAGCAACGCAGGAACTCGGTGCATTGTTAGACGAACGGGCGATAAAGCACGGCTATTATGAAGTCTCACCAAAGAAAGCTTTAACAGCGCTTTTGAAGCAACTCATCATCTCTATTCTTTTACTTGTTATTGGGTTTTTTGTCTCACCAATTACGTCAGGAATGACAATCTTGACAGGTTTTGGGGCAGTTGTCTTGGTGATCATCTTTAACGCCCTCATGGCAAAAAGAAGCCTTGCCGGTAATTCGATAGTCGAACATTACGAAGGGTTAAAGCTGTATATAGAAACTGCCGAAAAAGACCGCATAAAGGCACAAGATGCTGTAGACGCACCCCTTGCAATGCATGGAGACGAGCCGGTTCATGACATCAAGTTTTTTGAGAAACTATTACCTTTTGCTGTAGCGCTTGGTGTTGAAAAGACATGGGCCAAAGCTTTTGAAGGCATCTACACCGCTCCGCCTGATTGGTATGGAGGGAATTGGAATACGTTTGGAACAGTGGCGCTTGCCCAGAGTTTGAGTCAAACTACAAAAGCTACAGGCATGTCATTTAGCCCGCCTTCAAGCTCGGGAAGTTCTGGCTTTTCGGGTGGCGGTGGCTTCTCCGGTGGCGGAGGTGGCGGAGGTGGCGGTGGTGGCTGGTAGTCTATGAATGAAATATATGTCGTCGTTGTTGCCATAGTATCGTTTGTCGCCATGTTTGTGGCAGTGAAATTTCTTATGTTCAGTTATTTTTTGAATGATACAGTGAGCGTAGAATCGCTAAAAACATACAGTTTGTATGCTGGTTACAATTTGTTGCCAGAAGATGTTTGTAGCATCAGCCTTAAACGATCGTCCTTTAACAAGGGAAGGGTTTTAGCAGGATTTGAAGGCACGCTGACTGAGTCAAAGAATCCATTTGTATGTATGTACCACTCCGAAGCCGGGGGAGCAGGAAAGACAAGAGCGAATTTCACTCGCACAATCCTCTCGATCAGCATACCTGATACACGGCTACAAGTGATTATAAATAGCCGTCTTGCCAGCGATCTTAAATCCGGGGGAAATCTGAGTCAGTATTCTCGTGGACAGCGGTATCTGCCTGAAGGTGACTTTGGGATATTCTATGAAATTTACTTCCCAGAAAGTACACAGTCTGAATCACTTGCGATTCTAAGCCCTGATTCACTGTTATATTTATTGAAAGAATTTTCTGCATATGATATTGAAATTGCTGGTAATACTTTGTACATATACTCGTATAAGTTGCTTCCGGCTAAGGTAGTAGATCAAATGTTGCACAAGGCAGATGAACTAATGAAACAATTAAGACTGAGGAAGAGCGATAGTGTTACTGAGCCGACTACTCAAAATCTCGTAGCCCTGACCGCTATAGATGCCCCTGTAGTATTGAGAGGCTTACGCAAGAATACACAACGTTTTTT
The DNA here is from genome assembly GCA_964536485.1 of uncultured Candidatus Saccharibacteria bacterium. Classification (GTDB taxonomy): domain Bacteria; phylum Patescibacteriota; class Saccharimonadia; order Saccharimonadales; family SZUA-47; genus JAGQMY01. The sequence continues at coordinate 35,418 of CAZHXX010000002.1, forward strand.
TGGCAGTTTAGCTTTCATTCTTTTTCTGTTTACGCCAATGTTAAATGGTGTGGTTTTTGCGCTCGCCATCGTTTTGGTCGTTACAATTATGGCTACTCTTGCTTTTAGTGAGACCTCGTTAAAGAGAAAATATAATAAGTTTATTCGTAATAGCTAGGAGATGAATGTGGAAGTAGAAGACATTATAAGAAATAATATTGGAGCAACTGTACACATGTCACTCGCTACTGTTTCAAATAATCATCCGTGGGTGTGTGAGGTACATTTTGCCTATGATGAAGAGCTGAATTTGTACTTTCGTTCCAAAGCAAGTAGACGGCATAGCCAAGAAATTGCGCAGAATCCATATGTGTCGGGTAATATTGTAAAACAGTTTGAGCTTGGCGAACCGGTAGTTGGTGTGTATTTTGAAGGTACGGCAGAGCAACTTGCGCATGTCACTGAAGAAAGTCCAGCGTTCGTTGCATTACAAAGGCTTGGTTTGAAAACCGATGCACTTACTGAGGCGGAGAACGAGGCCGATGGTCATAAATTCTATAAAATTACGGTGAAAAACTGGTACGCTTTCGGCCGATTTGGTGCAGACCATGGGCAGAAACTAAGCTTGGAATGGAACAAATAAAAGATGATGGGCTGGCAGAATACGTCGAGACTCTTCAGTAATAGAGAGTGTAGTTGCTTTATTGTTTGTTTTGCCTAATAATGAATTTAGATTCACATAAACAAAAAGGTAAAAAAATGAAAACTACGCTTACTGAACCAATTTATAATCATCAAGCACTTGTCGGGTCCGCTTTCCTGGGTGGCCCGTTGGCATTTGCCTATATGTCCTACGCGAATTATAAGGTGTTTTCTGCTTTGGCAGATGAAAAAGAGAAGAGTGAAATCACCAAAAAACTATTCCTCTCATTCGTGCCTTTAGCTACTGTTCTTCTCCTGGTGTTTATGGCACCAACTCGAATCGCAGTGCTGGTAACCGTTCCACTTATTGTTGGCATTGGTTCCCTATGGAAAGAAACCACAGACAGTTACGTAAAAAATGGCGGAAAGGTATATGGAAACGGGAAGATCCTTCTGACAATGCTTCTCTCTGCTTTGGTATGGGTAGCTAGTGTTATTGGCGTGGTTTATGTTGCTGATAAAGATTTTCGGAAAGATTTTGGTCTATCAAGTATTTCACAGCTTGTCATTCCTGGTAATTTCGATGCGGAGAAGTACAACAGCCTTATAGATGAATATACTAAGAATGAAGAGGCTGCTTCTGCAATAAATGAAAAAAATACTCAAGTTGCTACAACGCGTCTGCAAGAGCTTGAGGAGACAGAAACCTTATGGGCAAAAAATGCCTCAATAATTACAAGCTTGCACAATTTGCAGGACAAACCTAAATCAAGAGAAGAGGCTATCCAAGCGCTAGATACCTATACAAGCTTAAGGGTGAAAGAAAATAGCGCGCTAAAAACTTTTGTAAAAGATCCTTCGAAGGCAAACGAGATTTATCTAGATAATGTGCAAGCTGATCTACAAAAAGCATATGAAGCAGTTGTTTCACTTTCAAAAAAGTAGGTAACTAGCTTTCGTGCTGTCAACATTATGGTATACTTGTATTACTTAACAATTTAAAAGTATAAAGAGTGCAAGGTAGAGTTCTAGCTCGTCGATCTTGCCAGCAACCACGTAAATTTTTACGAACGGTGCTCCATCTAGCCTGACTTTGTTCAGGAAAAATAGTTTTGAATGTATCTTCAATATTCTTTCTTATCCTGAGTACAGCCAGAGAAGAAAGGATATTTTTATGTCATATCAATTATTTACCAGCGAGAGCGTTGCCGCGGGTCATCCAGACAAGATAGCTGATGCTATTAGTGATGCACTGCTTGACGCGTTGCTTGAGCAGGATCCGTTTGCGCGCGTTGGCCTAGAAACGATTGTTGGTGCTAATAAGATTGGGTTGTTCGGCGAGATTAAAACAACTGCTGTGGTTGATATTGAATCAATTGTACGTGCCACGGTAAAACGACTAGGATATACAAACCCGGCTTGGAACTTTTCTTACGAGTCACCTATAGATGACAATATTCATCAGCAGTCACCAGAGATAGCAATCGGAGTAGACAATGACGGCGCTGGAGACCAAGGGATGATGTTTGGTTTTGCATGCAACGAAACGCCGGAACTTATGCCTCTGCCAATAACGCTTGCACATGCGCTTACGAGGACGCTCGACGCAAAACGCGAGTCTGGTGAAATTGCATTTTTACGGCCTGACGGTAAAAGTCAGGTAACCGTGAGATATGAGAATGGCGTGCCTACGAAGATAGAGAAGGTTGTTATGGCAGTGGCGCATGACGAGGAGACGCCAGCAGAGAAAGTGCATCAGATCGTAAAAACAGAAGTAGTTGACGAAGCCTTGAGTGCGTACGGATTTGATATTGATGATAGCGAGGTCGTGGTAAACGGCACTGGCTTATGGCATATACCTGGACCAGACACTGACGCAGGCCTGACAGGGAGGAAAATTGTGGTTGACGGCTATGGTGGATATGCCAGAGTTGGAGGAGGTGCGTTTAGCGGTAAAGATCCGAGTAAAGTAGACCGTTCTGCTGCGTACGCTGCACGCTACCTTGCAAAAAATGTTGTAGCCAAAGGTTACGCGAGTAAGTGTGAGGTTGCACTTGCGTACGTCATTGGGAAGGCTAAACCACTGATGCAAGCATTTGATACGTTCGGGAGCGAGACTGCGCCTCTTGATGAGATTGAGAAGTATATAGCTGGGCTTCTCGATACAAGTGTGAAGGGGATTGTTGAAGGGTTGAATTTAAGAAAACCAATTTATAGCGCCACTACGGCATATGGTCATTTTGGGAAAAAAGAGTTACCGTGGGAACAGCTAGACAAAAAAACTAGATAATAGTATAATGTTGCTATTATGGCAAAAGCATTTCTACTCACTGAATCAATGAAAGACACAAGAGTTGCTGAAGTTGTCGACGATGCACTTAGTCGCCCCAACGAATCAGACAGAATTGACACACTACATAGGGTGGCAAACTATCAACGAGAAGTTGGTGAAAACAGCAGAAGACTCTCAAAGCCACTCGAAGTTATTGTTCTCGGGGCGGCACTGGGAGGAATTATTGCTGAAAGACTTGGTCACTCTGGGGTCTCTAAAGCATTGTTAGGTATCGCAGGTGTTGCAACTGTAGTTGAGCTAGGTGCTAGCGCAACAGAGGCATATAATTTGCGAGCTGCTAACGATATGCTATCGATGGCTGAGCAACTCAAAAAACAATCAGCTTAGTTTCATCTAGTACTCGGCCTACTATATACTTAGAATAATGAAGCAAATTATACGTATTTTAGGTATTGGCTGGGACTTGCGCAAAAGCTATGCCATCATAGGGCTATGCACCACGTTACTTTCCACTTCAAGCATACTTGTGCCACTACTTTCTGGGTGGGCAATTGACGAAATCCGGAAAGGGACTGCAACAGACTTGAGCTATGTTCTCTGGATAGCGACCGCCATCTTTGCGCTAGATTTTAGCCAGACACTCCTTTCAAACTTTAATGGCTATGTTGGAGACCAGATTCAAGTTAGGCTGCAAAAAATATTAAGTGCTCGCTACTATGAGCATCTTATGCAGTTGCCACAGAGTTATTTTGATACCGAACTTACAGGGAAGATTATCAACCGTCTCAATCGCTCTATCGCGCAGGTTACCGGCTTTATACAAGCGATGACGAATAATTTCTTGCAGTTTATCTTTTCTACACTGTTTAGCTTAGTTGCAATTGCACTTTATAGCTGGCAGGTGGCGCTGATGCTTTTTGTCCTATACCCAATCTTTATTATCTTGACGATTCGCAGTAGCGGAAAATGGCAAGACTACCAAAAAAAGAAAAACGAACATACTGACATTGCAACTGGGCGTTTTGCTGAGTCAATCAGCCAGGTGAAGGTAGTGAAAAGTTATATTCAGGAAAAACGCGAACTCGGTTTTTTTGACCGACACTTTACGGTAGTTGAAAAGACGAACCGCCCACAGTCAAGACATTGGCATGTTCAGGATATAAAACGACGAGTTGTATTGAACCTTATTTTTTATGCGGTGTACGCATTTATTTTTTATCAGGCTGCACATGGGGTGTTAAGTCCGGGTCAAGCGGTGGCGTTGATCTTGTATGCGATGAATATCAGGATCCCTATTTTTACGATAAGTTGGCTTGTTGAGCAGACGCAAAAAGCAGTAGCAGACAGTAAGGACTATTTTGAAATTATGTCCATCGCTCCACAGATAAAAGACAAAGAGAATGCCAAAAAACTGGCAATTAAAAAGGCTGAGATACGATTTGATAATGTGCATTTTAGCTACGAAAAGGGGAAGGGTGTGATACAAGGTGTCACCTTTACGATACAACCTCATACGAAAGTCGCTTTAGTTGGGGAGAGTGGTGAAGGCAAAACAACGCTAACAAATTTGCTTCTTCGTTTTTATGAGCCAGAAAGCGGAACAATACTCATTGATGATACTTCTATTCTTGATGTCACCCAAGAAAGTTTGCGCGAGAACATCGGGGTCGTTTTTCAGGATGCAAGCTTATTTAGCGGAACAATACGCGAAAATATCGCTTACGCGCGACCTTCGGCTAGTGATGAAGATGTACAAAAGGCGGCACGAGCGGCAAACGCGCACGAATTTATTGAAAAACTAGAAAAAGGTTACGACACAGAAATTGGTGAGCGAGGGCTTAAGCTCTCTGGTGGACAGAAACAGCGGATAGCGATTGCACGGGCATTATTAAAAGATGCGCCGATACTGATTCTGGATGAGGCAACGAGTAGTCTTGATAGCAAATCTGAACTGTTGGTCCAGGAAGCATTGGAACGACTCATGAAACATCGCACGACTATTATTATCGCTCATCGTCTTAGTACCATACAGAACGTAGACACTATTATTGCTCTTAAAGGTGGCAGAGTGTCCGAGCAAGGAAGCCCAAAGGAACTCGCTAAAGGGAGCGGCATTTATGCACGACTCTTGGCTGTACAAACAGCACGATCAAGCGAAGAACGTCAAAAAGCACTCGCAAAATTTGGCATCGTTTCTTGATAGAGCGTTGTTGGTCTTTACTTGCGTGATACACTAGGTGAAAAGAGGGGTTTTCATGTCTACCAAGAAAGATACTATGAACATATGGCAAAAAATTGGTTTGTTTTTCTATGATAAAAAGCGCACGACGTTAATCATATGGCTTGTCTTCGTCTTGTTTGGGGCTTTAAGCTACACCACATTTATGCGGAAAGAAGGCTTTCCGAGTGTTGAAGTGCCCCTAGGAGTTGTGCAGGTAGTGAGCTTTGACAGAACTGCAACAGAAATTGATGAGAGTTTTTCTCTTCCAATCATTACGCGTGCAAAAGAAGATAAGGCGGTAAAAGATATTGCAACAACGTCAACCGACAAAGGCGCACAAATAAGAATTACTTATGAACGGGGAACAGATGTTGCGAAGTCTCTAGATGAGCTAAAAACACGTCTAGGGGATTCTTTGCCGAGCAATGCGCAAGTTGCTTACGTGAAGGTCAACGCAGGCAAACTTACAAAAGAAGGCGATGATATCCTGGTAAGTGTACATAGTAGCTCGCTGACAACTGCTGAGCTGGACGACGCAGCAGAGAAACTTGCTCCGATTATTAAGCAAAAAGTTGCACTTGCTGAGACAGTGCACGTGTTTAAGTCCATTGAAAGTGTGATAGACCCAACGACAGGAAAGACAACTTCTGGGCAAGTACGATTTGATCGTTATTATGATGCAGAAACCGGAGCTGTCTTGCCTTCAGTCGCCGTGGGAATTGCCGGAGTTCAGGGTGCCGATCAGCTTGCGCTCTATGATCAGATAGAAGAGGCACTTGCAAGCACTGAAGCAGTTGCCTCGGGAGCCCAAAGTAAGATAGCAGTAGATTTTGCAGAGGGAATTCGAGAACAAGTCTCTGGGCTACAGCGGAATCTATTCGAAGGCTTGATTGCTGTTTTACTGGTTAGTCTTATCCTGATATCTTTGCGCGCTTCACTGGTGACCGCACTCTCGATGACAACTACGGTAGCTATCACTATCGGTGTACTGAATCTCATTGGCTACAGCATCAATACCATTACTCTTTTCTCACTCGTACTATGTTTGGCACTTATTGTTGACGACACGACAATAGTTGTAGAGGCAATTGATGCTGGACTCTCGACAGGGAAACAATTTCGTTCTGTCGTAGCTCAATCTCTGAAGAAAGTGGTGCGAGCATCGGCGACAGGAACATTTACCACTATTCTTGCTTTTTCGCCGATGTTGTTTATCGGCGGTATTCTTGGAGAGTTTATTAGAGCTATACCGGTAACTATTATTATTAGTTTATTCGTTAGCCTTGTCGTCTCTTTTGTATTTATCCCGCTCTTTATGTATGTCTCTTATGCGCGACGCTCACATAAGATGCAACGACGAGAGACTGTGGTGTCTCGACTCGAACACCGATTTGGCGATAAGTTAGCCGGTGCTGTCTTGTGGTCAACCAAAACAAAAGTGCGAAGTTACTCAACGAAACTACACGCCGTCTTTTTTGTAGGGGTCTTTGTCTTTCTTGGGATGCTTATATTGCGAAGTGTTGAGTTTAATATTTTCCCGTCGCCTAAGGACGGCACTGAGCTGTATGTGCAGGCCATGGTACGAGATAAACAGAGTGCATCGATTAAGACTACTGAGGATGTTGCGAGCGAGCTTCTTGAACAAGTCAAAAATAATGTTGGAAGCGATCTTAAAAAAATGACACTTTTGTCACAAAATGGCGCCGACAAAGAAGATTTTACCGCTTCACTGACGCTAACTCCTATTCGCGACAGGGAGCAAACTTCGGTTGAAATTGCAAAACAGCTCCAGACAAAGCTAGAGCCTTTGTATCCCGGGCTGATCATCAAGGCTGAAGCTGCGGGTGTTGGGCCGCCTGCTGGTAATTTTACGGTACAGATAAAAACTGGCGATAATGTTGAAGGTGCGCAAAAGCTAGCGACTGACCTTAAAAATTATCTCGATACACACACATTGACTAGAGTAGATAAGACAACTGCTTCTCTGAAAGATGTCACAGTTTCTGCACTATCGACTATTACGCGCGAAGACGAAGAACGGATACTAACAGTAAGTGGAGACTTTGACGCTAAAGATGTCTCTACCTTGGTAGAACTTGCTAAAAGTGATGTGAAAAAAGAATTTTCTGAAGATAAAGTGGCAGGATATGGATTGGCAGGCGATGCGGTACAATTCGATTTTGGACAAGAAGATGAAAATCAAGAGTCTTTCGCATCGATGGGGAAGGCGGCAGGACCTTTGTTCTTAGCTATGCTGGTGTTGATGGCACTTTTGTTTAGGAGCGTGTTGCAATCATTGCTCATTCTGACAGCTCTACCTTTTGCTTTGTTTGGAGTAGCGTCTGGGCTTTCATTGACAAACAACCCCCTCAGTTTCTTTGTGATGCTTGGGGTGTTCGCGCTGATTGGGATTAGTGTTAACAATGCGATTCTTCTAACGGACTATGCTAATCAAGCGCGTAGTACCGGTGCGTCACCAGCTGATGCCATCGCCCAAGCACTAAGGGCACGATTACGCCCATTGCTCACCACCAGCATCACGAGTATATTAGCTCTGTTACCGCTTGCGCTGAATGATCCCTTCTGGGAAGGAATTGCTTACACTCTTATTTTTGGGTTACTCTCTAGTACTTTGCTGGTTATCTTTATCTTTCCGTATTTCTTCCTCATCGAGGAAGCGCTACGTGCGCGATTACGTCGGCTTTTTCGTCTAAAAAACGCTTAAGAAAATAGCTTTGCTCGCTCAGTGCTCTTGCCGACAATTACACAACGATTATATGTTTGATGGTGTTCGGCCAACGTCTATACTTATATGCAAGACGCGAAAATTACATTAAGAGCGCGTGGAGGGTACAACTATATGGCAACGAACAGCGGCCAACGTGTCGCAGCTTTTTTACTAGCTGCTTTGTTTCTATTATCAACTATTGGGGCAACAGCATATGTCGTTTGGGAAATTAACCGTGACGACGTGTTAGTGACCGAGAAAGATCAAAATCAATCGACAACAGACCCACAACAAGATGCTTCAGCAAGTACCGCTTGTGGTTCTGATGAGCTAGCGAGCGTTGCACCAAAGGCAGTACCTTCGGTTACCAAAGTGGACGGAACGGTCACCGAACTTAAGAAGGTTGATGTTACGGTTGGAGACGGGGAAGAAGTTCAAGCAGGAGACTGTGTGACAGTGCTTTATTATGGTACGCTTGCGAAAGATGGCACCAAGTTTGACGGAAACTATGAGACTGGTCAACCAATCCAATTGTCATTGTCTGGTGTTATCGCTGGCTGGACAGAGGGCATTCCTGGTATGAAAGTTGGTGGCGTGAGACGCTTGGAGATACCTTCAGCGCAAGGGTATGGTGAAGCAGGAAGTGGCCAAACTATTCCACCAAACTCAGACCTTATTTTTGAAGTTCAAGTGCTTGGTACGCGTCGAGCAGACCAGTAAGAAAAAAAGACAAAAACACAACATATAGTGGCTTGATACTTAAGCTTACACCAGCTATAGTAATAAAGCATAAGCTTTTAAAAAGATTAAAACATATAAAATACACGCAAATTAAGGAGCACTTATCATGTCTAAAAAAATCACCGTCTTTACTACTAACACCTGCGCATATTGTGCAATGGTAAAAAAATATCTTGACGGAAAAGGCATCGCATATAGTGTCGTGAACCTTGATGAGCAACCAGAAAAGCAGGCAGAAGTTTATGCAAAAAGTGGCGCATTAACTGTCCCTGTAACCTTAGTTGAGCGTGAAGATATGACAGAAGAAGTTGTCGTTGGTTTTAACTTGCCACGTCTTGCGTCAGTTGTTGCGTAATAGCAGGGTGCAAGTGAGATAAAAGGCTTGCGAGGGCAAGCCTTTTTCATATAAAATGTTTAAGTAGTTACTTAAAGGTTAGGAACAGAAGCGATATGGCTGAAGAATCACAAGTTTATGATGTTGTTATGATAGGAGCGGGCCCCACCAGTTTAGCGGCCGCTGTGTATACGTCTCGAGAAGATATCTCAACTCTAGTTATTGAAAAGGGAATTATTGGTGGTCTTGCCGCTATCACGGACAAGATTGATAATTACCCAGGTTTCCCTGATGGGATTGAAGGCATGGAACTTGCAGAAAATTTGCGCAAACAAGCTGAACGCTTTGGCGCAGTAATTGAGCTAGACGAAGTACAAAAGATTGAAAAACAAGACGGAACTTTTTTGTTAAGGAGTGCAATCGGGAGCTACCGTGCAAAGACAGTGCTTGTCGGGACGGGCTCAGAATGGAAAAAGCTTGGCATACCGGGTGAGCAAGAGTTCTACGGCCGTGGCGTGCACAACTGCGCAACCTGTGATGGGGCATTTTATCGTGACAAAAAACTCGTTGTTGTTGGGAGCGGAAACTCGAGTGCTCAGGAAGCACTATTTTTGACTAAATTTGCCAGCCATATCGATATTCTTATCCGTAGCGATGCATGGAAGGCAAGTGATGTCTTGGTGCAAGAAGTTAACAAAAATGAAAAGATTACCGTACATTTCAACACGTCGCCAGAGGAGATAGCTGGAGGAGATGTCGACGGCATTCACAGAGTCACAAAAGTTGTTGCCAAGAAGGACGGTGAGAAAGTTGATTTTGTCACTGATGGGGTGTTTGTGTTTATTGGCTTGCGTCCTGTGACATATTTCTTAGAGGGTACAGGTGTTGAGTTTGATGAAGTTGGCTTTGTGAAGACAGACCAGAAGCTGATGACAGCCGTTCCTGGTATATTTTGCGCCGGTGATGTACGAAGTGGTGCTACGATGCAAATAGCGAGTGCTGTTGGCGAAGGAGCGAGTGCGGCGCTTTCAATTCGAGAATATCTCGAGCGACAGTAAAAAGCCACCTACTACCAATTATAAAGCCAGCCGGAAAGGCTGGTTTTATGTTTATATGTGAACTAGTCTAACTATGTTATTCTTGCGCGAGTTCACCAAGTTTCAGGCTTCCCAGATGCTCGTAAGCCTCGCTACTTCCACTGTGATCCTTCGTGTCGCCTTCCTGGCCGGCTTTTTCTCCTTTACAATATGCCGTTGCGTCTGTCCCGCATGCACTGAGAATATTGTCTCCGCCGGGATGTTCCTGGATGAATGAAGTGAGATTGTAGACGGAGGAATCGATAATTGTCCAGCAGTCATCTTTTGAGGCGTGCTTTGCTACTTGCTCACGTGTTGGAGCGCTGTCGAGGGCTTCTACCATATCTTCAGCAGAGTGGTTGAGGTGATGGCCCTCGGCGTCATGCTCAAACCCGCCGTGAGTGCTGGTAGTAGTTTTTGTTGCTGGCGCATCTTCGTCACCTTGGCTTAGTAGATACGCACCTATGCCCCCACAGACTATAACGCCCGCAATAATACCTACAATGATGTGTTTGTTCATTTTGCCTCCTCGCACTTTAACCGCTTATGGTAGCATCATACCATAAGAAAAAGTTACTTTGTGGTAAACAGACTTGGGTAGTCTGTGAAGATACCATCAACACCCCAGCTCTCAAGTTCGTCTGCGCGGTCACGACTATTGACCGTGTAAGCATACAGCGTATAGCCACGGTGTTTCATTGAGCGAACAAACCCTGACCATAGCCACTGCTGGTTTATATGAACACGCGTGGTTCCAAGTAATGATGCCTCTGCTACTGCGCGAACACCAGACCATTTTTCTAATACTGCAATATCAGCCTTTGGAAACACGGCGCGTACTTTTTGAAGCGTTTTGAATTCGAAACTCGAAAACAAGATTTTGCCCTTGTAGTGCTTAAGTAGAGCAGGAAGGTGCTCAACAACTTCACTCTCCTTGAGCTCTAAATTTAGGGGAACTTTCCCTTTTAGCGTCTGGAGAGCTTCAGTGAGCGATGTGTATGAATGGCTTTTTGTTGTAGGGTCGTGCGACAAGACGATAGTTCCCTCGTGCATGCGAAGGTCAACCTCTATCATGTCAACTCCGTTGGCGAGACCGCGTAGAATTGCTTTTGTGGTATTTTCTGGTGCAAGTCCACGGGCGCCACGATGGCCAATTATTTGCATAGCTATAGTGTACAATAGAATGAAAGATAACAAGGAGTAAACAGATGGATTATGACGCACTTTTATCAGCGTATGCAGAGGACGACATCTTGCATACAGTAGTTGAGATACCGTTAGGCTCTTCTCTAAAAATTGAATTTGATAGAGAACGCAAACTTATGGTTGTCGACCGTGTTGAGCCACAAATTTTTGCAAAGCCAGTAAACTATGGATTTATCCCTGGGACACTTGATGAAGATGGCGACGCACTTGACACACTTATTGTGACTATGGAGCCTTTGCCAACGGGAGTCTACTTGCAGGTTATCGTTGTTGGTGTTATGGAGTTTGAAGACGGAGGTGAAATGGATCACAAAGTTATTTGTGTGCCTGCAGACGACCGACACACGGGTAATGGTATCAAAACCCTAGCTGACCTCGGCGAGCAGTGGCGACGTCAAGTTGAGCATCACTTTACGCATTATAAAGACTTAAAGAAACCGGGCACGACGAAGGTGCTAGGCTTTGGTGATGCATTTCGCGCTCACGAAGTGATTAAAGAATGTATTGAGCGCTGGGAAAGCCGCTAGAGTGAGCTCCGCGACAAAAACCGATATTGTACAAAAGGCACTTCTTCTTTCTTCGAGTGGCAAAATGCTTCTACTACGACGAAGCGAGACAGACAAACGCCGGCCATTGCAATGGGATTTACCTGGAGGCTTGTTAGAAAAAGATGAAGCACTTGAGACGGGTGTGAAAAGAGAAATAAAAGAAGAAGCCGGCATAGAAGCGGATATTAAGGCTATTATTTTTGCTAAAACTGAAGTTTCGGTGTGGGAACAAAATGGAGTGCCACAAAAATGCAACACGGTTCGACTCTATTATGTTGCTGAAGCGCCAAATGAGACGGTGACGCTAAGTCATGAACATGATGATTTCTGCTGGGTATCACTCGAAGAAGCTCTTGAGTTACTTGAATATCCTCGACATAAAGCTGTTTTAGAACATATTCTACAGAATGGTATTGAGCTTTAAAGCATAAGCACGTTACAATAGAGCTAACTAAAGGAGTAGAGTCCCCTATGAAGACACGAGTAGCAATCAATGGTTTCGGTAGAATCGGCCGTATGGCGTACCGAATCATGGCAGAACGAACAGATATTGAAGTGGTGGGGATTAATGATCTTACCGACACAAAGACGCTCGCGCATCTTCTGAAGCATGATACAAACTATGGCGAATTTTCTCATGAGGTATCGTTTGATGAGACGAACATCATTGTTGATGGTGTGGCTATCCCTATTAGCGCCGAAAAAGACCCAGCTTCGTTGCCTTGGGCAAGTCTAAATGTTGACGTTGTTATCGAATCAACTGGACGGTTTACTACTACAGAGCAAGCGGGTGCACACCTTAAAGCAGGTGCTAAAAAAGTAGTGATTAGCGCACCGGCCAAAGATGATGAAACCGCCACGCTGGTGATAGGCGCTAATGAAGAAAGTCTTGCGAACGCGGGAGATGTGATTAGCAACGCAAGCTGTACGACAAATAGCATCGCCGCGGTGATGGCAATCATGGAAATGGAGTTTGGCGTCGAAAAGGCTATGCTCACCACCGTGCATAGCTATACCGCAACGCAGGTGTTGCAAGATGGACCTAGCAAAGATTTACGCGAAGCTCGCGCAGCTGCTCAAAACCTCGTCCCAACAACGACAGGCGCAGCAAAAGCCGTTGCTTTGACGGTGACGAGCCTTAAGAATAAGTTTGATGGCTTGAGCGTCCGCGTTCCAACTAGCGTCGTCTCTCTGAGTGATGTGACGATGGTCTTGAAGCGCGACACAACTATCGAAGAAATAAACGCTGTGTTTAAAAAGCACGCCAATGAACCATACTTCCAGGGTATCTTGGGCGTTTCTGAAGTGCCTCTGGTAAGCAGCGACTACATCGGCAATAGCCACTCTGGAACGGTAGATTTGTTACTTACGAACGTTGTTGATGGGAATCTGGCAAAAGTTGTTGTTTGGTACGACAACGAGTGGGGTTATTCTAACAGATTGGTCGAAATGGTTGCTGATGTTGGAAAGGCACTTAACGCATAATTATGGCACGCAACAGTAAAAGGCAACCACTCTCCCTTCAGAGGCTGAACACTACCACAGTCGCACTTGTTTTATTGGCTTTACCTTTTCATTTATTGTTTGATATTCCAGCAACTACGGGGTTACTGTGGGGTTGGTGGGCTTTAGCCGTTTTAAGCGCTGCCGGGATATGGTGGAGTGAAAAATAACATGACTTTTTTCCTTGGTGCCGACCACAATGGCTATGACTTAAAAGAGCGGATTGAGAAATATCTTTTGTCGCTCGGACATGACGTGGTTGACTGCGGAGACGAGCGACTAAATCCAGAAGATGATTTTACGGTGTTTGCCTCGCGCGTTGTACACGCTATGAAGGCCGAAGGTGAACACGCAAGGGGCATACTTGTCTGCGGAAGTGGGCAGGGAATGGCTATTGCTGCTAACCGCTTTAAGGGTATACGAGCAGGACTTGGCTGGAGTGTTCAAGCAGCACGAAGTACGCGCAACGACGAAGACAGTAACGTGCTGGCTTTGCCAGCTGAGGTGCTACACGATAAAGCTCAGTGGCAGGCGGTGGTTGATACCTGGATAAGAACTCCCTTTGCTGGAGCCACCCGCTACAAAAGGCGCAACAGACAACTCGACGAATTATAAGAATAATCGCTTTAATAATGCTATCGTAGACACATGGCAGTTATTACACCCACAATTACGACACAAGATCCTCACGAATATCGCGAACAGATGGAACGCATCGCGACTTTTGCCGAGGGGGTTCATATAGACTTCGCAGATGGAGAATTTGCACCAACAAAACTTCTCCCGCTCGATCAAGCATGGAGAAGTGATGACCTTATTACGCATGCGCACATTATGTATCAAAAGCCCTTAGAACATATTGAAGAGATAATGCACCTTGAGGCGGATATGGTGATCTTGCACATTGAAGCTGACGATGTCGCTGAGTGTCTTGAGATTCTTCAAGAACATGGCACAAGAACAGGTATTGCTCTCTTGCCGGAAACAAATATTTCAGAACTGAAAGAACTGGCAATTGATGATTTATTTGACCATGTCTTACTTTTTGGCGGATCTTTAGGGCACCAAGGTGGTAAAGCGGACCTGAGTGTTATTAAAAAAGTCCAAACGCTCCGTAGTGGGTATCCCGATGTAGAAATTGGTTGGGACGGAGGGGTCAATGAAGAGACGATTGGAGAAATTGTTTCTGCTGGGGTCGATGTTATTAACGTTGGAAGTTATTTTAAGAAAGCCGAAGACCCGAAAAAAGCTTACGCAACGCTACGTTCTCTGCTATCATAAGCGTAATGGGGAAAAATTTTACTGCACGCAAACTTTCGCTTGATAAGCTTCAGCTAAAAGCTAATGAGATACGTCAAGACATTATTACGTCGCTAGAAGCGGCGGGAAGTGGTCACAGTGCTGGGCCCTTGGGTCTTGCAGATATTTTTACGGCGCTTTATTTTGATATCTTGAAGCACGATCCTAAAGACCCAGAGTGGGAAGAACGAGATATATTACTTTTGAGCAATGGACACTGCGTCCCTGTGCAGTACGCTAGCATGGCTCACGCGGGATATTTTCCTCGGAAGGAACTTCTGACTCTGCGCAAGTTTAAGAGTCGATTGCAGGGCCATCCGGAACGGGATATGTTGCCCGGGCTTGAAAATACGAGTGGCCCATTGGGGTGTGGCTTGAGCCAGGCAGCTGGTATAGCATTGGCAATGCAAATGAATAAACAAAGCCATCGTTGGGTGTATGTCATCACGGGGGATGGTGAGCTTAACGAGGGCAATATCTGGGAAGCTGCCATGTTTACGGCAAAATATAAGCTTCACAATGTTATTGCTATTGTTGACAGGAACAACATCCAGATAGATGGCACAACAGAGCACGTCATGCCACTTGAAGACTTGCGAGGTAAATGGGAGAGCTTTGGATGGCATGTTATCGAAATCGATGGAAATGATGTTGAAGCCGTGATAGACGCTTGTGCTATGGCGCGCGCGATTGTTGAAAAACCTATAGTTATTATTGCTCATACTATTCCGGGCAAGGATGTTGACTATATGGAGTATGACTACCACTGGCATGGTATTCCTGTGGGTCTTCAAGATGTTGCGGGAGCACCTCCTAAGAACGAACAGGCTCATGAGGCTCTCAAAGAGCTTCGTAGCTTGCATGGAAAGATAAAAAACGAAGGTACGCACTAAATGGACTATCTCTATCTATTGGACATAAAAGACTGGAAAAGTGAGCCAACGCGTAAGGGTTTTGGCCGAGGATTGCTTAAGGCGGGAGAAGAAGATGAGAACGTTGTTGCGCTTTGTGCTGACCTCACAGGCTCTACTCAAATTGAGCCATTTGCGAAGGCTTTCCCTGAGCGTTTTATAGAGGTAGGAATTGCCGAGCAGAACCTGGTTACTGTTGCGAGTGGTATGGCAAAGATGGGCAAAGTACCTTTTACTTCTAGTTATGCAGCTTTTAGCCCAGGGAGGAACTGGGAGCAGATTCGAACAACCATTTGTCTTAATGACCAGAAGGTAAAGATTATTGGCTCACACGCGGGTTTATACACTGGCCCAGATGGGGCAACGCACCAGATGCTTGAAGATATTGCACTCATGCGCGTCCTTCCGAATATGGTAGTCATCGTTCCTGGAGATGCGGTGGAGGCAGAAAAAGCAACGCTCGCTATTGCCAAAGATTCAAGACCCGCATACTTACGACTGGCACGTGACGACTCGCCGGTGGTGACGACCGACAAAACCCCATTTGAGATTGGCAAAGCCTACGTATTTGCTCACGGAACTGATTTAACGATTGTCTCAACTGGCGTGATGACACCCGTAGCACTTGAAGCAGCAGAAAAACTATTTCACCAGGGAATCGACGTGGAAGTGGTGCATTGTCCAACGATAAAACCACTTGATACGGCAACTTTAGTAAAAAGCGCCAAAAAAACAGGCCGCGTGCTTACGCTTGAAGAAGCGCAGATTGCGGGTGGCCTTGGTGGTGCTGTTGCTGAATGTCTTGCCGAAGAGTGTCCTGTGCCTATGATACGCATGGGGGTCAAGGATGAGTTCGGTCAGAGCGGTACCCCCGCGGAGCTACTTGCCCACTACGGCCTTGACGTAAAACACGTCGTCCTGCAAGCCCATGCACTAATGGATAAGTAGGGAAAAGAGATTGCGAAGAAAACCATAAGCGGTTACAATAGTACTAATTAATCGGTGGGTATACAAAAAGTGTCTTTAACTTTAGATGAAATTAGAAGTAATTGTATGCGGGCCCGTGAGCTCATGGCTCGAGCACGAGCAGAGAAATTTGCTGTAGGTGCATTTAATTTAGACAATCAAGAGACACTTATCGCAGTGGTGCGAGCGGCAAGACGCTATAACTCACCGGTGCTTGTTGAAGTGAGTCAGGGCGAAGTTGATGCCCTAGGTATTGCCAATGTAAGAGATATGGTTGATAACTACAAGAAGCAATATGGCGTTGAGATTTACATTAATCTTGATCATAGTCCTAGCGTCGAAGCAGCCATTGCTGGGATAAATGCCGGGTTTGAATTTATTCATATCGACGTTTCACAGGCAAATCATAACGCAACTAACGAGCAGATTGTTGATGCAACGCGAGCTGTGGTGGCTCAGGCACGTTTTACCGGCGCACTCGTGGAGAGTGAGCCACACTATTTTGGTGGGAGTAGCAACGTGCATACAGAAAAGATAGATTACAAGGAAATTAAGAAGACCTTTAGTACTCCTGAAGGTGCTGCTTATTTTGTGCAGGCGACGGGAATAGACACCTTTGCTGCGGCGATTGGTAACTTGCATGGAAGCTATCCTACTCCAAAGGTCTTGGATATTGATCTCCTGCGTCAAATCCGCTCTGCCATCACCTGCAACATATCGTTGCACGGGGGTAGTGGCACGCCCGGACACTATTTTGAAGAAGCAGTAAAAGTTGGAGTGCAGAAGATTAACATCAACAGCGATATGCGAAGAGCTTACCGCGATACACTCGAAAAAGTTCTGGCTGAGAATAAAACTGAATATGCGGTAGTCAAGCTAATGGAGCAAGTCATAGCAGAAGTTCAGGCTGTGGTGGAATCTAAGATAGCACTCTTTAATAGTGCAGGAAAGGCAAAAGTATAAAATGGCAGATGAAAAAAAGCTTGACGTGCTAAGTGTTGGTGATGTGGTCACTGATGCATTTATAGATCTTATTGATAAATATGAATACGTTGAACAAACAGATAAGGGTCCTATCCTAAATATCCCTCTTGGTATGAAGATCCCTTATGATCATGCACAAGTTATTGCCGGTGTTGGTAATGCGCCGAACGCGGCTGTGGCATTTGCGCGACTTGGGCTTAAGAGTGGTCTTATATCTAATGTTGGCGAGGATGACTGGGGAAGAGAAATTGTCCGAGCACTTAAGGCTAATAAAGTTGATACGCGTTTTGTTCACGAAAATCCAGGAAAGGTAAGCAACTATCATTATGTGTTGTGGTACAAAGAAGAACGTACGATCTTAATTAAGCACGAAGCATACGATTATGAGTGGCCAAAGTTCCGTCCAAGTGATATCCCACGCTGGATTTATTTTAGTTCTATTTCAGACAACGCACTGCCTTATCACGACGAAATGGCTGATTGGCTTGATGAGCATCCAGACGTGAAACTTGCCTTCCAGCCGGGAACATTCCAGATGCAGGCGGGAGTTGAAAGACTAAAGCGTCTCTATCAGCGCGCAGAAGTGGTTGCACTGAATCGTGAGGAGGCAACAGAAGTGTTTAACGCAAATCACGAAGATATCCATGACCAGCTCAATAAAATGCACGAAGCCGGAATAAAGATTGCCTTAGTTACTGATGGGCCAAATGGTGCATATGCATCTGATGGAACAAAACGTTGGAGTATGCCACTTTATCCAGACCCAGCACCACCTTTTGAGCGTACTGGAGCAGGCGATGCCTTCGCCTCAACCTTTACTGCCACACTGATGCATGGAGCAGATGTTCCTAGTGCGTTGTTGTGGGCGCCTATTAACTCTATGAATGTCGTGCAACATGTTGGGGCTCAAGAGGGTCTTCTTAGTCAGGACCAGATTGATTACTATTTGCGTCATGCGCCGAAATTCTACCATCCTACAGAAATGTAGGGAGAGGGGGAGGACGTTAGTGAGTAATAGGTGGGTTGCGCACGTTGGTTGCGAGCATGAAGGAACACAAATGCTAGATAGTAGCATCCTAGAGAGGATGCAGAAAAATGTCTAAGCTACTTGTGGATTTGTTGCATGTGCACGAACGTGACTTCAGGGAAATGATTACTCGGTTAGAGCACGTCTGTTTGTCTCCGGGTGTTGATATTAGGCTTAGTGCAGAGATTCGTCTAAAAGTAAGGGAAAAATTTCAGCTGTTAGGGCTGGATGTTAACGATACGACAGGAGAAGAGCTGTATTTCGCTTTACGTGCTAAAGTGATTGACAGTGACACAAAGCTCTTGCAAGCACTAAAGCTGGCAAAAATTTCTCCGCAACAACGAGCCAAAAAACTCAGTGTTCTTGCGAACAAGCTTTCTAAGAAGGAGCGAGCACTTAGTATCACCTCTGCCGGATGTCGCCGGATGTTACAGGCGGTTCCTCCAAGGCGCACTCTTAAACTTCTCAAACTGCGTTCTTTAGACTCGGTTCTAAAAAGAGAAGACCCTCGTACTTTGTATGCTCTCGCTACCTATATAGAGGATGATTCTTGGAAATCGCAAGTGCACGCAAAGATGAAACGCTTACAGGCCAAAGACATTGGTTGGCACGTACCAGAAGCAGTCGTGTTGCCTTCGGGGTGGTATGAGAAAGTAGCGCTAGCACTTGGGTCCCATGGAATGCTCGTTCGTTCTCCTGAAATGGCATTGCTGGTCATGCTCCCAGTCATGAACAACACGCGCCCGGGCCTTTCCCTGTATGCGCTTGGGACGCTTTTACAGGCACTGCAACAGTTTTCTATCGAGAGTATGCCCTATATTCAAGCTGGTTTTTTGCAAGGCTACAACAGCGCATTGCCAGAGATTGCGCATGGCAAACAGCCGTTTCTTGATACGATTCATGGGTTACGGCCAGCGTGGAGTGCAGTGTATGAACTATTCATGAGGGGCCATTTCACGCAAGAATTTCCTGATGCGGAGTTAGTGCTGGGCGATATATCTTGGCAAACAGTAGAGATGAAAATAGCTTCATTGATGCCAGATTTTTCTTTCTGGGTAGGGAGCCATTTTCTCGGAAGTACCGATGAGGGCAACGTTGTCTCGTTTCATTTTCTTGATGTCGCACGAAATACTGCTCTAGATGCAAGTTATGGTTCTCAGTCAAATGCGCACCTGGAAGCCTCTTTGTGGAACGAAGTTCAGGTTCGCTATCTACAACAGCAGGCGGTGGCGCGTATGCTTATAAATCAATTACGACGAGAAGAAGTGGATGTGATATGATAAGCACAATCATTATGAAGAGTAACAAAAAATGAAATATTCAATTTGCGTTTCTGGTGCTGCGTCTGGTTCAACTGTGGAGTCTTCTTGTGGGCTAGCTTATGAAGTTGGAGTAGCAGTTGCCAAGCACGGGCATATCTTAACAACCGGTGCAACCGTGGGAGTGCCTATGTATGCTGCAAAAGGAGCAACAGACGCTGGCGGACAAAGCATCGGGTTTAGTCCCGCTGCTAGTCTTCGAGAACATGTAAGTAAGTATCGATTGCCTATTGGGCTGTATGACTATATAAACTTCACGGGCATGCACTATATTGGTCGCGATATTCATCTTGTTCAGAGTAGTGATGCGGTTATCACGGTTGGTGGACGCATGGGAAGTTTGCATGAATTTGCAACTGCTGTTGAAGCACATATGCCATGCGGAATCTTGCTCGGGAGCGGAGGTATTGCTGATTTTATTCCACGAATGCTTGAGGAGCTCGGAGAACTTGGTAAGCAGGCAGAAGGACTTATTATTTATGACGATGATCCAGCGCGACTTGTCAAAAAAGTGGTCCAAGTCCTCGAAGAAAAGAACAAAGATATTATGCTTAACAGAGTCAAAGATGAATGGATTATTAAGGCAAGTATCTGTGAGCCGCTAGCCGGTAAGCACGGCTTTCTAAAAGGACAAAGCACCTCAAATCGCATGGGATAAGCTACAATAGTAGCAATGACAAAGTTTAAGATACGATCTGACTACAAGCCCACGGGTGATCAGCCAACAGCTATAGAGACGCTTGTTAGCGGACTCGAAAATGGTGAGCGAGAACAAGTGCTCCTTGGTGTTACGGGCTCTGGGAAAACCTTTACAATGGCAAATATCGTTGAGCGAACTCAACGGCCAACACTTGTGATCTGTCATAACAAAACTCTCGCTGCCCAATTGTACGAAGAATTCAAGAACTTTTTCCCCGATAACGCAGTACACTATTTTGTTAGCTATTTCGACTATTACCAGCCTGAAGCTTATGTGCCTCGCTCTGATACGTATATTGAAAAAGATAGTGATATAAACGAAGAAATCGACCGCATGCGACACGCGGCGACGGACTCTTTGCTTACGCGCAGAGACACCATAATTGTGGCTAGTGTGTCTTGTATCTACGGCATAGGAAGCCCAAGCGATTACTCAAGTTTGTCCATCAAGCTTCATGTTGGTGAACGCAAGGTGCGCGATAAGTTTATTCGTCAGCTTACCGACATCCAGTACCAGCGAAATGATATAGATTTTCACCGTGGAACATTTCGCGTTCGCGGTGATGTGATTGATATTTTCCCGGCTGCGGAAGAGGTTGCATATAGAGTTGAGTTTTTTGGTGATGAAATAGAGGCAATCACTAAAATGGATGCACTTACCGGCGAAGTACTTAGCAAACCGAAGGAATTCACTATTTTCCCAAGCAGTCACTATGTTACTCCACAAGAAAAATTAAAAGTAGCACTCGGTAAAATAGAGCATGAGCTAGAAGAGCGAGTGGCATTTTTTGAAAAAGAAGGCAAGTTGCTTGAAGCCCAGCGTCTCAAACAGCGTACTAATTTTGATCTGGAGATGCTCCAAGAAACAGGTTTTGTGAAGGGTATCGAAAACTATAGTCGTTATTTGACTGACCGCGAAGAAGGCGAGCAACCCGCAACACTCCTTGACTATTACCCTGACGACTATCTCTTACTTATCGATGAATCGCATATGACTATGCCACAGATCCGTGGCATGTATAACGGAGATAGGGCGCGCAAAGAAGTGCTTGTTGACTACGGCTTCCGGCTTCCAAGTGCTCTCGATAATCGCCCTCTAACATTCACTGAGTTTGAGCGACATATGAACCAGGCTATTTATGTGAGCGCAACGCCTGCGGAATACGAATTATCACGTAGCCCGGCACCTGCCCAGCAAGTCATACGCCCGACAGGGCTACTCGATCCAAAAATTGAAGTACGGCCTATTGAGCACCAGGTAGATGATTTGATTGCAGAAATACGGGACACTATTGCGAAGCACCAGCGGGTGCTGGTGACAACTTTGACGAAGCGGATGAGTGAAGATTTAACCGAGTACTTACAGGAACTCGGTATGAAAGTTGCATACCTGCATAGTGAAGTAGATACACTTGATAGAACGGATATATTGCGAGATTTACGCATGGGTGTTTACGATGTATTGGTTGGCATTAACTTGTTGCGTGAAGGCTTGGATCTTCCCGAGGTAAGCCTTGTAGCCATACTTGATGCTGATAAAGAAGGCTTTTTGCGAAGTGAATCCGCGCTTGTGCAAACGATCGGACGAGCGGCTCGTCATGAAGAAGGCCGAGTTATTATGTACGCAGATGTTATGACAAAGAGCTTAACTGCTGCAATTAGTGAAACGAATCGTCGGCGTAAATTGCAAGAAGACTTTAATAGAGCACACGGCATTACGCCGACGAGCGTTAAGAAGCTCATTGCTGAACGTATGAGCAAGGAAGAGTCTGTTACTGATAAGAAAAAGCACCTCGACTTGAGGAAGATACCAAAAGAAGAGTATGCGACACTTATGAAAGATCTAGAGAGACAAATGCACCTTGCAAGTGCGAATCTAGAGTTTGAAAAAGCAGCTGAGCTACGTGACCTCATCCAAGAAGTAAAAGATAAGCTTTAGCAAAAACTACATAAATAATTAAATTGACATTCGTGCAACGACAAGAGTAATCTCTTATTAAAGACGGAGTAATCGTTCTTAATTGCTGTCTGCAAATAGAATGAGGTGGTAGTTCTGGCTTGTACATCAAAGCAAATAAGTTTTGTAATGTCTGAGGTAACAGCCAAGGCCTGTCTTAAGACGGAGCAAAAATAGTGAAGATAACGGAGGTGTTTATAAATGTATAAGATGAATGGTGTAAAACAACTATCGAGAATCTTAGTCTCAGGCATTCTCCTAAGTGCGCAAATTATTCCATACTTTTCCTTAAACACGCAAAAAGCATCAGCGGCAACAAGTAGCGTCAGAATTTGTCACGTAAATAATAATGTGAACTCTCCTTATGTAAGTTTGTCAGTAAGTGCTGATTCGGTTGATGGTTTAGGAGCTGGCGATCACTACCTCGAGCACACCGGCCCAATTGCAACGAGCGTTTCTGTCGCACAGCAATTTAAAGATAATCATGAAAGTTGGGGAGATATTATTCCTCCGGTCCCTGGTGTTCATGCTGGGCTTAACTGGACAAGTGTTGGTCAAGCCATATGGAATGCTAACTGTAGTATTACTACTATTGAGGTAAAAAAAGTACTTGTGCCAGCAAATGATCCAGGATTGTTTAATCTTAAGATTGAAGGCTCTGTCTATGCCACAAACATCGGCAACAATGGGACAACCGGTGCAATTTATATTGACGATACCCAAGACATCAGTGTTGGCGAAACAGCCGGAACCTCAACTGCTCTTGGCGATTATTCAACCAGTATCGTGTGTAAGAATGATAATGGAAATGGGGCTATAGTAGAGACGGGGAACCCGGCGAGTGTTAATAGCCGTGATGACACTATCTCGAATCTCGATATTAGTGCAGGGGATGCCATAGTTTGCGTATTTACGAACACCCGTCTCTTTGGTACGCTCGTCGTTAATAAAATTCTCAATCAAGATAATGGCGGGAACAAGACCGCGAGTGATTTTAGCTTTACTGTATCTAATTATAATAGCGGAAATCCAATTGCATTTGAGTCCGATGGGTCAAATTCTTTGCAGGTACCTATTGGCACCTATAGTGTTGTTGAGACAGCTACTCCTGGTTACGACGTAACTTATCAGACGTGTAGTGATATTACGATTACAGCAAACACATCAAAGACCTGTACGATTACAAATACTTCGCAACCCGCATACCTTACAGTGACAAAAGTAGTACAGAATAATAATGGAGGCAATGCGCAACCAGATGATTTTGGACTTACCGTAAATGGCAAACTAGTACTTTCAGGCCAGAAAAAGGCCTATTTAGCAGGAACGCCACTTACTCTTGATGAAACGCAACTTCCTGGCTATGAATTTGTTTCTATCACCGGCGACGAAGCTTGTCCGTCAGCGCTCGATGGTTCTCTGACACTTCAGCCAGGTGATGATATTTCTTGCACGATTACTAACAAAGACGTTGCACCAACTGTAACTATTGTTAAGAAAGTGATAAATGATAACGGTGGTACCCTCACGGCAAACGATTTTGGTATTAGCATGAATGACTCTGCGGTAAGTTTTGGTACTCCCCAAGTAAACGGCTTCACGAGTACTTATACTGCAACGCAAGCTGTGACGGCAAACACTACAATTGTACTTTCGGAAGAAGACACACCTGGGTATAGCGAGGGGAGTTGGAGCTGCACAAACAGTGAGACAGTGATTATATTTACTATCTCATTTCTGCTAGAAGAAGGACAAAACATTACTTGTACTGTTACTAACAACGACCAGGCTCCAGCTTTGTCGCTTATTAAGAATGTCGTAAATAGTTATGGCGGAAACACCACCGCAGACGCGTGGACGCTTATAGCTCAGCATGCAAACGATACGCCAGTTATTGCACAACAGGGAATGATTGCTCCGCAAAGTAATGGCCAACAGGCGGCTACACCTCTTGTTCCTGTCGAATCAGGAGTCTTTTATACCTTGTCAGAGTCTAATGGTCCAACAGGCTATGTCGCAGGCGAATGGACGTGTGAAGGTGGCGAGCTGGTAAATGGCGCAGTCAAACTCGTGTACGGTACAAAAGTATTTTGTTCAATTACAAATACTGAAGTACGCCCGACGCTCACGGTAGTGAAGTACGCAACCAATGATAATGGTGGCACCATGCAGGCAGATGATTTTACGCTGTATGTGAACAATGAAGAGTTGACTGATCCTGAAGTAAGTGAAGAGGTGGAAGGTACCTCAAGTGCACTCTACGAGCTTCCCCTCTACAGTAATGCTGAATATAACGTTTCGGAGAGTGAAGTTCCTGGGTATGAGAATACGTCGATCGACTGTATGGATGTGACAAACGGTCTCGAAGACGCACCAGCACTCAGCCAGCCATTTACCGCCTCCTCAGGCATGAAAGTACGCTGTGAGGTGTACAATAACGACAAAGCACCTGTTGTTCATGTGACAAAAACTACCGAAGGAGAAGAATGCTTTTATGATGAATCATGGTACGACGAAGAAAACTGGTGTGAGGGTGAGCGATTCAACTTCACTATGAATCTCGGTGGTGAAGAATATACCGACTTTGGCCTCGGCAATGGTGATGAGTTCACGACAGAGAGCGATATGAAGGCCGGAGTCGTTGAGGTGACTGAAGCTGAAACTGAAGGCTGGTTCCTTGTTGAGGCAAACTGCTACAGCTATGCTAACGACAATATGATGGAATATCTTAGCACTACTTTTAAGACTGAGATAGGGAAAGAATACTACTGCGATTTCTATAACGAAAAAGCAGGGCAAGTTATCGTAACGAAGTTTCACGATTATGATGAAGACGGTGAGTGGGATGAAGGCGAACCTGCGCTCTCTGACTGGGAGATGACCTTAACGCCTCATAGCTATTGCGAAGGGAGTCTCTCAAAAATAACTGCGGTGCAGGCAATTGATAGTGTTGTGCTTGATAATTGTGAGCAGCCCAAAGTTGTATCAATGAAAGAGACTACTGACGAAGACGGTGAAGCCCTTTTTGATGGGTTACGTCGAGGGCGGTATGACGTCGACGAAATTATGCAAGACGGCTGGGTGCAATCTTCGATTTACTGCGAAAATGACTGGGATAAAGTAGTTCGTATATCAAGTGAGCAACAGAAAATGAGCCACAGTGTGTATGTACGACCAGGCCAGACAGCTTACTGTTATGTCGGGAACTATAAAGAGCCACAAGTTTCAATAGAGAAGACTAACAATACGACAGGTCCAGTACTGCGTGGGACTCAGATTACCTTTACGATAGTTATAACCGTACCTGGCGTCGCTACAAGCGGGATTCTGCATGGCACATATAATGGATCAACCTACGTTCCGGTTACTGTGTTTGATGAGTTCACTAACGAATTTGAATATATTATAGGAAGCTACACGGCTGTCTCAAGCATCCGAGGCGATCTAAAAGCGCAAGGTATCGTGACTGATCCAAATTATGCATCACCAGGAACTTGGAACTTAACTTCAGAAACATCAAATGATGTTTTGCCAGGTGAGGTGATTACGCTTACCTACAAGGGAATCGTAGAGCCGAACGCACCTGCTGCGAAGTATAAAACAACAGCAACTGTAACGGGTTACGGCGATACGATCACTGTTCAAGTGAGCGATACGGACGATGACCAAGTACTTGTGTACGTTCCTGCAGTACTAGGTACTTCTACGACGGCAAAAAAACAGCTCGCATCCACCGGAAGTAACGCGGTATATGCACTTATTTTAGGATGTAGCGTGATCGCAGTGAGCTGGCAGGTGTCTAGGCTATCAAAGAAACAACCAGCATCGTCAAAATAGCGTGCTGTGTCTGTTGCCTCAAACTAGCAAATCCCATTGATAACAGGGGCCCTCGTCAGCTATACTACAGTAAATGGCTCAGTTAACACGCGAACACATACTCAAGCTTGCTCGTCTTAGTCGACTTGAGCTTAAGGAAAATGAGATTGAGCAATATCTTAGTGAATTGCAGGCTATTTTGGCCTATGTTGAAAGGCTTGATGCAGTCGATGTATCGGGGCTTGCGCCTACTTACCAAGTAAGTGGCTTACGCAATACGCCTGATAGTATGCGCACTGATGAGGTAAAAAAACAGCTCGCATCTCCAGGAGAGCTTTTAAAGGGAGTCCCTCGCTCAAAAGACGGCTATATACAAGTCGGTAGGATGATATAACTATGCAGTTCGAAGGATGGAAGCCACTGACTGAATTGGTAAGCGATGTACTTAGCGGCAATGTTACTGCCCAAGCGCTTGTTGAAGAGGCGCTCCTACGCATAGAAAGACTCAATCCTGACTATCAAGCAGTAATTAGCGTCCTCGACGCACGCGCAAAAGAACGCGCAGAAGCTGTCGATAAGCTCGTAAAATCGGGGAACTTTAAGGGTAAGCTTGCTGGCATACCATTTATTGCAAAAGATAATTATCTTGTTTTTGGCGGTGAAACAACTGCAGCTAGCAATATGCTCAAAGGATTTGTTGCTCCATACCAAGCGACTGCTATTGAAAAGCTGGAGGCAGAAGGAGCTATATGTGTCGCGAAAGCTAATCTTGATGCTTTTGCCCATGGTGGCTCGACTGAAAACAGTGACTTTTTTGTGACAAAAAATCCTTACGACACTACACGTGTTGCGGGCGGAAGTAGTGGTGGGTCTGCTGCGAGTATCGCGCTGGGACTTGTGCCTTTTGCTCTCGGGACAGATACTGGTGGTTCGATTCGACAGCCTGCAAGCTATTGTGGCGTCGTTGGGCTTAAGCCAACGTATGGTTTGGTGAGCAGAAGCGGTGTTGTTGCAATGGCAAGCAGTACTGACGTGCTCGGCCCGTTTGCTCGTACAGTGCAAGATGCTGCGCTGGTGCTTGAGTGCATGGCTGGAAAAGACGAGCTCGACGGAACAACTATTGAACGAGATGAAATGCCGTACACACAAATCAACGCCTCACTCAAAGGTGCAAAAGTGGGCA
The DNA here is from genome assembly GCA_964536485.1 of uncultured Candidatus Saccharibacteria bacterium. Lineage (GTDB taxonomy): Bacteria > Patescibacteriota > Saccharimonadia > Saccharimonadales > SZUA-47 > JAGQMY01. The sequence continues at coordinate 62,850 of CAZHXX010000002.1, forward strand.
TTATTAAGGAATACCTGGCGGAAGGTGTTGATAACGAAGTAAAAGAAGCAGTTCTTGAAGCGATTGAGAAAATGAAAAAGGCCGGAGCTGAGGTGAAAGAAATAAGTCTTCCAAGCCTTCCGTTGGCGCTTGCTGTCTACTACATTGTTGTGCCTGCAGAGCTTAGTTCTAACTTGGCTCGTCACGACGGTCAACGATTCCAGTATTCCGCTCCTGATACAGCAACACTTGAAGAAAGTTACTTACATAGTAGAAGTAATGGCTTTGGAGCAGAGGCAAAACGACGAATCATGATTGGCACGCATGTGCTTAGTTCCGGCTACTACGATGCCTACTATAAAAAAGCTCAGACGGTACGGACAAAACTCATACAAGAGTTTGAGTCGGCTTTTCATGATGTAGATTTTTTGGTTGGGCCGGTTGCTCCGTCGACGGCATTTAAGATTGGCGAAAATGTGAACGATCCAGTTAAAATGTACGTGCAAGATATCATGACCGTTGCTGCTAACTTGACGGGTGTTCCAGCGATAAGCATACCTCTCCCTGTTGGTGATACTCTGCCTGTAGGTTTACAGGTTATGTCTGCGCAACAAAAGGATAGAGAGCTTTTGAGTATAGCAACAGACATTGAAGGAGTGCTGAGATGAGTCCAGAAGCACTTACCGCACTTGGTTTGGGTGCCGTCGTTGTACTGACGATACTATTTTTCGCATTACGTAAATTTCCCAAGCGAGTGAAGTCGAGCCATTATATAAAAAAGTGGCGAGAAATTCAGAAACTTTGCGCGAACAAAGACGATTGGCCACATGCGGTGGTGCATGCAGACATGCTTCTTGACGAAGTGATGAAAAAGAAAAAAATCGGTGGCAAAACAACAGGTGAGAGAATGGTAAATGCCCAGAAAAAGTTTAGTGCCAACGATAGTGTCTGGAATGCGCACAAGCTCGCAAATTCAATCCGCCAGGAAGCAGAGAAGACGATTACGGAATCGGTCGTAAAAGATACTTTGATAGCCTTTAGGCAAGCGTTGCGTGATTTAGGAGCGATAAAATAATGAGTGACACCATGGACGCATACAAAATTCGAGGCTATTATCCAACTATCGGTATTGAGTGTCATGTGCAGCTAAAGACGAAGACCAAGCTATTTTCTAGTGTAAGCAACGAAGCTCGAGACGCCCTGCCAAACAGCCTGGTAAGCCATATATGTTTTGGCTTGCCCGGTGCGTTGCCAGTGCTAAATGGCGAAGCGGTTCGTCTTGCATCTTATGCAGCATATGCGCTTGGTACAACTCCGCAAAAATTTAGTAAATTTGACCGCAAGCATTACTTTTACCCTGATTTACCCAAAGGCTATCAGATTAGTCAGTTTGATCAGCCAATCATACTTGACGGCTCTATTACAATTTATCTTGAAGATGGCAAAGAGAAAATTATCCGAATTACCAGAGCGCACCTCGAAGAGGATGCGGGAAAAAGCACTCATCCAGTTGGAGCTGATTTCTCATTAGTCGATCTCAACCGAGCAGGCACACCGTTGCTTGAGATTGTGTCTGAACCTGAACTTCATTCGAGTGCGGAAGCAAAGGCATATGCAAAAGAGTTGTGGCTTCGCATGAAGTATGCTGGCGTCAGCGATGTCGATCTCTATCACGGAAACATGCGCTTTGACGTGAATGTGAGCGTCAGTAAAGATCCATCACGACTAGGAACAAGGACAGAAACCAAAAATCTTAATAGTTTTCGTAGCATTGAGCGAGCGGTAGAGTATGAGATTGAGAGGCAAATTGATGCCTTAGAAAATGGCGAGACTATTGTCCAGGAGACAAGAGGCTGGTTAGACGACGTGCAGAAAACAGTCTCGCAACGAAGCAAAGAAGATGCGCACGACTATCGATATTTTCCAGACCCAGACATCCCGCCTATAGTACTTGACGAGGATTTTATTCAGCACATCGAATTGTCACTTCCTAAAATGGCTTACCACTATCGAGAAGAATTGCGGGAGCTTGGAATTGACGCGGGTTCTGTCGAAACACTCTTAAATATAAGCAGTGATGATGATAATCTTGTTGACCTTGTTGCCAGTTGTCTACCAGACAAAAAGCTTGCAAGTTTTGTCGCAAAATACGTCGTTAACAGTCTTGCTGGTAGTGATGAAACTGATAGCGGAGCAAAGCATCGTCCAAACAAACAACACTATGAGCAAGTATTTTCTATGATAGAAGCTGGAAAGCTTAGTTCGACGAATGCCAAGCTACTCCTAGACACCCTGAAAGATGGTGACGATCCAGAGCGTATTGCTGAAGAAAAGGGTCTCATTCAAATGAGCGATAGCGGGGAAATGAAAGCACTTGTTTCTCGTGTACTTGCAGACAATCCAAAACCAGCCGAAGATGTGAAGAATGGTGAAATGAAAGCGATTGGGTTCTTGGTTGGTCAGGTAATGAAAGCGAGCCAAGGAAAAGCGAATCCATCAGAGGTACAGAAGATTATCAAAGCTAAACTGGGGGTATAGTATGGAGGGGGTAAGACCAATACGGAAGGCAGTGATAGCAGCTGCCGGTATGGGAACACGCTTTTTACCACAAACAAAAGCTATGCCTAAAGAAATGCTGCCGATAATCGACAAGCCCGTAATACAGCTTGTCGTTGAGAGCGCAGTTAGTTCTGGGGTAGAAGACGTTATTATCGTCACCGGGGCAACAAAACGAGCTATCGAAGATCATTTTGACCGCTCGATTGAGTTTGAGACTGAACTTCGTGCAAAAGGAAAAGAAAACGAAGCAGACACCATAAAATCTATTGCTGAGCTAGCAAATTTTGTCTACATAAGACAAAAAGGTGACATAAAAGGAAATGCTGTGCCGGTGATAAACGCAGAGCATCTTCTGGGCGGAGAACCTTTTATGTATTTTTTCGCTGACGACTTTTACACCGGAGATATCCCTTACGCAACACAGTTGATGGATGTTTATAAGCGTACGGGGAAATCGGTGGTATGCCTAAGAGAGGTGAATGACGAAGACACTAACCGCTACGGGGTTGTTGGCATAAAAGAAGCTTTGGGTGATGGTCTTTATAAAATTGAAGGCTACTATGAAAAGCCTGGACCGGAAAAAGCTCCTTCGCGCTTGGCATGTGTGTGCGGGTATATCCTAACACCGTCCATTATGCCACTAATTAAGCAAGGCACGCCGAGCGCAAGAGGTGAGATCGAGATGGCTGACGCAATACACGCGCTTGCACAGAGTGAGGATGTGTACGGGCTGGTTATTAAAGGCGACTACCACGATACGGGCTCACCAGAACTTTATGTACAAACGCTGTTAGATATTGCACTGAACGACAGTCGATACGGTGATACATTACGAGAGTATTTGCGAACGAAGATATAAAGTGAGACAATAAGCTTATGGAATCATACGATATACTCGTCATACTACTTTCAGTAGCGTTAGGAATTTCACTTGTGGTGTGGATTTGTGTTGGCGTGATAGTTATGCAGGTGCTAAAAAAAATTAAGATTGCAAGCGATACAGCACAGGCTGCGGTTGAGAATGTAGAAGCGTTTACGTCCCAGTTAAAAAATGTCGGCAAAGCAACTATGGTTGGGTCGGTCATGAATCAAATAACAAAAGCATTTAAAGGGAGAAAATAGCGATGGACAAGCGAGAACGAAAAGGATTAGCAATTGGTGCAGTGTTTGGCGCGGTTGCAGGAGTGATAACGGGAATACTGTTTGCGCCTAAAAGTGGTAAAGAAACTCGTAAAGATATCAAAGACGCAGCATCAAAAGCTGCGGAAAAAGTGGTTGATGAGGCACACAAACTCCAAGACGAAGCAAAACAATTAATTGAAAAAGCTGAAGCACAGGTAAAGACCCTTAAAGGCAAAGCGAGTGACATGGCAAAAGAACATGTTTCAGACCTTAAAAGAACTACTGACAACATGAAGGCTGCTGCGCGAGCCTTTAAATCTGGTGAAGCATCCGATAAAGATTTAAGCGAAGCCGTTAAAAAGGCGAAAGAAGCGCAAAAAGCCTTTAAATCTTTTCTCATTAAATAACTTTGATGAAGAAGAAAGATTTGACAGAGCCTGATTACGAGAAAATCGGGAAGGCTATTGTTTCTTTGCAGGATGTTTTTGTTGATAAGAAGCGCTTATACAAAACAGCATTTATTAAAGGACTATTTTCTGGGTTGGGTGGCGTCGTAGGAGCAACCTTGTTGGTTGCCGTACTACTTTGGGTGCTGTCGTTTTTTCATACAATACCGCTTATTGGCAATTTTACCGAAACCATACGCAATACAATACAAACACAGTAATAGCACGACCGAAACGCAGGTGAATAAGCTATACTAGTAGACAGATGGGTACTGAAAAAAAGACGTTAACGCCGGCTGATTTTGTCGCGCTTCATAATCATACGCACTATAGTTTGCTCGATGGTCTGCAGAAAGTTGTACCAATGGTTGAGCGTGTCAAAGAGCTTGGCATGGAAGCAGTTGCTCTTACTGATCACGGAACACTCTCTGGGGCAATAGAACTATACAAAGAGGCGAATGCGCGCGGTATAAAACCGCTTATTGGCATGGAAACGTATGTCGCGACTCGATCTCACACCGATCGTGACCCTTCTAGGGACAAACAGAACTATCATCTTATTCTGATTGCGATGAATAATACCGGCTATCAAAACCTTATGAGGCTTAGCACTATCGCTAACCTCGATGGGTTTTACTACAAGCCTCGCATTGATCATAATTTGCTTGAAAAATATCACGAAGGCATTATCGCTCTTAGCGCGTGTATAGGTGGGGAGGTTGGTGATGCCCTGCGACAAGGTCAGTATGAGCAAGCTAAAGAAATAGCTCTATGGTATAAGCAGATTTTTGGTGACCGATATTATCTAGAACTTCAGGATCATGGACACCCTGAGCATCCTCACGCATGGGATGAACAAGTGCGGGTGAATGCAGAGCTTATAAAATTGTCTAAAGAATTGGACATTCCATGCGCTGTTACTATGGATGCGCATTATTTGCGCCACGAAGATCAAGAGGCACATGAGATTTTGCTTTGTGTGCAGACCGGCTCTTTTATTGACGATGCGTCTCGCATGAGTCTAAAAGAATTTGAGCTACATATCGCTGATCCGCTCGATGTCATAGCACGTTGGCAAGATACGTTTCCAGAAGCTATTAGTAATACAAAGGCGATCGCTGATCGATGCGAAATAACACTTGAACTTGGCCGTATCTTAATCCCTAAGTTCCCGTTACCGGATGGTGTGACCGAAAAGCAACATCTTGATGAGCTGGTCTACCAAGGGCTTTTAGCGCGATATGGAGAACAAGTGCCTGTAGATAAAGGAACTCTCACTGTTGAAGAAGCAAAAACTTACCTTCCGGAAAACGTACTAACGAGGGCTGAGTATGAGCTGCAAATTATTGATCAAATGGGCTTTAACGGCTACTTTTTGATTATCTCCGACTTTATGAGCTGGGGCAAAGACGAAGGAATTGTTTTTGGCCCTGGGCGTGGCTCGGCAGCCGGCTCGATAATCGCCTATGCGCTTAGAATAACAGAACTGGACCCGTTGCGATTTGATCTTTTGTTTGAGCGATTTTTGAACCCTGATCGTATTAGTATGCCCGATATTGATATAGACATTCAAGATACTCGACGTGACGAGGTTATTCAGTATTGTGTGCGTAAATATGGTGAAAGCAGAGTCGCCAACATTGTGACATTTGGCCGAATGGCTGCTCGTAACGCCGTGCGTGATGTTGCACGCGTACTACGAGTGCCTTACGGAGAAGCTGACCGTATCGCAAAAATGATACCGCCTCCAATACAAGGACGCCACATTCCGCTTGAAGTATCGCTAAAAGAGAACGCTGAACTGAGAAATGAAAACGAGAATAATCCCGTCGCTAAAAAAGTTTTTGACCTTGCCGTTAATCTGGAGGGAACGATTCGCTCACATGGGGTGCACGCAGCTGGGGTGGTTATAGCGCCCGACGATATTGTCAAGTTTGTGCCACTAGAAAAAGCGCAAAAAGGCGTCATAGCCACACAGTATTCGATGGGTCCTGTTGAAGAGCTAGGGCTACTCAAGATGGACTTCTTGGGGCTGTCTAACTTGACTATTATTAAAAATACACTTCGCATAATTAAACGTGTTCATGATCTTGATATTATCATTGAGACAATTCCACTGGATGATGAAAAAACTTTTGAGCTATTGCAGCGCGGTGATACAACGGGCGTTTTTCAGCTAGAATCTGCGGGCATGAAACGCTATCTAAAAGAGTTAAAGCCGACGGAGTTTGAAGACATTGTCGCTATGTGTGCTTTGTATCGGCCTGGACCACTTGGTGCAGGGCTGACAGACTCATTTGTGAAGCGCAAAAATGGTGTCGAGACGGTCACCTATGACCACCCACTCACTCGTAATTCGCTAGAGCCTACTTATGGGGTAATTGTCTACCAAGAGCAAGTCATGCAGATGAGTAAAGAGATGTGTGGTTTTACTGGTGGGGAAGCAGATACTTTGCGAAAAGCCATCGGTAAAAAGAAGCGTGATGTCATGGATAAAATGGGCAAGCAATTTATCGAGGGAGCAGTTAAAAACGGGGTACCACAACAAGTGGTTGAAAAAATCTGGAAAGACATTCTTGGGTTTGCCGACTATGCATTCAACAAGTCTCACTCTGCATGCTACGGTCTCATTGCCTATCAGACTGCCTATCTAAAAGCTCACTATCCGGCAGAATTTATGGCTGCGCTTATGACCAGTGATTATGATGATACTGACCGCTTGACCATTGAAATGAGTGAGTGTGCGAACATGGGGGTAGAGGTGCTACCACCAGATGTAAATGAATCTTTTGTCGAGTTTGCCGTCGTACCGGGCAAAAACCAGATTCGTTTTGGGATGAGCGCTATAAAGAATGTTGGAATTTCGGCAGTCGAAGAAATTTTGCGTGCGCGGAAGGCAGGAGAATTTGCTACCATTGAAGACTTTTTTGGTCGTGTAAATTCGCATACGGTTAACAAAAAATCCGTAGAAAGTCTCATAAAAACTGGAGCATTTGACCGCTTTGGTTCGCGTTCGCTGTTACTTAACAATATGGATGCACTTCTTGCATTCTCGCAAAAAAAACAAAAGGAACAAGATAGTGGCCAAACTGACCTTTTTGGCAACGATCAGTCGTCTGCTTCTAGTACAAAGATTCCTCTTGGGCCAGAAGAGATTGCTTACAATAAAAAGGATTATCTGAAATGGGAGCGAGAACTTATGGGGCTGTATCTGTCTGCTCACCCGCTCAGTGATTATGAAAAGTTACTACAAGAAAAAGCTCATCCGATAAAAGACGTCACGTACAAGCATGAAAATAAACGTGCCATTATCGGGGGCATCGTGACGGATGTGCGGATTATCCAGACAAAAAATGGTCAAAATATGGCATTTGTGCGTATGGCCGACATGAGCGGAGATATAGAGCTCTTATTGTTTCCAAAAGTATTCACAGAGACATCTTGGCTCTGGGTAGTTGATAAGGTTGTCATTGTCGAAGGTGATGTGAACACAAAAGATAGAGAGGGCAATAGCACCGAAGAAGTAAAGATTGCCGTAGTCTCTGCGCGCGAAATTCCACACGAAGAAGCTATAAATTTTGTCCCTGGCTCGAAGAGGCCACCAAAGAAACTTGATGATCTAAAACCAAAAAATCGTACATCAAAAAAGGAATCTGCCGAGAAGAATAAGCAAAAGCGTATCTACGTGAGACTGGCCGACACGGCGGACGCTAGCAGACTTCAAGCGCTAAAGGAGCATCTAGGGAGTCATCCTGGCGATACGGAACTTGTCCTTGTTGTTGGCTCCACAGAGAATAAACAAGCAATAAAATTGCCTGAAAAGACGTCGAACGATGATGAGAGTATCGATAAACTGGCGCAACTCTTTGGAGGTGAAAATATCAAGGTGGTTGATGTATGAGTCACAAAAGAAAATTGTGCCTTGTGTCTGTTGATGTTCGAAGTGCACATAATATCGGCTCATTTTTTCGAACATGCGATGGCTTTGGCGCAGAACTTTTTATTGTGGGTGGCTCGCCTCGTCCAAGCTATGACGATGATACTAGGTTGCCACATGTCGTTAAAAAAGCTCAAAAAGAAATTGCTAAGACTGCTCTTGGAGCAGAAACAACGGTGCGGTGGCGCTACGCGGAAACCCTACTTGAATGTATTACAACTTTACGCAAAGAGGGATTTTTTGTGTATGCTGTTGAGCAATCTGCAGAGAGCATACCTCTTAAAAAGATGAGGAAGGATGTGCCACTTGCCCTTGTGGTTGGCAGAGAAGTTGAAGGACTTGATATGGTCGAGCTTTCGTTATGCGACGGCGTCTGTGAAATAGCTATGAGTGGCAAGAAAGAGTCATTTAATGTCTCTGTCGCCAGTGGCATCGCACTATACGAAGCAAGTCGCTAGTGCTTATTGCATCAGCGTGCTACACTAGTATTAGGAACTTTTATGCCAAAAAAGACAAAAAACATACGGATATCTAAAAAGACTACTGCGCACAAGAAGCAACATCCAAAACACTTCTTAAAAGTTTATTGGCCGTATATACCAATTTTATTTGTCGTGGTATTTGGTATGTTTTTTGGTGGCGTACGACCACAACAGCGTCAAAACCATCCCGCTACTCTTGCTTATGCTACCGAGATGAGCATCCAAGGCCTTCTTCAGTACACAAATTCTCAACGTGCAAGTAATGGGCTGGGACCACTTACAATAAACTCGAAGCTCAATACTTCTGCCCAAGCAAAAGCAAACAATATGGTATCGCGTGATTATTGGGCACATAACACACCAGATGGTGATGAGCCTTGGGTATTTATCGATGCTACAGGATATCAGTATCAAAAAGCGGGTGAAAATCTTGCCTATGGGTTCTCTAACAGTGAAGCAACAGTTATTGGCTGGATGAATAGTCCTACTCATCGTGCAAATATTCTTGATCAGACATATACAGAAGTTGGATTTGGCTTTGTTAATGCGGATAATTTTGTTAACACCGGACAAGAAACGGTTGTTGTGGCCCACTATGGGGAGCCAATCAAAGTAGCTTCAGCGCCGACGACAGTCGAAACCAAACAAGTTGCTCCACCAGCCCAGACTCCAGCAACAAAGAACGCGACGATAGAGAAGACGCCCGTTCAAGAGACGCCAGCGTCAGAGTCAGAAAAACCACAGGAAGAACCAGTAAAAACGCCTGAGCGCCTCTCAGAAGATAGGGTGAACCAGCCTATTACAACGGAGAACCCTGTTCCGCAAGAGACACCATCAACAAACATTACGCGGCTTCAACGTCTTACTGGAGGGAAGGCACCCTGGAGCGCGCTTGCAGTGTCTGTTGTGAGTTTTATCGTCGTCGTTTTATGGCTCGTAAAGCACGCTGTTTTAGTGAAGCGATTTGTACTGCACGGTGAACATTTTGTGGCGCATCATCCTGTGCTTGACTTGTCAGTCGTAAGTATTGCAGCCATGGCAGTCTATCTGTCTCAATCATCCGGCGTCGTGCGTTGAGTTATAAGTATGACAAACTGGTCATTTCTTAGTGCTTATGCTTTAATGTAAGGTGAATTATGTCACAAAACGCTCGTCTTGATGAAGAACTATCGACTGCCCGTCGGGCACGCGTGTTAAACATGCCATACTCCGACACGTCGGCCATTCAAGATAAGATTTTGTATAAGCAGTTGTTGAGCATTCCTGAAATGCGACAGTATAAAATAATCCCGCTCACCGCAGACCCACACCATGTACGCTTTGGCATAACAACGACAACGTCGCAAAAAACCATGCAACAGCTCACTCAACGCTTTCTAGACCAACAGGTCACGTTTAGCATTATTAGCGACGCCGGCTATAGAGAATACATGCAACTTTATGATCCGCCCAAAAAGGTTGAATACACCGATATTTCTATTACGAAAAAACTCGATGAGCAGTCGATTGCGCAGATATCCTCAACGCTTTTACAAGTCAGAGCAGACGATATGCTGGCGTATCTTGTGCAACAAGCCTTTCGACTCAACGCATCAGATATACATCTTGAAAGTAAACATGAAGGCGCGAGAATACGTCTACGGGTGCATGGTGTCTTGCATTCCGTCGCAACCTTGAATATTGATAAATATCGGCAGTTGATGTCAGCGCTAGCGAGTGCAGCAAACATTAGCACGAGTGCTCAGGACGACCAGACCGGACAAATAAATCAGACCTATAAAATGGCTACCGGTGAAGACGTGCTAGTCAATTTGCGTGTTGAGACGGTTCCGGCAATTAATGGCATTGACGCGGTTTTGCGGTTGTTTAACTTCCGCACCGACATGTTGAAGCTGGAGAAGCTTGGACTCGATGAGTATCAATCTGATGTTATGAGAAGTATCATTTCGCATCCTTCGGGACTTGTGCTCATTGTTGGTCCAACAGGATCAGGTAAGACGACAACATTGTACAGCCTTATTAATGAGCTAAATACCGATGAGCGAAAAATTATCACTCTTGAAGACCCAGTAGAGTACCATATCGAAGGCATTACGCAGATACCAGTGCAGTCTCGTTCGGGACAGAGTTTTTCTGAGAAGTTCCGAGCCGTTATGCGACTTGACCCCGACGTGATTATGGTGGGGGAAATTCGTGATACTGATACAGCAAAGACTGCGTTACAGGCAGCGCTTACTGGTCATCTCGTGTTGAGTACGTACCACGCAAGCTCGGCATCGGCAGCGATGACGCGGTTACTGGATGCAATTGGAGAAAATCCTCTCTATGCAAGTGCCATACGACTCGTCCAAGCACAACGGCTTGTCCGGCGGCTCGATGATGCAACAAAACAAGAAATTCCTGTTGAGCCTGAGGTTGAAAGGCATCTCGAAACAATCGTAAAAGGAATCACGGCACAAGTCGACCTGTCTTTTTTGCCCGACGCGAAGCTCTATAAGCCGGGGAGTTCAGAAGAAAATCCCTTCGGATTTAGCGGGCAGTTTGCTATACGAGAACTACTGCTTATGACTCCGGATATGCGTCAGCTTCTAAGTAGGCCTGTGCATGAACTATCGACAGAGCTCATAGAGGAGGTCGCCGTAAAAAATGGGATGCTCACAATGCAACAAGACGGCATACTCCATGTCTTGAAGGGTGATACGACACTCGAAGAAATAAACAGAGTTATTTAACGAATTGTATTCGCAACCGCTTCTACCACCCCTGGATCAAAAGGACTAGGGATAATCTTTTCAGCGTGAGGCTCTGTCACAAGGCCTGCTAATGCCTCTGCAGCGGCAATCTTGTGCGCGTCAGTGATTTTCTGTACGTTATGATCAAGTGCCCCTCTAAAAATACCAGGGAATCCAAGAGCGTTATTCACCTGGTTAGGAAAGTCACTGCGCCCAGTAGCGATAACCGCAACTCCTGCTGAGATCGCTTCTTCAGGGAGAATCTCTGGTACTGGATTCGCAAGTGCGAACACAATTGGCTTGGGAGCCATAAGCTGTATCATCTCTGACGAGAGCAAGCCACCTTTGCTTAGACCGATAAAAATATCAGCATCTATCAGGGCATCTTCTAGTGTGCCTCGCTCTTGTTTGTCACTGTAGCTCATGAGCAAGACTTTTTCTTCAGTTAAATCTTTTCTACTAGGCTCAAGAATGCCTTTGCTATCGACAACTGTAATGGATGGACGTGCGTAAAGATACAAGAGTTTTGCTACTGCAACACCAGCGGCGCCAGCCCCAACAAGAACAATTTTGCAGTCTGATAGTTTCTTGCCGGTTACTTTTGTGGCGTTAATCAGCCCGGCTAGTACGACGATAGCTGTCCCATGTTGGTCATCGTGCATGACAGGGATTGAAAGCTCGTTTTTTAGGCGCTCTTCTATCTCAAAACACTTCGGAGCGGCAATGTCTTCGAGGTTTATTCCACCGAAACTTGGTGCAATTGCCTTTACTGCAGAAACAATTTCGTCGGCTGTGTGCACATTCAGCACGATAGGAACGGAGTCAATGTTGGCAAAATGCTTAAAGAGCATCGATTTTCCCTCCATAACAGGCATGGCGCCTTCAGGTCCGATGTCTCCGAGTCCAAGCACCGCAGAACCATCCGATATGACTGCTATGAGGTTGTTTGTCCACGACACCTCTTTGAGTTTTTCTGCGTCGTGTTGTGCGTAGAGAGAGGCAGCGCCCACGCCTGGAGAATAAAACAGCTTAAGTGTGTCTTTAGTGACCTCACCCCTTAGCGCTGTTGAAATTTTGCCCTTTAACTCTTTGTGAAGCTGAATTGCTTGTTCATTTATATCCATTGTTCGCACACCTCTTATTATTGTTAGACGCTTATAGTAATGATACAGCACCTCCCCTGGTGATACTCAAACAAAAAGATATAGATTTATCCTTTTATTTTTTCATGTTAACTGGTATAATTACATGAAATAACGAAGTAATAAGAGACAGGTAGTATGAATTCAGTTCTTCAAGACGTCGCAAATAGCTATAAGAAACGTATTGTCGTTGATGTACGTAGTGGTGACACGGTCCGTGTTCACCAAAAAATTAAAGAAGGCAACAAAGAGCGTGTGCAGGTATTTGAGGGTATGGTTATTCGTACCAGCAAAAAGAACAGTCACACCGCAACGATCACCGTTCGACGTATTGCTGGCGGTATTGGCGTTGAGAAAAGCTACTTGTTGCACAGCCCTCTTGTAACGAAGGTTGAAATTACCAAGCGTGGAAAGGTACGAAGAAACTACCTAACCTATATGCGAGAACTTCGTGGCAAGTCAGCGCGACTTACAGGTAAAGACTTTGATAGAATCGCTGTTAATAATGTTCATGATGAAGAGGCAGAAAAAGCAGAGGCTGAGTTGAAGGCTCAAGCAGAAGCAGAACATGCTCGCTTGGATGCAGAAAAAGCAACAGAGCAAGCGGAACTGGAAGCTAAGCAAAAGGCTGTAGAAGAAGCTCATAAAGCAACCCAAGCCTAAAAATTGTAACGACAAAATTGAAAGAGTCGGAAGTTTCCGACTCTTTTTAAATGTAGCTTAAAAGCTTATACTCATTTTACAGATGATAGGTATTGATGAAGTTGGACGCGGTGCTTGGGCAGGCCCTCTTGTTGTTGCTGGATGCTATTTTACGTCAGACACCGCAGTGCTGGCTGGGCTCGATGATTCTAAGAGACTAACAAAAAAGCAACGCGAGGCCCTGGTAGATTCAATTAAAATGTCAACAATACATAAAGTTGTCGTTCTTGATGCAGAGATTGTTGACAGGCTTGGACTGACGCAGTGCATTAAAAATGCCGTACTGGAAATTATGGAGCTCATGCCGAAAGAAACTGAAATTATGCTTGACGGAAAGTATAACTTTCTTTCAGGAACCCCCTATGAGCCACGAACAAAAGTAGTTGTGGGAGCTGATGGACTGTATCCGGCAGTGATGGCTGCCTCTGTTCTCGCAAAAGTCACGAGGGATAAGTTGATGGCTCTTCATGACAACGTACATCCAGGCTATGGCTTTGCGAAAAATGTTGGCTACGGCACCTTAGAGCACCGAAACGCTTTGAAGACTCGAGGCGTATGCTCGCTTCATCGACGTAGCGTTGCCCCCATAAAAAATCTGGAGTTCCAGTGAGTACCACATCTGAAGGCAGGGGCGCAGAGCGTGAAGTTGCCGATACACTCGTAAGAAAAGGCCACACGATTCTTTCAATGAACTGGCGAACGAGATGGTGCGAGATTGACATTGTGAGTAAGAAAGGAGAAGTAGTCTATTTTACGGAAGTAAAATATCGTTCAAGTTCTGCTCAAGGAGGCGGTCTAGACTACATCACGTCAAAAAAGCTTTCGCAAATGAGATTTGCAGCAGAACTATGGATGACCCAACACAAATGGGAGGGCGAGGTCGAGCTACTCGCAGCTGAAGTTGCGAGTGATTACAATGTGACTATAGTCGAGCCTTAAACCAGGCGAGCGCTACTTCTGCGTCACGTTTGTGCCAGGCAATGTTGGTTTGGATTATCTCGAAGCCTTGGTCGTAGGAGCGTTTTATGACCGGTTCCATTTTACTTTCAAAGAAGGTGGTGTACTCTTGCAAAAATTCGCTGTCGGTAAAATTACGCGCTACATACACAGGAACGCGAGCAAAACCTAGGTCTGTGCCAATGACTTCTTTAAGCCATGCCCAGTTTTCTTGTAGCCATTGCCAAGTTTGGCGACGTGAATGTCGGTTCATAAAGCTGTAGGCAATCCAGTAACTGAGGTCTTGCGTCCGGATAGTATCGCTAGAGAGAAGTGCCAGTACTTTGGCATGAAGTTCGGGTTGCTGAAAGCTTGTCATGGCGGCGGTAATTGAGAGCTTTTCGTCACTTGATTGTGTGGCGCTATAGGCTTCTAACAGTTCGTCATATTCTTTTTGTCCGCCAGTGCGGGCTACGGTTACATAGGCAATTGCACGTAAGTCTGGATCTATGGCCTCACCGTTCTGGATTTTTTTTCTGTACATTTGATGTAGCTTTTCTAGTGTTGCCGGTTCGTCAGCACTTGCGCTGAGCGAGATGATAAGTGGACGAAGTAAGCTGTCGAGATGTTTTTCGTCTGGGTGCTTTTCCCATCCCAGTCTATGAAGCTCTTGAGCGGATAGTTTGGCGACAAATGGTTTCATGGCGTCTCTTAGGCTGTCGTCACTGTCGCTTGGCGCGAGGGTGTGACGTATGGCGCTAAGACTAGCGCTAATAATTTCCCAAGCGGGTAATTCGGTTTCGTTACGATAGTTTTCGAGCAGTGCTAGGTAATCGGTTACTGACTGGTATCCAGCCTTTGTCACTTCGAACCCATCAGACAAGAGCCCCATACGATCAATGTTGCTCATAGTGCCACGTTGCAGTGCGTCGGCTTGGTGTTTTTGCATCGAAGGTGAGTAATCGGTGCGGTAAAAGCCAGTAAGCCCCTGGTTGAGTACGAGTGGGGCATTTTTTGCCACAAGTGGAATAACCGTCTTCCTCTTTTTTACGAGAGCGTCAGGAAGTTCTTTTGCAAGCAAAGGAATCGGCCATAGAGTGGTGTCATTGCGCGCAGTACTTTCTGGGTTGAGAACAAAGCGTTTTTGCTCGCATATAACTGCATTATTTTCTAGCTCTACTGACAAGAGAGGATAGCCACTCTTGCTTGTCCAGGTTTGCATAAATGTGGTGACTGGCTTGCCGCTGACGTCTTCAAGTGCTTGCCATAAGTCACGCGTTTCGGCGTTTTTGTAGGCAAACTTTTTAAGATAATGTTGCAGTCCAGCCTGGAAATCTTTGGCTCCAAGATAATCATTGAGCATGTGTATGACGCTGGCGCCTTTTTGGTAGCTAATAATATCAAATATAGTTCTAATTTCGTCAGGATGATGGACGGGTACCTCGATTGGGTGGGTAAACTCTAGCGCATCTGCTTTTAGGGCTGACTGTTGTTCGTCGACACTAAACTGCGTCCACAAATCCCATTCCGGGAAAAGGGTATCAACAGCAAGGTATTCCATCCATGAAGCAAAGCCTTCGTTAAGCCAAAGATCTGTCCACCAGCGCATTGTCACGAGATTGCCAAACCATTGATGCGTGAGCTCGTGCGCTACAACGATTGCGACGTACTGCTTTGTCCCGAGACTTGTGTGCTCGTCACATAACATAGTCTGTTCTCTAAAGGTAATGAGTCCCCAGTTCTCCATGGCACCACTTGCAAAATCGGGAAGAGCTACGAAGTCGCATTTAGGAAGAGGGAACGGAATATCGTAGTAATCTTCGTAAAAATCCATGGCTTTAACGGCAACTTCTAGGGCGAATTCTGAGTTCTCTATCTGGTCAGGAACCGTGTAGGTGCGGATGGTGACGCCACGTTTACTTTTCGCCTCTTTGTAAGACAACTCACCGACGACAAAGGCTACGAGGTATGTGCTCATTATGGGTGTAATAGCAAATTCGGTTACTTTTCTATCGCCATTAATGTGCTCATTTTCAACCGGGGTGTTGCCAAGCGCAGTCTCGTGCGAGGCATGGTCAAGACTTAGTTTAAAGGTCGCTTTTGCCTCAGGTTCGTCTATACATGGAAACGCTTCGCGGGCATGATGACTTTCGAACTGCGTGGCGATAAGCTCTTTCTGTACGCCGTCCATTTCAAAAAAACATGGATAAATGCCGTCCATATTCTTGGTAATACGGCCATGAAACTCAAGCGTAACCGTGTAGTCTCCTGGATATAACGTCTCTTCTGAATGTAGCCGTACTTCATCATAGGATGCGTGGAGTACCGTTCTGGAAAGCGGAATTACTTTTGCGGGTGTCTTTTTTAAGAGAGATACGACTTCTGCCTTGGTTATGGTGAGTCCTTTTTGGTGGAAAGTGAGCCTTTTACTTGGACGGCCTGTTTTTTTGCCACTGATTATGACTTTTCCATTAAAACTTCGCTTGTCGTCATGGAGGCTTAGGCTGACGTCATAATGAGATGGTTGGAAGGAACTAAAGAGTCGTTTTACGTTTTTTGCCATATGTACTCTAGTGTAGCAGAGCGCTTGTTGATTCGTCGCCAATTTGCTATACTACATTTGTTGTCCGGCCACCTGAGGTCGGATTTTTTAATAAAAGATAAGATGTATAGAGAGGACATTCTTCTCAACTTGAAGGGTAGTGAGCCCAAACGCAGAGAGGAGTGAAAGAACAATGGAATTTGATGTAAAATTACTCGCCCAGGCAATGAAACTTATTGCCGAAGAGAAGAATCTAGACGAAACACTCGTGCAAGAAATTGTTGAAGGTGCCTTAGCGGCAGCTTATAAGAGAGATTACGGCGACAGAGAGCAAGAAGTGCGTGTTGCGGTTAACCTTTCAACTGGTGCTGTCGATGTGTATGTCCAAAAAGAAGTCGTACAAGTAGTAGGTGATCCGAACTTTGAAATTAGCCTTGACGATGCAAAGAAGGCAAAGAAAGACAGCGTCCTTGGTGACATGATCGAGCAGTACGTTGAAGTGAAAACTTTTGGTCGCGTAGCCGCGCAGACAGCAAAGCAGGTTATTATGCAACGATTGCGTGAATCTGAGCGTGAAGTTGTCATGGCGGAGTACGAGGATAAGGTTGGCCAGCTTGTTAATGGTATTGTGACGCGCGTTGAAAACCGTCTCGTACGAGTTGAAGTTGGAAAGGCCCAAGCTATTATGCCAGCGAGCGAACAAAGTTCAGCTGAGCGGTACTTCCCAGGCCAACGACTCAAGTTGTTCTTGAAAGAGATTGAAAAAAGCTTCCGCGGACCGCAACTAATTGTCAGTCGCGGGTCAGCTGAACTGGTAAGGCAACTTTTCTTTGCTGAAGTTCCAGAGATGGAAGGTGGCGCGGTCGAGATGCGAGCGATTGCCCGCGAGGCGGGTGTGCGAACTAAGCTGGCTGTTAGCTCGACTGTACAGGGTGTTGATCCAGTGGGTACCTTTGTTGGCGGACATGGAACACGCGTGAATGCCGTGGTGAACGAAATCGGCGACCAAGAAAAGATTGACATTGTGGTATGGGACGAAAATCCAGAAGTATTTATCGCCAGCGCACTAGCACCTACAAAGGTAACAAAAGTAACTATCGACCCAGAGACAAAAAGAGCGAAGGTAGTTGTACCTGAAGACCAGTTGAGCGTGGCTATTGGTAAGGGTGGGCAGAATGTCCGTCTTGCGAGCAAGCTAACTGGCTATGAGATTGATATCAATGCAGACCAAACTTCGGCTCCAGAAGTAGAAGTTGCATCAGCTCCCCTTACTGTTGATAAGGTGCAAAAACACAAACTCAAGAGAAAATCAGATCTTGAGAATAGTCTCTTGAGCGCTATCGACGAACACGCTGAATAAAACCTCGGATATAGATTCAAGCGGTAATGGCAAAGATAATTAGCACTCAGTATTGACGAGTGCTAATTTTGCTGTGTATAATCGTAGCTATGGATCAAAACGCTGACGATTTTCAAGATTTTCTTCACCACTTAAGTGACAACGCATTACAGAGTTTGCGTCATGCAGACGGTATTGCGAGGGCTACGGGGAGCGCTTATGTTGGTACTGAGCATCTTCTTCTAGGAGTACTCGCGCAAGAAAATTCACTAGGGGCGAAAATTTTACGGCAAAATGGGGTGTCAATAGAAAAAGCAAAGCTCGCAATGAACCTTTCTGCTAATGGTGCAAACTTGATGACAAACATGGGTGCAAAGGGGTTGAGCGAAGCGGCAAAACTGACACTGAAAATGAGCTGGGAGGTTGCGCAAGAGTATGCTCAAGAAACATGTGGAACTGAACATATAGTTTATAGTATTTTATCTCAGAAAAATGCAAGTGCGACGGTACTACTCAGGAATATGAATGTGCCGGTTGATAGTGTACTGTCAGAACTAGAGCTATTGCTTAACAAGCAAAGCTATGATCAGACAGATGAAATCGGTACTACTCGACGCAAAAAGGGAAAAAAGACGCTCCTTGAACAGTACAGTACCGACCTCACTGCGCAAGCACGTGAAGGAAAGCTTGACCCTGTTATTGGGCGAGATATGCAGATACGACGACTCGTTACTATCCTAAATAGACGAACGAAGAACAACCCTGTGCTCATAGGTGAGCCCGGCGTAGGTAAAACAGCAATCGTTGAAGGAGTAGCGCAACGAATAGTCAATGATGATGTGCCTGATGCACTGGTTGACAAGAGGATCGTGATACTTGATTTGGCAGCAATGATCGCTGGTACGAAATACCGCGGAGAGTTTGAAGACAGACTTAAAAAGGTAATGCGAGAGCTAGAAGCCGATAGAAGCACTATAGTGTTTATCGACGAAATACACCAGCTGGTTGGGGCTGGCTCTGCTGAAGGGTCTATGGATGCAGGCAATATCCTAAAGCCGAGTTTAGCGCGTGGAAAGATTCAGATGATAGGTGCAACAACTACTGCTGAATATACGAAGCACATTGAAAAGGATGCGGCACTTGAGCGCCGGTTGCAGCCTGTTACAGTCCCAGAAACTACCGAACAAGAAACTCTCGCAATTTTGCGCGGACTTAAGAAGCATTATGAAGATTTTCATGCGGTGACAATAGACGACGAAGTACTTGTTGATACTGTTGCGCTGGCTGCTCGATATATTCAAGATAGATTTATGCCAGATAAAGCGATAGATTTACTTGACGAAGCAGCGGCTCATTTGCGCGTAGAAAAAGGCAAAACGCCACCAAAACTTCGTGAACTGACTAAAGAACTGAAACTAGTGCAACTCCGGATAGACGATGCTGTTGATGCAGAGGACTATGAGAGAGCTGCCAAAGAAAAACAGCGGGCGAGTCAGTTGCAAGCAGACATTGTAGAGCTTGAAAAAACCAGCCAAAGTGCACGCAGGATAAAGCTTTCAAGTGATGATGTTGCTGATGTTGTCTCTCGGATGACCGGTGTGCCAGTGAGCAAAGTTATCCGCTCAGAGGTATCATATCTTATGAACCTGGAGAAAAAACTCTCGAAGCATATTATTGGCCAGCAAGAAGCGGTGTCTGCGGTGTCTCGTGCTTTGCGTCGTAGCAGGAGTGGCGTAGCTAGTAGCAAGCGTCCAATTGGATCGTTCATTTTTATGGGTCCTACTGGTGTTGGAAAAACTGAGCTAGCCCGTAAACTTGCGAGCGAGTTTTTTGGCAACAAAGATGCCCTCATAAAGATTGATATGAGTGAGTTCTCGGAACGACACACCAGTGCGAGACTCGTCGGAGCACCGGCTGGATATGTTGGCTATGACGACGGCGGTCAGTTGACTGACAAGATTAGGCGACAACCGTATAGTGTGGTTTTGTTTGATGAGATTGAAAAAGCACACCCTGACGTCTTCAATATGCTTTTGCAGGTGCTTGAAGACGGCGTCTTGACTGACGCAAAGGGTAGGAAGATTAATTTCACCAACACGATTATTATCATGACCAGCAATATAGGTGCAGAGAAGATGCAAAAAGAAGCCGGCTTTGGTTTTCGCGCCGAGGACAAAGAGGCATTAAAAGATTTGGATGTGATCCATGAGCGCACACAAGACGAGGTCAAGGCAGAGTTACGAAAAATGATGCGCCCTGAATTACTTAACCGTATTGATAAGGTTATAGTCTTCCGTGCTCTAACAAAAAAGGATGCGCTCGAAATTGTTGACCTGCTGATAGATGAGCTTCGCCAGCGTCTTGTTCGTAAGGGAGTAGGCATTGAGCTTTCTGCCACAGCTAAGCAGTTCATTGTCGATAAGGGATATGACGACAAAAATGGTGCGAGACCTCTTCGTCGACTTATTCAAGATGAGATAGAAGACTATATTGCCGATAAGCTTATTAATGGTGAGCTTGATAAAGGTGATGTGCTGAAGGTGGGCTTCAAAAAAGATAAGCTGACGTTTGCTCCTGTCAAAGAAGCTTAAGTTGCGCTTCTTGGGCTGGCTACGGTAAGCTATAGCAGTATGGGCCAACTAAAAAAAGTATTCCCCTTTTTTGCTACACTGGCAATAATTGCCGGGGGTTTTTATGGGGCGACCAGGGCAAGAGACATTCTTGACTGGTGGCGGTTAAGAGACTACACGCCTACGGCGGAAATTAGTGCACTTGCGTCAGCCAGTGGGATGAGTTCGCTGGGTGAAAAGTATTTTTATGTCCATGACCCTGTGCTTCTTGTTAAAAATACTTTTCGTAAGAGTTGTACTGTTGGTGAGGCAACAATTGTGCTCGGTTGCTACATTACTAATCAACGAATCTATCTTTATAATGTTAATGATGAGCGCCTCGCAGGTGTTGAAGAGGTAACGGCGGCACATGAGATGCTTCACGCCGCATATGACCGTTTGAACCCAGCAGAAAAAGATCGAGTGAATTCTTTGCTTGAAGATGCTTACAGTAGGGTGACCGACAAGCGCTTACGCGAAAACATTGCAAGCTATGAGTCGAGAGATCCAGGAGTTGTGCTTAACGAGCTTCATTCTATTTTAGGCACCGAAGTAAGAGATTTGCCGAAAGATTTGGAAACTTATTATCGACGGTATTTTGACGATAGGTCCCGAGTACTCGCCCTGTCAGAAGCCTATGCTGGCGAATTTGCTGCTCGTGAGGACAAGATAAAAGCCTATGACGCACAGCTTTCACAATTAAATGGCGAGATTGTCCGGTACCAAGTTGACCTTAAAGAGCAAAACAGCGAACTTCAGGCAAAGAAGAAAGAGATTAATGGGCTCAAAGCTGACCCAGATGCTTATAACCAGGCGGTGAATGCTTACAATGCAGATGTCACGACCTACAATGCTTTAGTCGAGAAGGTAAAGGGCTTAGTGGCAACGTACAACAACATCATTGAAGAACGGAATGCTATTGCTGTTGAGGAGCGTGAGCTCGTGCAGGCAATTGATACTCGTGCAGATCAGCTGCAATAAGCTGGCAGAGTTGTTGATTCTCTGAAGTGTCGGTACACTAGATGTATGGCAAAGAAAAACGCCATTCACTACGTTTGTAATAGCTGTGGGCATATCCAGTACTCTTGGAGTGGAAAATGTCCACAATGTGGGGAGTGGAACACAGTTACTGAAGAGGCAAGTGCGCCGTCGAAGCATCTGCATGAGCGAGGCGCGCAGCTTCGTCTTGAGACAGTGGCTTCAATTGCAACGGAAAAAGCACAAAAACGCATTGTTACGCATGATGCGCAGTTTGATGCAGTGTTGGGGGGTGGATTTGTCCCTGGAAGTGTGGTGTTGCTTGCTGGTCAGCCTGGGATTGGTAAAAGCACTCTTCTTCTTCAGCTTGCGCATGCGATTGCACGTGATGTTGATATTCTTTATGTGAGCGGGGAAGAGTCGGTGGAGCAAGTTGCCTCAAGAGCCGTTCGACTACAACGAAATGACACAAACGTGAAGTTGGCTTCTTCGACGAGCGCTGATGACATTGCACGAACTATTGCAGAAAATAACTTCGGGCTTGTTATTGTAGATTCTATTCAAACCTTGCAGTGCAATGACATTCCCTCGGCCGCAGGAACCATTAGTCAGATTACAAATGCTACGGCCATGCTTACAAAAGCAGCAAAAATGCACACTACGGCATTGTTAATCGTTGGGCACGTTACAAAAGAAGGCTCTATTGCCGGCCCTAAGGTATTAGAACATAGCGTTGACACCGTTTTACAGCTCGAAGGTGACCGATATGGCGGGTTTAAGCTCTTACGATCTATCAAGAACAGATTTGGCTCTACGAACGAAGCAGGCATTTATGAGATGAAAGAAGCAGGTCTTGAACCTGTCTTAAATCCGTCAGCGGCGCTTCTTGAAGAGAGGCAAGTAACTGATGGTTCTGTCGTCTTGGCAACAATGGAGGGCTCACGACCGCTTCTTGTTGAGATTCAGGCACTCGTCAACACTACTTCTTATGGCTACCCGAAACGGGCTGCAAGTGGGTTTGACCTCAACAGGCTTAATTTACTCGTGGCAATGTTAGAGCGACGAACAAAGCTAAAATTGGCCGATAAAGATATATATATTAATATTGTAGGCGGAATGAACGTGAGTGAGCCGGCGGCAGACTTAGCTGTGACGATGGCAATTGCTTCTGCATCAAAGGGCATGCAGTTAAAGAGGCATGCTGTTGTCTTCGGGGAATTAGGTCTTAGCGGTGAGGTGCGACGTGTTGCTCATGTTGATAAGCGACTTGCAGAAGCTAAAAAGCTCGGTTTTGAGTGTGCCATAGGCCCAAAGACTAAGGAGAAAGCCTCACAATTTCTCATCTCAGTGCCGGATGTGCGCACCGCGCTTAATACATTTTTGGAAAAGGACTGATAGTGATGGAATATCTCGAACTTGTTGTGCTTCTTCTGCTGAGTTACATGGTCTATGACACTCGAAAAAGAGTGAGTGCTTCCGTGCGCATTACAAAAAAAACAGGTGCAGTTGTCTATGATACGAGCGCGCTCATAGATGGGCGCATTGCCGATGTGTTGCGCAGTGGATTTTTGTCTGATGCTCAGATAGTCATCCCAAAAGTAGTATTACGTGAACTACAGCTATTAGCAGACGGAAGAGATACTCATAAACGAGACCGAGCAAGAGCAGGGCTTGAGGTTGCCGGAGCGCTACAGCAGGAATTTCCAGACAGAATTATTTTAGATAGCACAGGTTTTGGGACGCCTCAGAAGACTGACGAAGTGCTTCTACAGATTGCTACAAAAAGAAATGCCATGTTATGCACAACAGACTTTAACCTCAACCAAGTCGCACTTGTAGAAAAAATCGTGGTATTGAACGTCAATGAACTAGCGCAAGTGATGCGACCCAAAATACTTCCCGGGGAAGTAATATCGGTGAAGATACTGCAAAAGGGTGAGTCACCAGGACAAGGGATCGGATATTTGGAGGATGGTACCATGGCGGTTATAGATAACACGACCTCCAAGATGAAGAATAGCACGATAAGCGCAACAGTTGAGCGAATGATCCAGACCAAAGCGGGTAAAATGGTGTTTGCCCGCTATGAAGCTCCTAAGAAGTAGTTGGTTGTCCTGCTAGGGGATGTGTGTTTCGCTAGGTGCAAGCATAGAATGGTGTTCTTAGAAGGTAGACCCTATATCGGCTAAAGTTGCGAATACGCTATGGTGTTGAAACAAGAGGGAGTTGGAATGGTACGTCAATGGCGTCGGTTGCTTCATACAGCGCGCTGTCTGACACGGTTACCGATACGGTAGCGGTCTCAGCAAGGCTCGACGTGTAAGTAAACTGGTAGATGCCATCACTCGTAATATCACGGGCGCCATCAGCGATCACATTCCCATCGATACTCACTGTGAGCTTACCGCTAAACTTATCTGAGGCGATTGGGTGCGTTCCGCTTCCTACAGCTACTTCAAACATATAGTTACCGTTTCCATTGTCTGTCGAGCTTATAGATATGGTTGGTTTGAGATCTTCACACTTATGTAAGTCGTCTTTTTCTTGAGAATTTGTTGTTGAACTATAGAACGGATCGCTTGAATATTGAGCGGCATTGCCTTCAGTTACTTCTTCAACTGCGAGTGCTGGTGTACATTCGGTAGCCACTTTTCCGGTTACTTTGTCTTTCTTTAGCTTTTCGCCATTTGCAGCGGTACCTGGCTTTTTATACCAAGATGGGAAGATATCTTGCGTAGGACTTGGCTCGATAGAGCTTACGCCGACGTGACTCGTGACCACATAAGCAGGCAAGGTGAGTATGCCAGCCGGCCTAGCTCGAGCTACAGGCTCTAGGCCGTCATGAGCGCGTTGCATGAAGTTTGTCCATATAGGCTGTGTCATGGTTTCCATGAATCCACTCATCTCAACTTGGCCAGTGTGGTGGCCTACCCATACGCCTGCTGCGTATTTTGTCGAGAAGCCCATAAGCCAGCCGTCTTTGTTGTCGTTTGTTGTCCCTGTCTTAAGAGAGAAGTCCCAACCTTTGTAGTCATGTGATTTTCTGCTCATATAGCTTGCGCGTGGGTCTGACATGATGTCTGCCACAATGTATGCAGACTCAGGACGAACCACCTGTTCTCCGGCTTCTTGTTTCCATTCGTAGAGTTTTTTGCCTCGTGAGTCTTCAGCGCGGAGGACATACGTCTGAGGGAGTTTGTTACCATTTCTTGATATGGTTGCATAAGCATGGACGTGCTTATCTAGGTTCAGATATGCACCATCACCAATTGCAGAAGCACCGTAACATGCTGTTTCTACTCGATTGCGGAAATCTTCATAACACTTATATCCGCCACTCTTTGAAACGTCATCGTAGAGTCCTAGCTTGTTTGCTGTTTCGATTGTTTTATCAACACCGACAATCAGCATGGCTTTTACCGCAGGAACGTTTCTTGAGCCACCCAATGCGTAGCGTAGTGTCAGTGGGCCAGGATAGCGGAAGTCATAATCTTGCAGACAGTTACCTTTATTTCTTCCCATAGTACGGTTCGTACATGGGTATCCTTCTAGTGGACCTTGCGTGTCATAGAGGACCGAGCCAGCACCAGTGTTTTCTGTGTGTTCGATGAGTGAGAGATAATCGTAAGGCTTAAAGCTTGATCCTGGAGGCAAAGGCTCTTGGGCAAAGTTAACTTGCCCGGCACGTGATTCATTACTGAAATCTGCTCCTCCCACGAGCGCGACAACTTGTCCGGTGGTGACATCTTCTGCAACAAACGCTGCGGTATCACCCTTCTGTCGCTCTACTTGCTTTACGCCTTTGGTTATTTCTTCTTCAGCGATTTTTTGCAATTTCATATCAACAGTAGTGATGACCTTCCATCCACCACGCTGGTAGGAAGACTCAGTCAGTTGGCTTTCAAGCTGATTTTTTGCCGACAGAACAAAGTATGGCGCGATAATACCAGTGTATTTAGGCTGTCGTTCTTTAAGTGAAGCAAGTGTGTCTACCTGTTTAGCGGCATCACGCTCTTCTGCTGTGATGTAGCCTTCTTCGGCCATGACGTCTAGGACATATCCTTGTCTGCCGAGAAGTTCCTCTTTGTCAAAATACGGTCCATAAGGCGAGTAGGTCGGAGGTGCTTTTGGAACAGATGCAAGAAGGGCAGCTTCATCTAGTGTCAAATCTTTTGCGGCTTTACCAAAATATGTTTGAGCGGCCACTTCGGCACCATATTCGATAGGACCGTAAGGAGCGGCATTTAGATAGCCAGCTAAGATTTCTTCTTTTGAGTAGCTTCTCTCAAACTCGACTGCCAGAATAAGTTCTTTTATTTTTCGTGCGACAGTCTTATCATTCGAGAATCCAACAGTAGTGAGCTTGACAAGCTGTTGGGTAATGGTTGAGCCACCCTGGGTAGATCCTCCAAATGCGTTGTTCCATGCTGCTCGTGAAATACCTTTCACGTTAAAGCCGTTGTGATGATAGAAATCCCTGTCCTCAATTGATATCGTAGCTTTCTTTAGATAATCAGAAATATTGTCGCTACTGACAGGAACGCGTTTTACGGCATCGTAATCTTCCCAAAGTAATGTTTCCCCAGTTCTGTCGTAATAGCGCACGCTTCCACCAATATTGTTGCCAGAAATATCACGCAAGTTCGGGAGGTCTTTTCTGAAGTAAGCAAAGAGCCCGGCAAGGAAAAGGAAGCCAACAGTAAAGCCAATACCGGTAAGTTTGAGCGCCATATAAAGACCGTCGCGACTAAACCAGTACTTTGCCAGACGTTTTGGGTGCAGTTTGAAAAAGAACCGCTTGATTCTTCCTTGTGGCATGCCTTTAAGACGTTCGGCCTTACGAAGTGCTTTTGCATCTTTACGCGCTTTGCTTTTCTCGGTAAGGCTACGGTTCAGTTTGATAGTTTTGCCAGACTTTGTGACAAAATTATTTCCTTTCACGCGTCGCTTGAGAGACGTGCGCTTTGCGCTCAAATCTGGCTCTTTATTCGTGGGTATCATAATAGGTTTTCGAATTTCGCTCCCTTAATCAAAACCATTATAGCAAAATGCCCGCTTAATAAAGCTTGTATTTGCGCTATAATATGCCCTATATGAGTAAAATGACACTAACAGAAGAGCTTACGTGGCGAGGGTTTGTTAACCAAACTACTTTTAAAGACATAACTGTACTTGATGCGGTACCTCTAACGTTTTATTGGGGAGTTGATCCAAGTGCAGATTCTATGACAATTGGAAATTTGGCTGCGGGTATGATGGCGCGTCATTTTATCAAGCACGGACACAAGGCGTTCCTGCTGGTAGGCGGTGCTACCGGAATGATAGGAGACCCAGACGGTAAAAGTGAAGAAAGAGACCTGTTAAGCCTCGAACAAATTACACATAATAAAGAAGCTCTGTCAGCGCAATACTCGCAGGTGTTTGGTGGGTTGCCATTTACAGTTGTCGACAATTATGACTGGTTTAAAGGGCTTGGTTACTTGGAGTTTTTGCGAGCCGTGGGAAAACACGTGCCGATGCGTCAAATGCTCGGGCGCGAATTCGTGCAATCGCGATTACGTGAAGATGGAGCGGGTATAAGCTACGCTGAGTTTAGTTACTCGCTTATCCAGGGCTATGATTTTCTACACTTATATAAAGAGCATGGAGTGACATTACAGATCTGTGGTGCAGACCAGTGGGGAAATAGCATTGCTGGAGTTGAGCTTATTCGCCGTATTGCTGGTGCCGAGGCACACGTGTGGAGCACGCCGTTAGTTATTAACCGAGCAACGGGGAAAAAATTTGGAAAAACTGAGGATGGCGCTGTTTGGTTGGATAGCAAAAAAACAAGTGTCTTTAAGTTCTATCAGTTTTGGATAAATTGTGACGATGAAGGCATTGAAGACTACTTGAAGATTTATACAGACCTCGATAAAGAAACGCTGGAAGATATTATGACGGCGCACAACGAATCACGCAGTAATCGCTTAGCACAGAAGCACCTTGCCTATGAAGTAACAAAGATTGTCCACGGGGAGGAGCGTGCAGACGCTGTTAGAAGAGTAAGTGAAGTGCTCTTCGGTGAAGAAGATTACACCGCGTTATCTGAAGCAGACTTTAACGAGCTACGTCATGAACTCCCTATGAAAAAGGTGTCTTTTGGCGCGGAACTGGCAAGTGTACTTGTTGAAACCGGGCTTGCAAGCTCAAAAGGTGAGGCACGACGATTCTTGCAGTCTAACGCTGTTTATATTAACGGCGAGCAACTTCCGCTTATTAAAACTCACCTAGACACTGAGGATGCATTGCATGGGTTCTGCATTTTGCGCCGAGGAAAAAACATGACCGCACTCCTGGAATTCACGCGCTAAGCATGCTACACTAGCAGACATTATGCCAAAAAAATTAAACAAAGCCGATCAATACAACGACCCTACACACAACTATCTTCATTACTGGGATGGAAGAGAATATGAACATGCTGCTGAGGAGGTAGCAATTGCAAAAATGCTTAACGGAAAATCATTTGATTCTGCCGTTGATGTTGGTGGTGGTTACGGGAGATTGTCTGTTTTTCTGCGAAATTTCGCCAAGAAAGTAACACTTGCAGAGCCTTCGCAGCAGCAGCTTGATATTGCCAAGGAATATCTTAAGGGCAAACCTGAGGTTGCTATGAAGCTCGCACAAGCCGAACAGCTCCCTTTTGACGATGAATCTGTTGATCTTGTGCTTGTGGTGAGAGTGCTACATCACCTTCCAGATCCAATGCCAGCATTTGAGGAAATTAATCGTGTTTTGAAAAAGGACGGTTATTTCTTGCTTGAATTTGCAAATAATGCGCACTTTAAGAACCGAGTGAAGTACGCATCGAAGTTACAGAAGCTCCCGATGGAACCCGTTGACATACGTAGTGCAGAAAATCGCCGTGATGACGAGATACCTTTTGTGAACCACAACCCAAAGATGGTGAAGAAGCAACTTGCTCAGGCTGGATTTAAGCTTGAAAAACAGCTTTCTGCCTCTAACTTCCGCTCAACTACGTTTAAAAAGCTGTTTGGTAAGCGTGCACTTCTCGCGCTTGAAAAAATTACCCAGAAGCCTCTCGCTCATACGTATTTTGGCCCATCAACTGTTTTCTTGCTTAGAAAAGTCTAATTTCGCTATCATCCATATGCCATACTAGCTGTATGGAGCCAGTGACAAAGCTTAAAGGTGTTGGTCAACAAGTTGCTAGTCTGTTAGCAAAAATTGGACTGCGCACGACGCTTGACCTTGTTGAAAATATCCCAAGAAAGTATGATGACTATTCCCAGGTTGCACTTATAAAAGACACCAGCCCAGGTCCTGTTACGATAAAAGCTCGAATTCATGCGGTAAAGAGCCGTTATGCCAGAAAAGGACTACACATTACTGAAGCGCTCGCGAGTGATGAATCTGGCTCACTTAGAATTATGTGGTTTAACCAACCATTTCGAGCAGGATCAATTAAATCAGACCAGGAGTACTTCTTAAGTGGTGAGTATGCGCAGAATTACCGCTTTTTGGTGCTTTCTAACCCAACAATTGAGCTTGTGAGTGCCTTCCCGATTCATACTGCTCGACTTGTGCCTCAGTACAAATTGACCAAAGGGCTCGGCGCGCATCAACTTCGTCGTTTTACCAAAGAAGCTTTTGATGCAACAAGCATCGACGAGACGCTTCCCCAGTGGCTTATCAAAGAAAAAAACTTGCTGGACAGACGAGACTCTCTTTTTCAGATGCACTTTCCAGAATCTTCAGAGGCGATCTCACGAGCGCGAAGACGCCTAGGCTTTGAAGAAATTTTTACGATGGCAATGGCGAGTGAACTCAACAGGGCAGATTTTGCTCGTGAAAAAGCTCAACATATAGTATTCCACGAAGAAGAAGTTGTTTCTTTTGTGAAAAACTTACCATATGAGTTGACCGATGATCAACGAAGGAGTGCGTGGCAGATTCTACAAGACATGACAAAAGGGAGCCCTATGAACAGACTCCTGCAAGGTGATGTTGGCTCGGGCAAAACGGTTGTTGCAACTATTGCCATGATGAATGCTTGTGTCGACGGCTTTCAATCTGCTTTTATGGCTCCAACAGAGCTGTTGGCTTCTCAGCATGCGACCACTATTAGTTCAATTCTTCCTAAGAAGTTGCAGGACAAAGTAGTTTTTTTAAGCGGAGGTATGACAAAAAAACAAAAAGACGTAGCCAGGAAGGCAATAGAATCAGGTGAAGGAAAGATAATCATAGGTACCCATGCACTTATTCAGGAATCGGTTACTTTTGAACGGCTGGGGCTTGTGGTGATAGACGAACAACATCGATTTGGCGTGGAACAACGTAAACTGCTGCAAGCTAAAGCTACAATTATGCCTCACGTGTTGCATATGACAGCAACACCTATCCCGAGAAGTATTGCACTCACGCTCTATGGCGACCTTGATGTGTCTTTGCTCAAAAGTAAGCCAAAAAATCGACTTCCGATTGAGACGAGCATTTTTATGCCTGATGCAAGAGAGCACGTGTACAGAAAACTCGAAGCCGAGGTTGATGCAGGGAGGCAGGCATTTGTTGTTTGTCCGATGATAGAAGAAGGCGAGAAGAGTCTTGGGCGCGAGTTGAGTGTTGGAGCAGTGGCAAAGCATATATCGGGGTGGCTTCCTGGCAAGCGCGTGGTAGTGCTTCATGGAAAAATGAAGTCAGACGAAAAAGAGGAAATTATGGTGCGCTTTAAAGAGAGACAAATTGACGTGCTCGTTTCTACGACGGTTATAGAAGTAGGGGTAGACGTTCCAAACGCTACTGTAATGGTGGTTGAGGGGGCAGACAGATTTGGTCTCGCACAACTCCACCAATTGAGAGGTCGAATAGGGAGGGGAGAGCACGCAGGCAGGTGTATTCTTATAACTACGGCAAATGAACCTGCTACAAAAAGACTTAGAGTGATTGAACACGAGTATGATGGATTTAGACTAGCTGACTATGATCTTGAGTTACGAGGACCTGGCGCAATTTACGGAACGACACAACACGGTGCGCTAGACCTCCGCGTCGCTAAAATAACAGATGTGCAACTGATAACTGAAGCCCGCGAAGCTGCTCGTGAGTTTATGAAAAAAGACGAAAAGCTGGTACACTATCCACAGTTAAAAGCGCGCGTCGATAAACTACGCACCATAACAAACCTCAATTAGCACTCAAAATTATTAAAAAGACTTGTAGCTGAAAGGAAAAAGGCAGCCAGAACAGGCGATTTATTCGACTGTCCTGCGCGTCGGAAAGAACCTTGGTTCTGTCCGAACAGCGAAGCGAATAATACGATGTGGTCAGGAACAACACTTACAAACTTTTCGGGTTCGTTTATTGGAGCCCATCAAAAGGTCGACCGAGTTGCTCGAGCATTTTTGAGTGTCGTTGCAAGCCATACTGACCATTTTCCGGCGATTAAGGATATTCTTCATTTTGAAGGAAAGAATGGTCCGGACGGCATCAAGAGTAAGAGTCCGGCAAAAGATGAACCTTGGCACTTTTACGACCCATTTGACCCTGAGGACACAAAACTACTTGAGATTATTGAAGGTCACTACAACGAGTTGGTAAAACAGCTTCGAAAAGGATCACCAGAACGGGCAGCTTTTGACGCTGCATGGTTAGCACACGCTATTGTAGATGGTCTGACCCCAGCACATCATTTCCCCTACGAAGAAAAACTTATTGAGATTCGCGAAGGTGATGCTATGGATACGCGAGATTCGATAAAAAACAAAGTTATCATGCCTGGTGATACCGTGGCCGAAAAGCTAAAAAGCAACTGGGCAATGTATGGACCTGGTGGGCTCCTCAGTATGCATGGATTTTTTGAAATCGGTGCAGGTTTTTTGCTTGCACCTATCAAAATGAAGACAGCAAAACCGCTCGAATCTGACATTCAACAGCTCATAGAAGTAGGTTATGAGGAGATTTTTAAGCGTGCTGCACGTGAGATCGCTTTGCTAGATATGTACGACCGATTTCATGATAGAGGCTGGACGGTACGGCTTTCACGGGACGTAAGAAATCACCTTGGTCCAGTAATGGCAAAAACAGTATGCCTCGTGTGGTACAGCGCTATGCGCGATGCTGGACTACTGAAAGGGAAGAAATAAATGCGTATTATTGGTGGAGAATTTAAGAGCCGTATACTTAAAAACCCAACTGGCAGACGTACGCACCCTATGGGGGAGAAGATTCGTGGGGCATTATTTAATGCAATCGGAGAACTAAATGGTTTAACCGTGCTTGATGCGTTCGCAGGCAGTGGCGCCGTGGGTATCGAGGCATTAAGTAGAGGCGCTGAACGAGTCTATGCTGTTGAGCTCGACGCGGACACGTTTGAAGTATTGGAACATAACCGCGATCTCATAACGGATGATGAGCGAATGTCTGTGCACCGAGCAAACGTGCGCTCCTGGCTCAAAAACCAACCTGAACTTAGTTTTGATATTGTTCTGGCAGATCCTCCTTATGATGCTATAGGCATGAAAGCGATTGATGCTTGCGCCGATGCGGTAAAAAAAGGTGGTCTGTATGTGTTGTCGCTACCACCAGCCGAGCACATTGAATTTAAGGGTTTTACAAAGCTTGATGAAAAAATATATGGTGACGCTAAACTGGTTTTTTACCGAAAGAAGTAAGTTTTTTGTTACTTGCAAATTCGTTTTGGCGTATACTTCTACATAATGGGCAAAAAGTTTAAGAAAAATCAAAGTGCGAGTTCCATACGGTCAACGAAATTTTATCTTTTTGTGCTTCTCTTGATCTTATTACTGGTTGTTTCAGTAAACATTGTAAAAGCCTATAAGCGCACACAGTTACCGGATGCTAAAGTTCTTGTTACGGTCCACTCTTGTACGAACAATACTGGAGGTGGTAGATATAACTTGGGCTACAATTCTTGCAATGTCTATGAGGAAGGGGAAACTAAACTTCATATATTGCCCGTGCCGCTTGCTGACTATGCTGCTACAAATGATAAAATCCACGTCTTTAAGTCTTCCAGCGGGTCATATAGTCTGTCAAAAAGTACCACAAACAATATCGCGAAAGCGGTTTACTATAGTTTATGGATCGCGGTTATTCTATTTCTTTTCTACTACTTTCATCGTAAAAATTCGCGACGATATGAACCAGTCAAGACAAAGCCTTCAGATAAAGTGCATCTTAGGCTACAGAACAAAGCCCATCTATCAAGTGCTCCTCTAAAAACTGCATTCGTAGTGATATTTTTGCTAGTTTTTATGCCGTTTATCTACATACTCGGAAGCAATATTTCTGCAAGTTTACATAGTCTCTGGAGAGTGAGGTCGAGTAATCCATCTGAGGTGAAAGTAAAGATTCTAGATTGCTATGAAGTAAGAAATAGCGCAGGTATATGTAGGGTTGAGCTTAGGTATACAGGAGAAACCAAGATTATTTCTGTTGACGCTATTTCTAAATATCAGCGAGGAGACATGGTACAAATGTTTGAATTTAGTGATGGGGAGCTTGAAGAAACACGTCATGCGACTTGGGCAAAAAAGGCTCTTGCATTCAATCTTGGCATCATAGCACTGCTGATAGGTGTTGGATATCTTTCGTTTAATAGTGAAAACATAATCAAACAGAAAGAAAAGAGAAGGCAAAAAAGGGCACTGAAATCGGAGAAAAAACCGAAACAGTAATAAGTTACATTTGGGATTGAAAATTACCAATCAAAAATGAGCCTTTATAGGCTCCACTTTGATTGGTGCGGACGTGCTAGGACTTGACTGGTTACCTCGCTCGAGTGTGCAAGCACATCTCACTCACCCCTTCGCTCCAAATGACTCCTCAAACTGCCACTGGCAGTTTTCGCCTTTCGGTTCAAGTCCAAAGATCAGACCAAATTAAAAAGCCCAGATAAATCTGGACTTCTTAATTTGGTGCGGATGAAAGGACAACATATTATGTTTCACACCCTCGAGAACGCAAGTGTATCTCGGGTGGTCAAGCAAGGAAAACTCGAAAGTTCACTGAACTTTCTCGACCCAAGGGTTCAAATCTATCACCATCACCAATCAAAAAGGAGCCTTTTGCAAGGCTCCACTTTGATTGGTGCGGATGAAAGGACTTGAACCTTCACGTCTTGCGACACTAGCTCCTAAGGCTAGCGTGTCTACCAATTCCACCACATCCGCTTATCTTGTTTATAAATTGTCGCGTGTCGTTGCGACACTGTCACGATCTCGGTGAAACAAGGTTTCAGCCGAGTCCCGACCCGCACTCATCAGACTATCAACAAGTTGCTAATCTGGATTCCGTGTTTCCGAAATGCCTCAGGCATTTCCCACTCCTAAGGCTGTGCCGGGTCTACCAATTCCACCACATCCGCGGAATTATTCGTCTACTATACGCTATTTGTTTATTTTTTTAAAGAGTTATTTCTACGCTTATGCTTGTAAAAACTGCACATTTCATTGAGAATAATGTCTCATGAGCCAAAATTTTGATCCTCACGGAGAGCATATAGGTGCTTCAAGGCAAGAAAATGCAGATGAATTCCTTCTTGATGCTTTAAGATATGGACGTCAGAAACTAGGTACAGAGAGTGTGGCAGACTTTTGCAGCAAACATACTTCCGTGCAAGGCTATCATGATTTTAGAAGGCGTATGGTAGCTTTTGGCAATGCTGTTTTTCCTTGTGATGATGGCAGGGACCCAAGAAGTGGGTTACTTGCATACGGGCTGATCTATGCCTACCGAATTATCGGGCTCTACAGACCACCAGAATGGGGTATGTTAGGCAAACATTACCGCTCACTTAAATTTGCGCTTGCTGAAGTCATAAATCTTGAAGGCGAGGTATTGCAATCTCCATTCCCTGCAATAACACTTGATGAGACTGTGCCAGAAAAATTTCGTGTGCCAGGAGGGGCCTTTGATAGCGCGCTTCCACTTTGCGGAAACGATACACATGACCGGGCGAATTTTTTATTAGGAGCAGGACTTGTTTTGTCGCTTGCACAAGGCATTCATACAGGCGTCTTGAGTAATGACGGCGAAGAAGAAGCTCGTGCTCAATTACAGATGAAACGAGCACTTGATCAACTTCGTCAACGATAATTTTTATTAACCTGTAAAGCGATTCGTTATGATACTGTGTAGGTGTGGCGGAAAGACTATCTGTTGAAACCTGGCAACAACACCCAGACGCTCTACGCATACAAGCTGGGCTTAGCCGAGTAACTATTGCGATAAATGCTGCTCAAACAGGACGGTATATAATTGGCTTCTCAAAATTACGTGAGCCATTACTAGGTTATGTGCATTCTCTAAAGGTTCCAAGAGAAGCAACAATAGAAAGAAGAAAGTTAGAAGCAAATAAAGAGTCAGAAAGCTTGGTTGTTTCATTTGAGACTCTATCGGCCATGCTTGCTTCAAAGAAAAAAGTACCACCACTGTGTATTGATACTAAATTTAGTAATGATGGCAATGAACTCCCTGCCTCGGTCTATGGGCTACGTACAGAGTCAGATAATTTTATTCATGATGTACGAGCAAAAAGACGGTTAGATGAGCGTCAAAAAGCTCGCCTCGAAGAAATGCAGCGTCAGCGAAGAGCGATTACCTTTCTGATGCACCATATGGTGGATCCAACTGAGCTTCAGGATGCCGTTATGCTTGCCAGAGAGTGGTACGACCCAATTGCTGTTGTGAGTTCTTCTAAGCAAGCAAAGAAAACAAATTCACTTTATGGACTTCATCACCGGGATTTAACTGTAAGTATGTCTGCAATGGCGCTGGACGCGGGTATTACACATCTTACGGCTTCGGCTAATGATGCTGAATTGGTAAGAGATGCGCTGTCTAGTCATCCTCGTTACGGCGAGCTGGTTATTTCTGGAACCGGAGCGGTTTTGGACCAAAGTGACATAGGCGAACACGATGCACCGAGTAGCGTACGAGAAACATCTCATGCTGTGGACTTGTATGTTCTCGGGAAAGCAGTATTTTTCAACGACGATCCAGAAACAAGACTATTAGGGTACGCTCATGCAATTGGGTCGAAATAATTTTACATTCGGAATAAATGTGATATAGTACTGCTAATGAAAAACGTAAACATTTTTTCACATATGCAGCCGGAGAACTCGCTTCGGTAGTATTTTTATTGATAAAAAAATAATAGCCGGAGCACTTCTCCGGCTTTTTTAATTTTGTAAACAATAATTATTTTAAGAGGACACTATGGGTTACTTTGAACTATACAAAACTATTGCTGAATGGCGTGAAGCAATTGAAGATAATTCGCTAAAAGGCCTGTTTGTAGACGGTGAACAGAGACTGATTTTAGACAGAAGATACGCAGAAGATAGCAATGCATTCAACATTTTTGGACCTCGTACAGCGGATTTAAACTTGATTGGACCCGACAGAATCGTTGTCCCGGGTGATGTTGTCTTTGGCTACATCTCAGAAGCTATAGCAGGAAGACGAGAAGAACAAAGAAGAATTGAAGGTGTGTGGTCGCACTAAGCCTACTCACTAGGGTGGGGAGCAAAAAAGCTTTTGGTTAATTTAAGAAGTTATAGGAGAATATGAGTTATGAGCACAAGTATGCAACCTTATAAAGGCGCACGGGATTTTTACCCAGAAGATAAACAAATACAAAAATGGATGTTTGAGAAGTGGCGTAGAGTTGTTGAGCGCTATGGATATGTTGAGTATGACGCACCAATCTTGGAGCCAACAGACCTTTACCTTATGAAGGGGAGCCAAGAAATAATTGAGACGCAAACGTACACCTTTACGGACCGCGGAGAGCGAAGTGTGACGATACGAACTGAAATGACACCATCAGTAAGCCGTATGGTGGCTGGACGGCGCCAAGAGCTTGCTTATCCAGCACGCTGGTATTCTATCCCGAATTTATGGCGTTATGAACGTATGCAAAAGGGGAGATTACGTGAATTTTGGCAACTGAATGTAGACATGTTTGGTGTAAGCTCTGCACAAGCAGAACTCGAGATGATACAAATAGCCGATGATTTGTTCCAAGCATTTAAAGCGAAACGATCGACCTACACAATTAAGGTCAATAGCCGTGTCCTTGTTACTGAGATTCTATCGAGTAT
Source organism: uncultured Candidatus Saccharibacteria bacterium (assembly GCA_964536485.1). GTDB lineage: Bacteria > Patescibacteriota > Saccharimonadia > Saccharimonadales > SZUA-47 > JAGQMY01. The sequence goes on from CAZHXX010000002.1 coordinate 99,486, forward strand.
TGGCGTGAGCGCTGGAAGAGCTACCGCGGTTATTCGTCTTATCGACAGAATCAAAAAAATGTCTACCGATGAGTTCGCAAAGGCACTTGACGAAGCTACGGGGGCGAAAGAAATTAGCCGTGCGCTTGTGCAGTTCCTCGCTATTAAAGAGATAAGTAATTTACCACTCTCACTTCAAACGAGTGAAAGTGCTCAGAGTATTGCTACGGTGATTGATACAGCGCGTGCGCAAGGTATTCGGAACATTGAGTTCGACGTAACGCTGATGCGTGGGTTTGATTACTACACCGATATTGTTTTTGAAGCATTTGCAACCGATGGTGAAAATAACCGCTCGGTCTTAGGTGGAGGGAGATATGACGGACTTGTGGGGCTCTTTGGCGTAGAACCTGTCCCGACAATAGGATTTGCCGTTGGCGATGTTGTGTTCCGTGATTATCTTGAAACGAACAAACTTATCCCTGCGATGAAATTGCCAGTTGAGCTTACTATTTTGATTCGTGATGAACAGAGTGTGAATGGTGCACAAGTTGCGGCGAGAGAATTACGTGAAATAGGGGTAAATGTTGCAGTTGATTTTAGTGGTAAAAAGATAGATAAACAGTTTAAGAACGCTCTGAAATCGGGCGTAAGATACGTGCTGTTCGTTGGGCAAGAAGAACTGGAAACAGAGCAATACATTCTAAAAGATTTGAAAAATAACAATGAAGAAAAGCACAGCCTCGCTCGAATTGTTAGCATCGTCAAAGACCAGAGAAAGTAGCGCAAAAGAACAATTAAGCGGTATGTAGCCAGCAATACAGATTGAGTGGCTTGGATAACTCCTTAGAATCTGGTACTATGACTGGTATGAAATTACACACTGAGAGAAAAAATGACACAGTTGCAGTATTTGAGATTGCTGCCGAATTAAGCGAATTAGATAAGGTCAAGAACAAGGTACTCCATGCACTTGCACCAAGGGTGAAAGTTGCAGGCTTTCGTGAAGGCAAAGTGCCTATGGAAATTGTTGAGAAAAATCTCGACGATGCAACATTACAGAGTGAGTTTTTGAACGAAGCTATTCAGGCACTCTACCTGGCAGCTATCAAGGAAGAACGAATTCGGCCGGTAGGACAGCCTCAAGTGACGGTGAAAAAGTTCGTGCCATTTACCGAGCTCGAATTTACCATGGAAATCCCTGTTGTGGGCGAAATTAAGCTCCCTAACTATAAGAAAATTACAGCGAAAAAAGCCGAAGCTAAGATAGAGCCATCACAGATTGATGAAGTACTTAAGAGCTTGCAGATTCGGGCTGCTGAAAAAGTAGAGGTAGAACGTGAAGCTAAGTTAACTGACGAAGCGGTGATTGACTTTAAAGGTGTAGATAAAAAAGGCGAGCCTGTTGCCGGGGCAGACGGTGAAGCATATCCATTAGTGCTTGGGTCTGGGACATTTATTCCTGGGTTTGAGGAAAATGTTGTTGGGATGAAGCTTGGCGAGGAGAAAAGTTTTGAAGTAACGTTCCCTAAAGACTATGGTGCTAAAGCATTGCAGAACGCAAAAGTCACTTTCACGGTGACATTGCAGAAGCTCAAAGAAGTCAAGGAACCAAAGCTTGACGATAAGTTTGCTGGCAAGGTTGGTCCTTTTAGCTCACTCAAAGAGCTTAAAGCAGATATAAAGAAACAACTTGAGCACGAAGCGAGTCACCGAGCAGAGCGCGACTGGGAAGCGGCTATCATTAACGAGCTTGCAGACAAGACTACTGTTGCGATTCCAGATGAACTGATTGAAGAACAGAAAGAAGCCGTGCTACAAGAAGTGCGACAGAATGTTGTCCAGCGTGGGATGACATATGACGAAATGCTAGCAAGCATAGGCAAGACAGAAGAAGCATACATCAAAGATGAAGTTATGCCAGAGGCACTACGTCGAATTAAAGCTGGACTCATATTGAGCGAAATTGCCGACATTGAAAACATCGACGTAGAGCCTGAAATTCTTGAAGCGCGAATGCTTGCACTTAAAGCGCAATACAAAGACTCTTCAATGCAGGCAGAGCTTGATAAACCTGAAAATCGCCGTGAGATTAACGCCCGCTTGCGTACTGAAAGAGTCATTGAGTTTCTTAAAACGCAAAAATAACAGAATTTAAACGGTAAGTTAGCACTCAGCATTGACGAGTGCTAACTTGGCTTGCTATAATTTTGGAGTGAAGCAAAAAATCGTTTCTTTCCTTGAAATATTAGTAGAGCTTTCGAAAGGGTTATAAATACATGAATAGTTCCATATTGATACCAACTGTTATAGAGAATGATGGACGTGTTGAACGTGCCTACGATATTTATAGTCGCCTTCTCAAAGATAGAATTATTTTCCTTGGCTCAGATGTGAACCCGCACACGGCAAATCTTATTGTTGCGCAACTTCTATTTTTGCAGAACGAAGACCCAAAGAAGGACATCTATCTGTATATAAATAGTCCTGGCGGAAGTGTGTATGACGGCATGGCTATTTATGACACGATGCAATATATCAAGAACGACGTGCAAACCGTAGGTATTGGCTTGCAAGCAAGCATGGGTGCATTTCTTTTGAGCTCCGGCACGAAGGGTAAACGTTTCTTGTTGCCAAATTCTAAAGTGATGATTCATCAACCAAGTAGTGGAACCCGCGGTAAAGTTACCGATATGGAAATTGACCTGCAAGAAAGCATACGCGTTCGTAAGCTCCTTAACGAACTGTTAGCACAAAATACTGGGCAGAAGCTGTCCCAGATTGAAAAAGATGTGGATAGAGACTATTGGATGACGGCTGAAGAATCAGTCAAATACGGTATAGTTGACAAAATAATGAAATAGTTGTTAATTTTATAATTTGTATTATAATGTGATAAATGTCACAAGATTTTACTATCCATGAGATGCATCGACCCTTTGAAAGGGGTGGACGTGTTGACGCGCCGGGCATCGCACGAGTCTTGGGAGGGCTCTACGCTGAGCATCCATTAACACAGCACAGAAAACACGATTTGTTGGAGCCGTTTAAAGATCCTAAACGGGCTACAGCCTTTGTGGGCAGGTTAATAAAAAGAGGGATGGACGCGCAAAGTCCCGTGAATCCGTATCTTCTCTTCAGAGGACAAAGAACGCTGGATAGATTAGCTGGTATGGCAATCTGCATACAAGATATTCCGCTAAAATACCGACCAGATCGAAGCACTGCTACTGATGAAATCTCGCTCCCTTCGTCGCTTATCCTTGTTGCTCCTGGCACAGGGGGAGTTGAGTCTTTTGCGACTGCATGTGAGCAAGTCAAAGTAGTCGCAGGCGGGGAAAGAAAAGTAGCAACTGAGCGGTCTGACTCTTTAGTTGAAGTACAAGATGTACTGAGAGATGTATTTGGGCATGGGCTCATAGGCTATTTTGCAACTGGATTAAAGTTTGGAACTGCAGAGTCACATGGCTTTGGGTATGAACCAAAAGTGGTGCAACAGCCAAGAGAATAATTTGTTTGACAGCCACCTGTTAGGTATGAGACACTAGTAGGCTAAGAAGTAGTGTACACCGTGTCAAGTAGTCCCGTGTTCAAAATAAACACGGTGTGAAAGAGACAAGTAGTGATCTTCGAAAAAACAGATCAATAACTAACGTGCCTCATGATCAAAGTCGTGTTTGATGTAGGGGCAAGGGAGCGTACGTATTTATGCCTAAATCGGCAACAACGAAGCCAAAGACGTCAGGGCCAAAAGAGCGTCAGTACTTTACAAAGAAGAAAGAAATTATCAACCTGCCAAACTTGGTAGACCACCAGAATACCAGTTTTCAGTGGTTTGTTGAGGAAGGTCTTGGTGAAATTCTAAGTGAAATCAGTCCTATCGATGATTACACGGGCACAAAGCTTAGTATTCGTTTTAAGCAGTATCACTTTGAAGATCCAAAGATGTCTGAAGCAGATGCTCGTGAGAACAATGTCAGCTATGAAGCACCACTCAAGGCGACAATAGAACTGACAAACAAAGTCACTGGCGAAGTAAAAGAGCAAGAAATTTACCTTGGCGATTATCCATGGATGACGAGCCGTGGCACCTTTGTGATTAACGGTGCAGAACGTGTTGTGGTCAGCCAGTTGATTCGCTCCCCTGGTGTTTTTTATACAGCTGAAAATGTTGGGGGTACTAACCTCTACAGTGCAAAAGTTATCCCTGGCCGTGGTGCATGGCTCGAGTTTGAGACCGCTACTTCTGGTGCGCTTTTTGTAAAAATTGATCGAAAACGAAAGATCGCAGTCACGACACTTTTGCGAGCTTTCGGACTTACCGAAACACAAATGCGTGAGCACTTTAAAAAAGTCGACAACGGAAAAACAAGCTACATTACTGCTACTCTTGAAAAAGATCCAGCACGTGGGGTGAACGAATCACTTATTGAAGTGTATCGACGCTTGCGCCCAGGTGATCTTGCGACTGTTGATAACGCTCGTGGGCTTATCGAAAACATGTTCTTTAACTACAAGCGTTTTGATTTTAGCCGAGTCGGTCGCTACAAGATAAACAAGCGCCTTGGACTTGATGTTGCGAATACAGTAGAAAATCGTGTTATGCGCATCGAAGACCTTATTGCTATTGTTGCTGAACTTATTCGCCTTAACAACACGCAAGAAGCTGCTGATGACATCGACAGTCTTGCAAACCGACGCATAAAGCTCGTTGGTGAACTTGTACAGCGTCAGTTCCGTATTGGTCTCTTGCGAATGGAACGAAACGCCAAAGATAGAATGAGCATGAGTGATATTGAAACAGTTACTCCAGCGCAACTTATTAACGCTCGACCTATCGTTGCTGCTGTTCGTGAGTTCTTTGCAAGCTCTCAGCTTTCTCAGTTCATGGACCAGATTAACCCGCTCTCAGAGCTTGCACATAAGCGACGTCTTAGTTCTATGGGGCCTGGCGGTCTTTCACGAGAACGCGCCGGTTTTGAAGTGCGAGATGCTCACGCGACACACTATGGACGTATCTGCCCAGTTGAAACTCCTGAAGGTGCAAACATCGGGTTGGTGCTCAACATGGCTATGTACTCGCGTATTAACGAATACGGTTTCATGGAAACTCCTTACCGCAAAGTAGTAAAAGGAAAAGTGACTGACCAGATTGATTTTCTTGATGCAGACGGTGAAGTAAAGGCCATAATCGCAAGTGCCGGTGAAGAGCTCAAAGATGATGGAGCTTTTATCAGCAAGCGTGTGAGTGCGCGAAAGTATCTTGTTGCATCTGAAGTTGATGTTGACGAAGTTACACACATTGACGCGGCTGACCGCCAGATTATCGGCTCTAGTGCTGGGTTGATTCCATTTATTGAAAAGAACTATGTGTACCGTTCACTCATGGGTAGTAACCAGCAACGTCAGGCAGTGCCACTTATTACTCCTGAGGCTCCTATTGTTGGAACCGGTATGGAAGGACTTGTAGCACGCAACTCAGGCCAGATGATATTGGCCGAAGAAGACGGTGAAGTTATTGAAGCGCATGCAAATAAAGTTGTTGTCGCTTATAAGACACGAAAAGCAAGCTACGAGCCAGTGCACTTCCTTCGTAGTAACGAAGGCTCTTCTATCAACCAAAAGGTGGTTGTGAACAAGGGAGACAAGGTTAAGTCTGGCGACTCACTTATTGAAGGTATGTCTATCGACAACGGTGAGCTAGCTCTTGGTAAGAACCTCCTTGTTGCCTTCATGCCATGGAATGGTTACAACTTTGAAGATGCGATGGTGGTATCTCGACGACTTGTCGAAGACGACACCCTTACGTCAATCCATATCGTTGATTACATGACGGAAGTTCGTGAAACGAAGCTTGGCCCTGAAATTGTTACCCGCGATATTCCAAACGTTTCAGAGGACGCTCTACGTCACCTTGATGAAGACGGTATTGTCCGTATTGGTGCAGAAGTGCACCCCGGCGATATCCTTGTAGGGAAGATTACACCAAAGGGTGAACAAGAACTCTCAAGCGAAGAAAGATTGTTGCGCGCTATCTTTGGTGAAAAAGCCAAGGAAGTACGTGACACATCACAAAGAATGAGCAACGGAAAACACGGAAAAGTAGTTGGCGTAAAAGTCTTCTCACGTGCAAATGGCCACGAGTTGAAAGCTGGTGTCATTATGCAAATCCAGGTGTTTGTCGCACAAATGCGAAAAATTGCAGTTGGCGATAAATTGGGTGGTCGCCACGGTAACAAGGGTGTTATTGCCCGCGTATTGCCACAAGAAGATATGCCATTTACAGCAGATGGTCAGCCGGTTGACATTGTCTTGAACCCACTCGGTGTGCCAAGTCGTATGAACATCGGACAGCTGTTTGAGACTCACCTTGGTATGGCGGCACGTGCATTAGGTATCAACGTGGCAAGCCCTTCATTTAATGGTGTCCCAATTGCTAAAATCCGGGAACTTCTCAAAGAAGCAGGTCTTCCTGAAGACGGTAAGCAACAGCTCTATGACGGTCGTACTGGTGAACCATTCCAGGAAAAGACAACCGTTGGTTCTATGTACATGATCAAGCTCAACCACATGATTGTCGACAAGATCCACGCACGAAGCACTGGACCATACACGATGGTGACCCAGCAGCCTCTTGGTGGTAAAGCGCAAAACGGTGGACAGCGATTTGGAGAAATGGAAGTCTGGGCACTGGAAGCATATGGTGCATCAAACATCCTTCAAGAAATGCTCACACTTAAGTCTGACGATGTCTACGGCCGTTCAAAGGCTTATGAAGCAATCATTAAGAGCACTGAAATTGTTGGACCAAAGGTACCAGAAAGCTTCAACGTGCTTGTGAAAGAGTTGCAAGGACTTGGTCTCAAGGTTGACCTTGTGACAAAAGAAGCTGAGATTCTTGATGCTGAAGATATGTTGAGCAAAAATATTAAGGACGAGGCAGAGCACCTTCCTGCTGTTGACGTTCCTGAAGACATTGCTTCTGACATAGATGTTACCGAAGACGCAAGCGTTGTCGATGACTTTGAGATTGTCGATGTCGACGGTGAAGAGATTGAAGTGACTGAACTTACTGAGGAGGAACATGAATACTCAGAAGACGAAAACGATGAAAGCGAGGAGGTATTATAATGCGCCGATATTCAACAGGAATTAATATTTCAGATTTTGACGCAGTTCGCCTAGCAGTTGCGAGTGCTGACGATATTCTTGACTGGAGTCATGGTGAGATAACCAAGCCAGAAACGATTAACTACCGTACCCAAAAGCCTGAACGAGATGGCTTGTTCTGCGAAAGAATCTTTGGACCAGTAAAAGATATCAACCCGCACGACGCTAAATTTAAGGGAGTTCGCTCTCGAGAAGCAGCAGTCGACAAAAAGGGTGAAGTGGTGACAAAGAGCATCGTTCGACGTGAACGAATGGGTCATATTAGCCTTGCTGCGCCAGTTGCACATATTTGGTTCCTCCGTGGTACGCCAAGCGCTATTGGGTTGTTGCTAGGTATGACGGTAAAGAACCTAGAGAGAATTGCATATTTTGCTAGCTACGTTATGGTTGACGTAGATACAGAAGCACGAGACCGTATGCTTGCTGATAAAGAGGCAGAATTTTCTGCTGCAAAAGAAGCTATCAAAGCTCGTTACGAAGCGGAAGCTAAGGCAGAAGGTGCAAACGTAAAAGAACTTGCAAAAATGCAGACCAAAGAGCTCGAAGAGCTCGAAGCTGACTTTGCTCTTTTGAAAGAACAGTTGCAAAGCCTTGAAGTGCGTGGACTTATCTCAGAAACTGACTATCGAAACCTTCCTGATGATGTGGCAGATATCATCAAAGTTGAAATGGGTGGAAATGCGTTGCAGTCACTCCTAAAAAGCGTCAATCTACTCGAATTGATTGCACGCTTGCAAGAAGAAGTTGAAGAAGCAAAAGGTCAGCGTCGTAAGAAGCTCATGAAGCGACTTCGCTTGCTTGAGAGTATGGAACGTGCTGGTATTAAGCCAACAAGCATGTGTGTCACCGTACTCCCTGTCATCCCTCCGGATCTTCGACCTATGGTGCAACTTACTGGTGGCCGATTTGCAACCAGTGACCTTAACGATTTGTACCGACGTGTCATTAACCGTAACAACCGTTTGAAGAAGCTTATTGAGCTTAACGCTCCTGAAGTTATCAAGCGAAACGAACAACGTATGCTCCAGGAAGCAGTCGATGCACTGATTGACAACAACAGTACTCGTTCTGGACGTGCAATTGCATCAACCGGTCAACGACGTCGCTTGAAGTCACTCTCTGACATGCTTAAAGGTAAGCAAGGTCGTTTCCGACAAAACTTGCTTGGTAAGCGTGTTGACTACTCTGGTCGTTCGGTTATTGTTGCCGGGCCAGAACTTAAGATTGACCAATGTGGTCTACCAAAGATGATGGCACTAGAGCTGTTCAAACCATTCGTTATTGGTTGGTTGATTGAACGAGATTTTGCACACAACATCAGAAGTGCGACTCGTATGATTGAACTCGGTGAAACTGCTGTATGGGACGCGCTTGACGATGTCATTCGTGGTAAGTACGTTCTTTTGAACCGTGCACCATCACTTCACCGTTTGAGTATCCAGGCATTTAAGCCAGTACTTATTGAAGGGAAAGCTATTCAGCTTCACCCACTTGTTTGTAAGGGCTTCAACGCTGACTTCGATGGTGACCAGATGGCTGTTCACTTGCCATTGAGCGATGACGCGCAGTGGGAAGCAAAGAATATCATGGCTGCAAACCACAACCTTTTGAAGCCTGCTGACGGTTCGCCAATCTTGCACATTGAGCAGGATATTGTCTTGGGTGCTTACTACCTTACCTATAACCGTCCAGGTGTCTCTGACCAGAAAGTTCGTGCATTTAGTACCATAGCAGAAGCTATTATGGCTCGAGATAACGGTGCTATTACGGCACAGACTCCTGTTCGTATCCTTTTTCGTGGTGAAGTACGAGAAACAACGCTTGGAAGACTCATTTTTAACGAACTCTTCCCAGAAGATTTTCCTTTCCAGAACACTGAAATGACCAAAAAGCGCTTGCAGAACGTGCTTGCACAGGTCTATGCAAAATACGGGCAAGAAGAAACTGCACGTATTGCCGACGACTTGAAGGCAACCGGCTTTGAGTTTGCTACTCGCTCAGGAATCAGCATGGGTATGGACGACTTCAGCGATGTTGATGGCGTTAAAGAGATTCTTGGTGGTGGTGAGAAGAAATCTAAAGACATTAGTGACCAGTTTGAGCAAGGGTTCATCACTGACGATGAACGCTACCGTTTGACAGTTGAAAACTGGATGAAGGTTGATGCAAAAGTTCAGGAAACACTTGCAGAGCAGTTCGTGAACGAAGACAGTTCAATGTCTATCGCTGTTAACTCTGGTGCTCGTGGTAACATTGGCCAGGTGAAGACAGCTGTTGGGCTTCTTGGTGTCGTGACTGACGCTACCGGACGCGCTATTGAGCTTCCCATTAGAAACAACTATAAGCACGGGCTTACCCCGCTTGAATACTTTACGGCAACCCGTGGTGCGCGTAAGGGTATGATTGACACCGCTTTGAAAACTGCTGACTCAGGGTATCTTACTCGTCGTCTTGTTGACGTCTCTCAAGATGTCTTTACAACCGACGAACAGATTGAGGACCCAGGATTTGCGTTGTACCGATCTGGTGCAGAATACATCGGTGTCAGCTACGGAAGCCGTCTTGAAGGGCGATATGTTGCTGAAGATGTTAAGAACATTGTTAAGAAGGGTGAACTCATTACTGCTGAGATTGCAAACGCGATTGATGCAGATACGAGTGTTGATGGCGTAAAGATTATGAGCGTCTTGAGCGTGCCTTCTATCAAGGGTATCCCACGAAAGAGCTATGGACTTGATCCTGCAACTCGCGACCTTGTAGCGGAATTTGCACCAGTTGGTGTTATCGCTGCACAGTCTATCGGTGAGCCAGGTACTCAGCTTACGCTAAAGACCTTCCACAGTGGTGGTGTTGCTGGTGAAGATATCACCACCGGTCTTCCACGTGTTGAAGAGCTCTTTGAAGTTCGAACACCAAAAGGTCAGGCGTTCTTGAGCGAAGTTGAAGGTGTGGTGAGCGTTTGGGAAGAAGGTGAGCAATATATTGTACAGATTGCACCAAAAGAGATGAAGGCAACAGAACTCAAGCTTAACAAGCAAACTGTTCGCGTAGCGAGTGGAAGCGTTGTTCGCGAAGGTGATACCTTGGCTGCTAATGAAGATGGCTCAGACGAAATCCTTGCGCCTCTTAGCGGTGTCGTTGATGTCGCTGAAGGTAAACTTATGGTGACTCCTGGTAAACAGGGTGCTGTACGCTATGAAATCCCTGGCTTTAAGCAACTTGCTGTCAAAGATGGTGACGAAGTAAAAGCTGGTGACAGACTTACCAATGGGTCAATCAACCTTCACGAACTTATGCGGTTCTCTGGAGTTGAAGCAACCCAGCGCTATATCATGAACGAAATTTTGGCTATCTTTGCTGCGCAAGGACAGAACATTGCCGATAAGCACCTTGAAATCATTGTGCGTCAGATGTTTAGCCGTGTACAGATTGATGAACCTGGTGACAGCGAATTTGTAACAGGTGACATTGTCAGCAAGCAAACCGTGCTTGAAGCCAACGAACAGCTTGCAAGCGAAGGTAAGCAACTAATTCGTTACAACCAACTCTTGCTTGGTATCACCAAGGCAAGTCTTGCAACCGACTCGTTCTTGAGTGCAGCAAGCTTCCAGGATACGACTCGTGTCTTGATTGGTGCTGCGACAAGCGGTAAGGTTGACAAGCTGTTTGGCTTGAAAGAAAACGTTATTCTTGGACGCAAGATTCCTGTGGGAACTGGCGTACGAACAAACGTAGAAGTTGAGAACGGAGCTGAAGACGAAGAAGAAGTAGCTCCAATCGTCGAAGAAGAAGTTGCAGCCTAATAAAAAAGCTGTTAGAATAGTTTTACAATTTAATAATCTGAGCCGTCCGAAAAAAGTATTCTGGCATGGATATTGGAAAACGGTTGTATGTTAGGCTCGTGGCGATTTTCTCGCTGCGTATCGTAAGCTAGATGTACTGCAAGGTACATTGGCGCGAAACGCAAAGCGAAAAATTGGCACGAGTCCACAAGATTTAACCTGTTAAATCGTTACAATCGTTTACCCGCTCGAAGCAGTTAGATTAAGGAGAGTTAATGCCAACTATTAATCAGTTAGTGCGTAAACCACGCAAAACTGCAAAGGTGAAAAGCAAGTCACCTGCGTTGCACAAAGTGGTAAACAATCTAAAAACTACAAACTATGAAAAATCTGCGCCGTTTAAGCGTGGAGTATGTGTCAAGGTAACCACTAAGACACCAAAGAAGCCGAACTCAGCACTTCGTAAAGTAGCTCGTGTCCGCTTGGGCAATGGCTATGAAGTATGGGCATATATCGGTGGTGAAGGTCACAACTTACAGGAGCACGCGGTCGTTATGATTCGTGGTGGTCGTGTAAAGGATCTTCCTGGTGTACGTTATCACATTGTCCGTGGGTCACTTGACCTTCAGGGTGTAGAAAACCGCAAGCGTGGCCGAAGCAAGTACGGCACGAAGAAAGCGAGCAAATAGTCATGCCACGAAAAACGACTAAAGCTTTGGTTCGTCCTAAGCTCCCAGACCGAAAATACAACTCAGAAATGGTACAACGCCTTATTAACCGCGTTATGCGCCATGGTAAGAAACAAACAGCAGAGCGAATTGTCTATGAGGCAATCGAAGAAGCTGCACGTATGCTAAAGCAAGAAAACGCTATCGAAGTGTTTGATAAAGCTATCAAGAACGTTACCCCTTATATGGAAACTCGTTCACGACGTGTTGGTGGTGCGAACTACCAGATTCCATTTGAAGTTAAGGGCCAGCGCCAGAAGCACCTTACTGTTATGTGGTTTGTTGCTGCTGCTCGTGCGAAAAAAGGTATGCCAATGAGCAAGCGAATTGCGCTTGAACTCGTTGATGCTTACAACCAAACCGGTACCACCTTCAAGAAGAAGGAAGACACCCACAAGATGGCTGAGTCTAACCGAGCATTTGCTCACTTCGCGAGATAATACGATGGGCACTGACCGAGAAGGCGTAGTCGTAGGCGACCCAATCGCTCCGGATATGTTTTACGAGGTTGAGAGGGCATTTCCGCCAAGACGAGGCTTTCTCGGTGCTGATTATGAGGTAGTACACGTGTACAAATTTCCTGAAGAGGGTATGCGTGGGATTATAGCGAATGAAAGATACCGAAGAGGAATTGGTGAACTAGAGCAATTAGTTTTCCGTAGAGTTAGAACGAAAATATAATCTGGAAAAGGGAATAAGATGGCTGGGAAAAAGACTGAAATTAAGGATATACGAAACATTGGTATTATCGCGCACATTGATGCCGGTAAGACTACAACAACTGAAGGTATTTTGTACCGAACTGGTTTGAAGCACAAGATTGGTGCGGTTCACGAAGGTGAGACCACCACTGACTGGATGGCTCAAGAGCGAGAACGTGGTATTACCATTGTGTCTGCTGCCGTTACGTGTTACTGGAAAGGGTGCCAGATTAACATCATTGATACCCCAGGTCACATTGACTTTACGGTTGAAGTTGAACGCTCACTCCGCGTGCTTGACGGTGCCGTTGTGGTGTTCGACGGTAAAATGGGTGTTGAGTCACAGTCAGAGACTGTATGGCGCCAAGCTGACAAGTATGGTGTGCCTCGTATCTGCTTTATCAACAAGATTAACCAGACTGGTGGAGACTTCTACAAGTCACTTGAGAGCATTCACAACCGTCTTTCTAAAGCTGCCTTCCCAATCCACTTGCCAATCGGCTTTGAACAGGCTATCAACGGTATTGTTGACCTTGTAAAGATGAAGGCATATACCTACAAAGAATTCACCGACAAAGAGCTTGTTGAAGGCGAAATCCCTGCCGACATGATGGACCAAGTGAAGAAATACCGAAGTCTTTTGATTGAAAATGCTGTAGCAGAAGACGAAACCATGCTCGAGAAATACCTCGAAGTTGGCGAAGAAGGCCTGACTGAAGAAGAGATCATGACTGCTATTCGCGCTGGTGTTTTGGGTGGTAAGTTCTACGCTGTCACCGGTGGTGATGGCCGTGGTGTTATTGTTGAAAAAGTTCTTGATCTTGTAAAAGACCTAATGCCAAGTCCACTTGACCGGGGTAGTACCTGGGGCGAAAACCCTAAGAGCGGTGATAAGATTGAGCGCAAGCCATCTGCAGAAGAGCCACTTTCAGGTCTTGCATTTAAAATTACGACTGACCCATTTGTAGGGAAGCTTGCTTATTTCCGTGTCTATTCTGGCAAAATTACCGCTGGTAGCTATGTCATGAACACGAGCAACGGTGAAAAAGAGCGCATTGGACGTATTGTTCGTATGCAGGCTGACAAGCGAGAAGATGTCAACGAGGTTGAAGCTGGCGACATTGCAGCTATTGTGGGCTTGAAGGCTACAACAACTGGTCATACGCTTGCTGACGCTGCACATCCAATTGTGCTTGAAAGCATTACGTTCCCAGAACCACCAGTCTCTATTGCTATTGAGCCAAAGACAAAAGCTGACCAAGAGAAGATGAGTCTTGCGATGCAACGTCTTGCAGAGGAAGATCCTACCTTCCGAATCCGCGTGGATGAAGAAACTGGCCAAACAGTTATTAGCGGTATGGGTGAGCTTCACCTTGAAATTATAGTTGATAGAATGAAGCGCGAATTCGGTGTTGAAGCGAACGTAGGAGCACCACAAGTAGCGTACCGAGAGACTATCCGCAAAGAAGGCGTCGAAATTCAAGGTAAATTTATCCGTCAGTCTGGTGGACGTGGACAGTACGGTGACGTATGGCTTCGCCTTTCTCCAAACGAGTCTGGTAAAGGCTTTGAGTTTATCAACTCTATCAAGGGTGGTGTGGTTCCGCAGGAATACATCAAGCCAGTACAGCAAGGTATTATCGAGGCTATGGCCAACGGTGTGCTTGCTGGCTACCCAGTTGTTGATGTTAAGGCTGAACTGTACGACGGTAGCTACCACGAAGTTGACTCTAACGAAATGGCCTTCAAAATCGCTGGTTCAATGGCGCTTCAAGAAGGTGTGCGTAAGGCAAACCCAGTTATCATGGAGCCTGTCATGAAAGTTGTTGTTGTGACTCCAGAAGAATTTATGGGCGACGTGATTGGCGACTTGAACAGTAAGCGTGGACGTATTGAGTCAATGGAAGACCTTGCTGCGGGCATTAAAGAAATTACGGCCTTCGTACCACTTGGTGAAATGTTTGGCTACACGACAAACCTTCGTTCTGCAACAAAGGGACGCGCAAGCAGCTCCATGGAGCTTGACCACTACGCAGACGTGCCAAACAACGTCAAAGAAGCAATCATTGCAAAAAACGCTAAGTAAGACTATGACAAAGAAACCCTCTCCAATTTACGATTGTCCTAATAGATACTCCAATACGAATTGTCATGAGCAGTTGAGGGTTTGCGATGCAGGAAGAAGAGATCTACTGAGAGATCGCCGTGATGCAATTAAGCAAGTAAGTGCAAGTGTTATGGATGCTTACGAAGGAATTGTTACGCACACAGAAGGATGGGGCAATTTGAGTGCTGTTCAAGCGCTAAAATCTGTTTACGAGTTAGTTGCAAAAGAACGAGCAGACGCCTTGCCTGAAGTAACTGTTGTTTTTTCTGGAGCCACTTTATTTAGGCAAAATTGCACTGCGTTCGTCCAAGTAACAAACTAAAACGACTACGATTAAAGTCTCTCTAGCACTACTAGGTTGGTAACTTCAGGGCACAAATTTATGGTTTTTTCACGCGAGTTAAACCATCGGTGAATACACTTGCTGAAGGCGATTCGATATACTATACTAGATGGGTATCTCGCGTGAGGGCTTTGCTCTAGTACGCTAAGAAATTAGCCGTAAATTAGAACAATATGGATCGCGAAATAAAAAAATTCATAGTTTGTGCACATGCATAGACATACCCTTATAAACTAATTAGAAAGGAATTTGCTAAAAATGGCAGATTTTGACCGAACCAAGCCACACGTTAACGTTGGTACTATGGGACACGTCGACCACGGAAAGACTACGCTTACTGCTGCAATCACAGCTGTACTTGCTAAGAAACTTCCTAGCGACACTAACAAACCAATTGCGTATGATCAGATTGACAACGCTCCAGAAGAGAAGGCACGTGGTATTACCATCGCTACTTCTCACCAAGAATATGAGTCAGAAAAGCGTCACTACGCACATGTTGACATGCCAGGTCACGCTGACTACGTTAAGAACATGATCACCGGTGCAGCTCAGGTTGACGGTGCTATCTTGGTTGTTTCTGCTGCTGACGGCCCTATGCCTCAGACTCGTGAGCACGTGTTGCTTGCAAAGCAGGTTGGTGTTCCTAAGATTGTTGTTTTCTTGAACAAAATGGATATGGCAGACGCTGAACTCGTCGAGCTTGTTGAAATGGATGTTCGTGAACTTCTTTCAAAGTATGACTTTGACGGTGACAACGCTCCAGTTATCAAGGGTTCTGCTTTGAAGGCTCTTGAAGGCGATGCAGCTTATGAAGACGCTATCATGGAACTTGTTGCAGCTATGGATGCATACATCCCAGAGCCAACTCGTGAACTTGACAAGCCATTCCTTATGCCAATCGAAGACGTCTTCTCTATCAAGGGACGTGGTACGGTTGCTACAGGACGTATCGAAACTGGTATCGTTAAAGTTAACGACGAAGTTGAAATCGTTGGTATTCGCGACACTAAGAAATCAGTTGTTACTGGAATTGAAGCTTTCAAGAAATCTCTTGATCAGGGTCAATCAGGCGACAACGCTGGTGTCTTGCTTCGTGGTATTGAGCGCGATGACATTGAGCGTGGTCAGGTCTTGGCTAAGCCAGGTACCATCACTCCTCACACCGAGTTTGATGCAGAAGTATACGTTTTGACTAAAGAAGAAGGTGGACGTCACACTCCATTCTTCAAGGGCTACAAGCCACAGTTCTACTTCCGTACTACGGACGTAACTGGTGAAGTTGAATTGCCAGCTGACAAAGAAATGGTCATGCCTGGTGATACCATCACGTTTAAAGTGAAGTTGCTTGCTCCGATCGCTATGGATCAGGGTCTTCGCTTCGCTATTCGTGAAGGTGGCCGTACCGTTGGTGCTGGTGTTGTTACTAAAATTACTAAGTAATTTTACGACTAACAGGACACTAAACAAATTAAGGGTCGATATAATCGACCCTTTTTGTTTGTTCCAGGTGCATACTGAAAGTTTTCGCTATGTATCAAAAAAAGCAGTAGTTAGTATGCAGCTGGTTTTTTGCTCCATGGCGAAGAACGTCTAATCTGCACTCAAGCCTGTTTGTCTTTTAGAGACAGATGTTTATAGATTCACTACAGACAAAGATTATTAACATGTTGCCTATTGCGATACAGTATTATATTTGTATGTGCGAAAAACTAGGCCCTCCAACTATTGCAGAGTTTCGGAAAGCTGGTGAACCTCTTCCAATGGCTATGATATTACGACTTTTTACTGCAGGCTTACCAGAAAGGTACGCCCCTCCGGAGGAGATAAAGGCGCCAAGAGAACAGCTTGACCCTACAAAGATTGTGATACCTGGTATTTAGTAATAGAAAATTTTGGACAACATAATAAAATGTTGTATTATATAGGCATAAACTAATCGTAATGACTAAAAGTCGCTTGAGTTGTCTCTCTATAGAAACCAAGGGATGTTACATTACAAAGGAGAATCGTTATGGCTGAAGTTGCCAAAAAAGAACAAAAGCAAAGAATTCGTATTCGCCTCAAGGCTTACGACCACAAGATTATCGATCAGTCTGCAAAGCAGATTGTTGATACTGCACTAAGAACTGGTGCCAAAATTGCAGGCCCAATCCCACTTCCTACCCGCAAAACAACCTTTACGGTGGTAAAGAGCCCACACGTATACAAAAAAGGCCGTGAACAGTTCGAGATGCGTGTACACAAGCGCCTTATCGATGTGCTTGAGCCAACACCAAAGACGATTGATTCATTGATGAACCTTTCTTTGCCTGCTGGTTGTGACGCAGAAATTAAGATGTAAATTTTAGCTACAAATTCAAGCGTCATATAAATAAAGAGGGTGGTTTCGGGGGCATAAAGTGAGTAAAGAAGTCTATAACCCACAGCTCGGGCATTATGTAGAGGCTGTTGATTTGCCATTTCCAAAGTTGACTTCACATCCAGGAGTACCTGTTGATGATCGGGTCAGAGAAGAGATAGAAGAAATTTGCGAACCATTAAACAAAAGGTTTAAACTAGCTGGCAATGGACTGTTTGTGGCTGTATCTTCTACAGACACTTCAGATGAGTTTCATGCTCAGGTAACATTTCCTCCTACTATACTAGTTGAAACATTCCTGCCGGGCTGGATAAACAGATCTGCCGACAATGAATACATAGGAGTACAGGTTGCTGCACATGGAGTTCGCACTGTTTCATATGAACCCGCAACTTTTGATAGGACTACTGTTTCTTCACGTAAAAGAGAATTCCCGTTTGGGTCTTGCGCTGGAGTAGGTATTATAAGAACTGTATTTTGTGACCCTGAAGAAAATGAATTTGAAGAAACTTTGACTCTAGTTGAAGCTGCAAGAAGATCATTAGACGTCTTCAATCGCTATGTCGTTGGTAATGAAATTCTTGAGTATGATTTTAGCGATCAACAGCGAGAAAACTTGAGGAGAATGTACGTTATTTTGAAAAGATATATGAATGTACGGTTATCGCCATTCTTAACAAGGGTTCCAAGTGATGTGATGGTAGACGAGCTCGGAAAAGGATTGCCTGATGCTAAAAGCGAAGAGATGCTAGAAGCGTTGTTAGCCGAGTCTAAGGCAGCCATTTTGTACTCTTTAAAGCCTAGTGCACAAACATGATAGAATGATAGACATGAACAAGAATAAGACAAAAATATATATCAGAAAAAAACAATCAGAACCTGATTCAACGTATTTTTTGAAGCTTGTTATGTATTTGATAATTGGGTCGCAATGGGTGCGTATTGAATCGTTGCCTGATTGGAGTATCCCTCTTCCAGTAGGTCTTTTGATAGGGCTCTACTATGCTTCTCACGAGCACTTTCAAATGGATAGAAAAATCGAATACGCATTGCTGCTCGTAGCAACCTTCATTTCGTTCTGGCTCCCGCTGGGGCTCATAATAAAGGTTTAGTGTAATTTATACTACGTATTGACTCTTTATAACACTTTGTGATATGATAACAGGAATCGCTAATAACTTGGTGAATTGGTAAGTCCGAAGGGAAACTACCAGCCACCAAGAATTTTTATGTCTAAAACAGATATAAACCCGCGGTAAACGTTTATCAAAATATCAAAGAAAGGTGTAGGAAACTACATAACACTATGAAAGCACTCATCACGAGAAAACTCGGCATGACGAGTACCATCGACGAAGACGGTACTGTTCAGGCTGTGACATTGCTTTCCGCTAGTCCTTGCGTTATTACGCAAGTCAAGACTGACGAGACGGATGGCTACCAAGCCCTCCAGATCGGTTTTGAAGAGACGAAGCGGGTTAATAAAGCACAAGAAAATCACTTTAAGAATTCAGGTACTACTCCAAAGGTAGTGCGCGAATTCCGCACCGAAGACATTGAACTATCAGAAGACCTCAAGGTTGGCAGCACGCTTACCGCCGAGGTCTTTTCAGTTGGTGACATGGTGCAAGTGACAGGTACAAGCAAGGGTAAGGGGTACGCTGGAACTATCAAGCGACACAACTTTAAGCGCCAGAGAAAAACTCATGGTGGTAAAGGAAATACCCGTAAGGTTGGTTCTATCGGTTCTATGTACCCACAGCACATTTTTAAAGGCAAGCGAATGGCAGGACGAATGGGCCATGACAAAGTAACCGTAAAAGGTCTTAAGATTGCTATCGTTGACGCAGACCGTGGCATTATTGCTGTGACTGGTGCTGTTCCTGGACCTAAGCAAAGTATTGTTATCGTGAAAGGAGCCAAGTAATGAGTGTCCCTACTTTCACAAAAGCTGGCGCAAAAGCAACAGCTGCAGCAAAACTAGATAAGACAGTATTTGATGTTGACGTTAAGAACCACGAACTATTGAAGCAGGCATACATTGCCTACCACGCAAATGGTCGTGAGAACCTTGCAAAGACACTTCGCCGTGGTGAAGTGCGTGGTGGTGGTCGAAAGCCTTGGAAGCAGAAGGGAACTGGACGCGCTCGTTTTGGTTCTAGCCGTGTTCCAATTTGGCGCGGTGGTGGTATCGTGTTTGGACCTTTGGGCAACGAAAACTATTCAAAGAAACTTCCTGTGAGCGCAAAGCGACAGGCAGTTCGACAGGCGCTTAGCTTGAAGGCAAAGAACAGTTCAGTAAGTATTATTGAATCATTCACCTTGAAAGAAGCAAAGACAGCGGAAGCGAAGGCATTACTTGATAAGATCGGCGCAACTCGAAACGTGCTTCTTGTTGTTGAGAATAAGACTCCTGAACTTGAACGAGCAGTACGCAACCTTGCATATGTAAAACTTGCACATGCCATGTACCTAAACGTCCGCGACATCCTTGATGCAAACACTATTGTTATGACTGAAAAAGCGCTTGAGACTACTACCGAGTGGCTTAAGAAGGAGGCAAAATAATGAGTATTGTACTAATGCCTCGTGTCAGCGAGAAGTCATATGCACAGTCTGCAGCACGAGTCTTCGTGTTCGACATTGACAGCGACCTAAACAAGCACCAGATTGCAGAAGCAGTCTCAAAGACGTACGAAGTTACCGTTACTGCAGTGCGAATTGTGAACCAAAAAGGTAAAGTAAAGCGCTATTACCGAAACCGACGCTACGAAAATGGTGTACGTAGTGATGTGAAGAAGGCTTATGTGACGCTTAAAGAGGGTGATTCTATCCCAATTTTTGCA
Organism: uncultured Candidatus Saccharibacteria bacterium; assembly: GCA_964536485.1. GTDB lineage: Bacteria > Patescibacteriota > Saccharimonadia > Saccharimonadales > SZUA-47 > JAGQMY01. The sequence goes on from CAZHXX010000002.1 coordinate 119,504, forward strand.
TCAATTGAGCAACCAGAAGTTGTTGAAGAAACAGATAAGAAGGCTAAAAAAGCCAAGAAGAAAGAGGAGAAATAAGTCATGGCTATCAAGACTTACAACCCAACAACTCCTGGACGCCGTGGGATGACCACTCGTGACTTCACTGAAATCACTACAAAGGGCGGTCCTGTCCGTTCGCTGATTTCTATTAAGAAGATTACTGCTGGCCGAAACAACCAAGGTCGTATCACGACTCGTCACAAGGGTTCTGGGGTAAAGCGCTTTATTAGAAACGTTAACTTTAATCTTGCTCCAGGCACCAAAGCTGTTGTCGAGGCAATTGAATATGATCCAGGTCGCAGTGCAAACATTGCACGTATTAAAGACCAGACGAACACGTACCATTACATCGTGGCTGCTCAGGGACTTACTGTTGGCATGACAGTAGAATCAGGTACAGAAGCACCAGTGAGTGTCAGCAACCGACTTCCTTTGAAGAACATTCCTGCTGGTAGCACTATTTATGCTATCGAGCTTACTCCTGGTAAAGGTGCGCAACTTGTTCGAAGTGCTGGTAACAGTGCACAGCTCGTTGCGAAAGAAGACAAGTACTGTCAAGTACGCCTTCCATCGGGCGAAGTTCGTATGGTTTTGAGCGATGCTATGGCAATGATGGGTACTGTCGGAAACGTACAGCACCAAAACGTGAAGTACGGTAAAGCCGGACGTAAGCGTAAGATGGGTATCCGTCCATCTGTCCGTGGTGTTGTTATGAACGCAGTAGATCACCCTCACGGTGGTGGTGACGGTGGACGTCACGGTGTTGGTGGTAGTACAAACCACGGTGCTGCACCACGCACGCCATGGGGTCAGAAGACGCTTGGCTATAAGACTCGTCGTCGTAAGACAACAACTAAATTTATCGTGCGCAGTCGCCACGAAGCGAAAAGGAAGTAAGGTTTAGGATGAGTAGATCACTTAAAAAAGGTCCATTTATCGATCCAAAGCTTGCGAAGAAAGTAAGCGCGCTCGGTAAAGAAGATCGAACTATTATTAAGACTTGGGCACGTGCATGTAGTATTCCACCAGAATTTGTTGGACGCACTATCGCTGTGCACAATGGTCGAGTACACGTTCCTGTTTTTGTCACAGAAAACATGGTTGGTCATAAGCTTGGTGAATTTAGCCCAACACGCAAATTCCGTAAGCACGGCGGAAAGATGGCGAAATAATCATGAGTATTGAAGTAAAAGCTATCGCTAAGGGTGTACGACAAAGCCCACGAAAAGTTTCTGTCGTTGCCAGCCTTGTTCGCGGACGAACTGTGGCAGACGCACTCGCTATCCTCGCTCACGCACCACGTCGTGCAGCGCTTCCTGTGCAAAAAGCTATCGCAAGTGCAGCGGCAAACGCTGAGAACAACCATAATCTTAAACCTGATACCTTGAAGATTGTTCAGTTAAATGTGACTGCTGGGCCACGCATTAAGCGTTACCGTCCTGCCGCACACGGTCGTGCGTTACCGTTTCAACGCAAAAGTAGCCATATTCTTGTTGTAGTCACTGGAGAGATGAGACAAAAGAAAACAGCAGCAAAACCTGCTGAGAAGGAGAGCAAATAATGGGTCAAAAAGTAAACCCTATTAGTATGCGCCTTCAAGTCAATAAGAAATGGCGAAGCAAGTGGTTCGCTGGCAAAAATGATTTTGCTAAGTTTCTTACCGATGATTTGGCAGTGCGCAGACTGATTA
>CAZHXX010000002.1:121332-141068 GCA_964536485.1 uncultured Candidatus Saccharibacteria bacterium
GCAACAAGCAACAACTTCATTGCACACGGCGAATTTGGCCTACAGTCACTTGAAAATGAACGCATTACGAGCCGACAAATTGAAGCAGCACGTCAGGCAATGACCCGCTATACAAAGCGTGGTGGACAGATCTGGATCAAAATCTTTCCTCACACGCCGGTCACTAAGAAGCCACAGGACGTAAAAATGGGTGGTGGTAAAGGTTCTCCTGAATATTTTGCAGCAAAAGTAAAAGCTGGACACGTGTTGTTTGAAATGGGTGGCATTTCAGAAGAGCAAGCTCGCGAAGCAATGCGCCTCGCTGCTCACAAGCTCCCAGTTAAAACACGATTTATCGTCAAGGAGGGCTTGTAGTCATGAGCGTCAAGATGGAAGAAATTAGAAAAATGAAAGCAGAAGAGCTTGTTACAACAAGTTCTGCACTGCGAGATGAAATAGCAGAAATGAAGCGCCGTGTGCACATGGGTGAGGTACAAAACCCACGCGTGTTGCGGACAAAGCGACGTGAACTCGCACGAGTACTTACCGTACTTGGCGAACACCTAAGTAAGGAGAAGGCATAATATGGCACGATCGATTATAGGAACTGTTGTTTCCGACAAAGCCGATAAGACTATCGTGCTGTCTGTCACGGAACGACATACACACCCAATTTATAAAAAGCAGTATAGCCGTACGGTTAAGTACATTGCGCATGACGAAGCGAACGAAGCTCGAATTGGTGACAAAGTAGAAGTCGTTGAGACTCGTCCAATTTCAGCACGAAAGCGTATGAAGCTTGTTCGTATTGTTGAGAAGGCTGCAATTTCTGCTGACCAAACTGTTGCTGCGGTCACAAGTGAACCAAAAGACGAAGAGGGAGCTAAGTAATGATACAAGCTGAAACCCGTCTCGTTGTATGTGACAACAGTGGTGCAAAAGAAATTCTTTGCATCAAGGTACTTGGTGGATCAAAGCGACGCTACGCTAAAGTTGGTGATATTATCACGGCTAGCGTCAAAGCAGCAGCACCCAACGGTACGGTAAAGAAGAAAGCTGTTGTAAAAGCCGTTGTTGTTCGTACGCAGAACATTATTCGCCGAAAAGATGGCTCAACCATTAAGTTTGATGACAATGCTGCAGTGATTATTGGTGACGACAAAAACCCACGCGCAACGCGTATCTTTGGACCAGTTCCACGAGAGCTTCGCGATATGGGCTACGCCAAGATCGTTAGCTTAGCACCGGAGGTACTATAATGAGTAACCCTGTATACAAAATCCGACTAAAGAAAGGTGACACCGTCATCGTTACTGCAGGCAAGGAAAAAGGAAAAACGGGAAAAATCGTTTCTACACACCCGACCCTCAACAAGGTAACAGTCGAAAATATCAATGTCGTAAAACGTCATTTGAAGCCAACACAGACCAACCCACAGGGTGGCATTGTTGAAAAGACAAAACCACTTCCAGTAAGTAACGTGGCAATTCTAGAGCCAACAAGCAAGAAGCCAAGTAAGATTGGCTACACATTTGACAAAGCAGGTAACAAGGTACGAGTGTACAAGCGCACCGGAAAGGAAATCAAGTAATGGCAACCGCAAAAGCAACAAAAACCGTTGACACTTCAGCACGATTGAAGCGCCAGTACGTTGAAACTTTTCGTGCAGAGCTCGTATCAGAGCTTGGCCTTAAGTCTTTGAGCGAAGCACCAAAGATTACCAAAATTGTCGTAAATGTTGGTATGGGAAAAGCAAAAGACGATAAAAAGCTTATCGAAATTGCGAACAACACGCTTACGAAGATCACTGGTCAGAAGCCTATCGAACGAGCATCAAAGATGTCTATTGCAACCTTCAAACTACGAGAAGGAAGCAAAATTGGCACGATGGTAACTCTTCGTGGCGATAGAATGTACGAATTCATGGATCGTGTAATTAACATTATCTTGCCTCGACTCCGTGACTTCCACGGTGTTTCAAACAAGTCTTTTGATGCACAAGGTAACTATAGCCTTGGTTTCCATGACCAGACGGTGTTCCCAGAGCTTACCTTTGAAGAAACATCGACACCTCATGGCTTGCAGATTAACTTTGTTATCGAAGCTAAAGAGAAAGAACACGCAAAGGCACTATTGACCAAGTTTGGTATGCCGTTCATGAAGGAGAACAAATAAATGGCGAAAAAATCTATTATCGCTCGTGATCTAAAACGACAGAAAATGATTGCAAAGTATGCAGAGCGACGTGCAGAGCTTAAGGCTGCAGGTGACCAAGATGGACTTGCGAAGTTGCCACGCAACAGTAGCCCATCTCGCTACAAGAACCGTTGTGCAGAAACTGGACGACCACGTGCTTATATGCGCCGTTTCGGCCTCAGTAGAATTTCATTCCGTGAACACGCCAGCAAGGGAGAAATCCCTGGTGTAACGAAAGCTAGTTGGTAAGGAGTAGATATGGTATCAACAGACCCAATAGCAGATATGCTAACCCGTATTCGAAACGCGCTTGCAGTACGCCAAGAAGAAGTGCGAATGCCTCACAGTAAAATTAAACAGTCAGTTGCTGAGATTCTTGCGGAGAACAAATATATTGTCGGTGCAAGTGTAGAAGGTGAAGGCATTGAAAAATCCCTCGTTCTTCGCGTCACTGGTACAGATGCAAGCTCACCAATTACTGAGATCAAGCGTGTCAGCAAACCTGGCCGTCGTGTCTATGCAAAAGTAAAAGACATCCCAACCGTTAAGCAAGGCCGTGGACTTGTTATCGTATCAACTTCTAAAGGAGTTATGACCGGTACCGAAGCTCGTACGCAGAAGCTTGGTGGCGAAGTGTTGTGTCAGATTTATTAAAAGGTCAATAAAGGAAAAGATAGAATGAGTCGAATAGGAAAACTACCCATCTCGATACCGAGCGGTGTGACAATCACTGTCGATGACGCATTTGTCACTGTCAAAGGTGCAAAAGGCGAGCTGAAACAGTTCATGATGCCAGGTATTACCGTGGAAGTGGTAGAAAACGAAGTACGAGTAAATCGTATAAATGATGAACGTGGACCAAAGGCAAAGCATGGACTTATGCGAACACTTATCGCCAATATGGTTGAAGGTGTGACAAAGGGCTTTTCTAAGAAGCTTGAAATCAACGGTGTTGGTTATCGAGTTGCGCTTGCTGGGACAACCTTGAAGATGAGTCTTGGCTTCTCTCATGAAGTTGTCTATGCACTTCCGGAAGGTATCCAAGCAGTTGTTGAGCAAAACACGATTACTGTCTCTGGCATTAGCAAACAGCTTGTTGGCCAGGTTGCCGCAGAAATTCGTGCACTCAAGAAGCCTGAACCATACAAGGGTAAGGGTATTAAGTATGCTGACGAGCGCATTTTGCGCAAGAGCGGAAAGTCAGGTAAGGAGTAGGATATGAGCGATAAAGCTAAGAAAATTCAAAACCAAGCAGCACGACTCACTCGTACTCGCGCTGGTTTGCACGGTACCTCTGCACGTCCTCGCTTGAGTGTTCATATCAGCAACGCGCATGTTAGTGCTCAGATTATCGATGACGAGACACATGCAACGCTTGCTTCAGCTACGACCGTTGGCGCAAAAGCTACAGGAACAATGACTGAAAAAGCGATATTTGTAGGCGAAACTATTGCAAAAGCTGCACTAAAGAAAAAGATCTCTGCAGTTGTATTCGACCGAGGAAGCAAAAAATATCACGGCAGAATAAAGGCACTTGCTGACGCTGCTAGAAAGAATGGTTTGGAGTTTTAATATGGCACGAGAACCAAGAATGCCCCGAGAAAGAGAAGAAAAGCAATTTGACGAAAGAGTCGTTGCTGTCGACCGTGTCGCACGTGTCGTAAAAGGTGGACGCCGATTCCGCTTCCGAGCACTTGTTGTGATTGGAGATGGAAAAGGAAAAGTTGGTGTTGGTACCGCAAAAGGTGCCGACGTTACTGCTGCTGTTGCAAAAGCTACTGATGTTGCAAAGAAAAGCCTTGTAGATATTTCAGTTTCAAATGGTACTATCCCACACGAACAACAGGCTCGTGTTGCTGGTGCAAAGATCTTGTTGAAGCCTGCAGCACCAGGTACTGGTTTGATTGCCGGTGGTGTTGTACGAGTGGTACTTGAAGTTGCTGGCGTGCGAAACGCATTGAGCAAGTCGCTTGGCTCAAACAACAAAATCAACATTGCATACGCAACTGTTGCTGCGCTTAGTGAAATTAAGCCAAAGAGTGCATGGCACACGACAAAGACTGCAAGTCCTGCAAAAAAGGCTGAAAAAGCAGTCGCAAAGGAAACGAAATAATGAAGTATAACGAACTATCTCTAAACAAAGACCGCAAGAAGACTCGTGTTGGACGTGGTATTAGCGCCGGACAGGGTAAGACAGCTGGTCGTGGAACAAAAGGACAAGGCTCTCGTACCGGTTCTAGCCGTAAGCCAGGATTTGAAGGTGGTCAAAACCCACTTATTTCACGTATTCCAAAACTTCGTGGCTTTAAGCCTTTTTGGGACAAGCCAACGACAGTTACTACCGGAGCACTTAACAAGTTTGACGGACTAGTAGACAACTTTACCCTTTATCAGGCTCGAGTTTTGAGTGCACCTGACCAAAAAGCTCGTGTCGTTGTTCGTGGTGAATTAACTGCAAAAGTGCAAGTAAAATTGCAAGGTGCAAGTGAAAAAGCGATTGAAATGATTACTAAAGCTGGTGGAAGCTTTGAGAAGACCGAACGACCAAAAGCAACCAAGCTTGAATCAGAAGAATCTAAATAACAACATTTCCTAGACAAAGTAGCACTCCAACCCTGCTATAATCTGTCTATAGTTAGAGCAAATTAAAATTCTTAAGTGATAAGTGGATTTCACGATTAGGCTAGTTTTGGTGCGATTCGCGAGCACGCAACGAGGCGTACACTTGTACGGCGAAGTGAGTACGGAGCGAATCAAGCCAAAAATAGACAATCGTGAGATTCACGCGAGGGGCGATAGAAAATGAATTGGAAGGTAATTTGGCGGTCATTTAAACACACAGACATGCGCAAGCGTGTATTTGCCGTATTGGGAATGATCGTAGTTTTTCGTATATTAGCGCAAATTCCTATTCCCCTCGCTAACCCCACAACACTAAAAGAGTTGCTTGACACCCTCTTTACCGCAACCAAAGATACGCAGTTGTTTGGTTTTCTTGATGTTTTGAGTGGTGGAGCACTGCGTAACTTCTCTATTATGTTGATTGGGCTTGGGCCGTACATCAACGCCAGCATTATTATGCAACTTCTTACACAGGCGATACCAAAGCTTGAAACGCTCAACAAAGAAGGCGAGTATGGACGCAAGAAGATTAACCAAATCACACGTATTATTACCTTACCTTTGGCTATCATCCAGTCTATTGGTGCTATCGTTCTTGTTCGACAGCAAGCACAACAAATTTCTGGTCTAGATATTACGGCAAACGCCTCGATTGGAAGCTGGGTGCTGATGGTGACTGCGCTGGTTGGCGGTGCAATGCTCCTCATGTGGCTCGGTGAGCTTGTTACTGAACAAGGAGTAGGAAATGGTATTAGCTTGCTGATTACTGCGGGAATTGTCTCTAGACTTCCGTCGACGATTGCCTCTATCGCTACCAGCGTGTTCTCTGGCGACAAGTCAGTGACATTACTTGGAAAGACTATTAGCTACCGAACTGACTCTCTTTATATAGGCTTGGGAATTCTTGGCGCAGTAGTGTTCACAACGTGGGCCGTGGTGAAGCTGAACGAAGCACAGCGCTCAATTACGATAAATTATGCAAAGCGTGTACAAGGTAATCGTACTTATGGTGGCGTCACAACAATACTACCTATCAAGCTGATTATTGCAGGTGTTATTCCTGTTATCTTCTCGGTTGCCTTCCTTAGCGTTCCAAGTTTTGCTGGCCAAATTCTGAGCAACAATTCGAGTCAGCGACTAACTGAACTAGGGCAGAATCTTACAACTTGGTTCCAGACACCAACAAGCCAGACCTTTGCTCAACCCGGATTTACCCCGTACATTTATCCGATTACTTATTTTGTGCTTATCTTTATGTTCACCTATTTCTATACGAGCATCACCTTTAACGCAAAAGAGATTGCCGAGAATCTGCAAAAGCAAGGTGGGTTCATTGAAGGTGTGCGCAGTGGGCACGACACAGAGAAGTATTTGCGAACAATTGTCACTCGGCTAACTTTCTTCGGCGCACTTAGCCTTGGGCTGATTGCTCTTGGACCGATTATCGCACAGTATTTCCTCGAGACAAGTATCACTATTGGTGGTACCGGCATACTTATCTTGGTAGCCGTAGCGCTTGAGACGCTGCGACAAGTAGAGTCACGTGCATTGATGGTGACGTATGATGACTATTCCGCAGAAGATTATTTCGACGGCGACGATGACGCAAAAAAGAAGAGTAAAAAGAAGCGTTTTTCACTCCCTGGCAAACTTAAGCGAAGTGCCCGCGCATCTTAGTGCTAGGCAAGTTTGTAAAAACTGTTGAGTTCTTGGAGCTCATCTGTTATAATTACACCTTGAATATAATTTATGGCAGTTAACAAGGAAGTTATAGAACTAACAGGGGTGATCGTAGAAACTCTACCAGGCACCCAGTTCAAGGTAGAACTTGAAAATGGCCATCAGATTATAGCGCATGTCGCTGGACGAATGAGGAAGAATTACATTAGACTCGTTCCTGGCGACTCGGTCACTGTAGAATTGACACCTTATGATCTTACAAAGGGTCGTATTACATACCGCAAGTCCTAAACCCCTGTGATTTAGGCACATAGTATCAAATTAAGCAGTGTGTCACAGCACCAGATAGGAGTGTGATCCGGATGAAAGTCCGTGCAAGCGTTAAAAAGATCAGCCCTGACGACAAGATTGTTCGTCGCAAGGGTCGTCTTTACGTTATCAACAAGTTTAAGCCAAAGCATAAGCAGAGGCAGGGGTAAGTCATGGCCAGAATATCAGGGGTGACTATCCCAAACGAAAAGCAAATTAAGTTCTCTTTGTGCTATGTATATGGTATTGGCCCAAAAACGAGCGATGACATTCTTGCTCGTGCGAAGGTTGAGCCAACTGTACGTACCAAAGATTTAACTGATGCAGAGATATCTCGAATTCAGGATGTTATCAACGAACGACTTGTCGTTGAAGGTGAATTGCACCGTATCGTTACCTCTAACATCAAACGCCTCAAAGACATTAAAGCCTACCGTGGCGAACGTCATAGCCGTAACCTGCCTAGCAGAGGACAGCGAACTAAGACGAACGCACGTACACGACGTGGTAAAAAAGTAACCGTCGGAGGTACAGCGAAGAAAGCTGTATCTAAGACTTAATAGAGCGAGGATTCGAGGAAAATTATGGATGACAAAACAACTGTCGCTTCGAAACCAACCGTCTCGAAGCGCAAGAAGAACAAGCGATCTGTTGCCTATGGACAGCTACACGTCCTTGCAACATTTAATAACACAATTATCAGCTTTACTGACCAAACTGGTGCAGTGCTTACCCAAGCAAGCGCTGGTGGATGTGGATTCCGTGGAAGCAAAAAGGGCACTGCATACGCAGCTCAGATTGCAGCGGAAAAGGCAGCCAATGAAGCAAAGCAACAGCACGGCCTTTCTAAGGTTGACGTGTTTGTAAAGGGTATTGGACAAGGCCGTGACACGGCTATCCGTGCACTTGCAAACCTTGATATTGCTGTTGAATCAATCACAGACATTACGGGCATTGCACACGGTGGCGTGCGTCCACGAAAGGCAAGGAGGAACTAATCCATGGCCCGAGATACACAATCTATCGTTAAGATGAGCCGACGCGAAGGCTATGCTCTTCACCCTAAGGCTCACAAGGCGCTTGTAAAGCGAACGTCTATGCCAGGACAAGCTGCCGGCGGACGATTCCGTGCAAAGAGTAGCCAATACTCTATTCAGCTACGTGAAAAGCAGAAAGTAAAGCGTCTTTATGGCTTGCTTGAGCGACAATTTGCCAACTTGATGGCAGAAGCATCACGAACAAAGGGTCAATCTGGCCAAGTTCTTTTGCAAATGCTTGAACAGCGTGCAGACAACGTTGTTTACCGAGCAGGACTTGCACCAAGCCGTCGTGCAGCACGACAACTTGTCACTCACGGACATTTCTTGCTTAATGGACGACGCTTTGATATTCCATCTTTGCGTCTACAGCCTGGTGACGAACTTGTCGTTCGCGACCACAGTAAACAATCTGACTACTTTAAACGAATTGACGAAACAAGCCCAGCATCTGAAAATGGTGCAAGCTGGTTGAAAGTCGATCGAAAGAAACTCGTTGTAGGCGTTTCAGGCGTTCCATCTCGAGAGGATGCAGAAACAGATATCAACGAACAATTAATTGTCGAGTACTACTCGAGATAAGGTGGAGGAAGAAAAACGTATGTCAAAACACATTAATACCCCAACTATCACTAACGTGACAGATGATGGCGACAGTACTTCGACTTTCGTTGTTGAGCCTCTGCACACTGGTTATGGAATGACTCTTGGTAACTCAATTCGCCGTGTATTGCTTTCTAGCATTGCTGGTGCAGCGATTACTTCTTTCCGAATCGAAGGTGCTACACACGAATTTACTTCACTTGATAGTATCAAGGAAGACGTAGTGGATATCATGCAGAATCTTAAGGGAATTCGCTTTAAAGTATTCTCAGACGAGCCACAGACTCTTACTATTGAGAAAAAGGGAGATGGCCCTGTTACTGCTGGCGATATCAAGACAAATGCAGACGTTGAAGTAGTGAACACTTCTCATCACATTGCAACTGTTGATGGAGCAAAAGCTTCATTCAAAGCAGAAATTGTTGTTGAAACAGGACGCGGATACCGAACTATTGAAGAGGCTAACAGCAAGAAGAGCAGTGACTTTATCTCGCTTGACGCAATCTTTAGCCCAGTACTTCGTGTTCGTTACCACGTTGAGAATACTCGCGTTGGTCAAATGACAAACCTTGATAAGCTCAGCATCGTAGTACAAACTGATGGTACTATCACGCCTGCTGATGCTTTTGAAGAAGCAAACGCTATCCTTATGAACCAGTACGAAGCACTTGCTGGTAAGACTCGTGTTGAATCACGACCAATGCTTGTCGAAGCTCGACCTGAAGTAGGACAAGCACAAGATGATGACGAGAAAGATATGCTCACAACTTCAATTGAAGATTTGAACTTCTCTGCTCGTACCACCAATGCGTTGATTAATAACGACATCCACAACCTAAAAGATCTTTTTAGCTTGACGGACGCAGAACTAAAAGACCTGAAAGGCTTCGGCAGCAAAGCACTTGATGAAGTGCGCGAAAAGCTCGCCGAACTGGAGCTATAAAAAATGCATAGACACGGATATAAAGGCCGAAAATTCGGCAGAGAAACAGACCAGCGCCGCGCTCTTATCAAGAGCCTCGCTGAAAGTCTTATTCTTCATGAATCAATTGAGACTACCTTGCCTAAGGCAAAAGAAGTCCTTCCATATGTTGAAAAACTTATTACGAAGGCAAAGAGAGCAGATTTGCACAACCGCCGCCAGGTTATCGCTGGACTTCAGACACTTGAAGCAGCACATAAGCTTGTTGACGAAATTGCACCAAAGCTTTCTGCACGCGTAAGTGGACACCTAAGAATCGAACGAACAGATTCACGACGTGGCGACAACGCTCAACTCGCTCGAATCTCATTTGTTGATGATTTGACATCTGCTAAGGCTGAAAAGCCTGCACCTAAAGAAGCAAAAGCACCTGCTAAACCAGCAGCGAAGAAGGAGGCAAAATAATGAAAACTTATAGCGCAAAACCTTCAGATATTACCCGAAACTGGTATGTTGTAGATGCATCTGACGCAACTCTTGGTCGTATCAGCACCGAAGTTGCTCAGTACCTTACAGGTAAGAAGAAGCCGATGTTCACTCATCACGTTGATTGCGGTGACTTTGTTATTGTTATCAACGCAGATAAGCTCGTGGTGACCGGCCAAAAAGTGACTGACAAGATGTATTACCACCACACAGGGTTCCCTGGTGGCCTTAAGACACGATCCTTGGGCGAACAACAGTCCATCGATGCAACAAAAATTATCGAAACTGCAGTACGTGGTATGTTGCCTGTTAACAAACTACGAGATGCACGTCTCAAGCGCCTAAAAGTATATGCTGGTGCTGAGCACGGGCACGAGGCTCAAAAGCCTAAGCTACTCGATTTGAAGAAAGGAAAGAAGTAATGGCTGAACACTACACCTATGCTATTGGTCGTCGTAAGAGTTCAACTGCTAAAGTTCGCCTTACGAACGGTAAGGGTGAGATTACCGTAAATGGCAAACCCGCAAGTGAATACTTTGCAAGTAGCGCAACGTTGCTACATGCTCTTGAAGCACCTTTTCGTGCTATTGAAGATGCTAAGTACAACGTATCCGCTGTTGTTGATGGCGGTGGACATGTTGGCCAAGTAGACGCAATCAAACTTGGTATTTCTAAGGCTCTTGTTCTTAAGAACGAAGCGCTTAAGGGTACTTTGAAGAAAGCTAATCTTCTTGGACGCGACCCACGTGAAAAAGAACGAAAGAAATTCGGTCTTAAGGGCGCTCGTAAGCAACGACAGTTTACGAAGCGTTAGCCTTATGAGAGAAGGTGACTCCTTCTCTCATCGATCAGAGTGCCAGGAAGAACCTGCCACTCTGTCTGCTCACATCCCAAAAGGAAGAATAAACCTTAGAGTAAATCTAAGGTTTATTCATTTAAAAAACTTTAGGTATAGATTTCTTTTTACTTAACAATAACTGTGGTTAAATATGGAAATCAAAGACGCAAAACTACCAACAACATCGCTAGTCCGTAAGATATACTTCTCTGAATTTTTCAGTGAAAGTCTGGCAGTGTATGCCCTTATTCCGCTTCTCTTTGAACAATATGGTGGGCAAAGTGCTGAACGCGTGGGCTTATTGCTCGCATTGTGGCAAATACTGATTGTATTGTTTGAGATACCGACAGGTATCGTTGCCGACAAATATGGACGCAAAGTCTCTATGCAACTTGGACGGATCGCACGACTGCTTTGTTTTCCGCTGTGGCTAGCTTTCCCTACTTTTACTGGCTTGCTGGCTGGAATAGTGTTTTTAGCTTTGGGCGACGCACTTTTGTCGGGGTCATTGGAAGCCTATAGTTATGATGAACTCGAGGATAAAACTGCCTATAACAAATTGCGTCAACAAACTGTGGCCGTACACTTGGCGGCTTTTTCAGCTTCAGGAGTCTATGCCTACGCCCTCAACGCAAATTTCAAGCTCATCATTATTGCGAGTATGATAAGCACGTCCATCGGTCTTTTCTTTTCGAGCATGCTTCCTAACGATAGGTATCATCAGAAACAAGGAGTGACGATAAAGACCTTATTAAAAGATGCAAAAGAGCAGATAGCGGGACATTCTGTTACGCTCAAGCGATTCGTTCAAGCTTCTCTTATGATGACGCTACTAGTCTTTTTCATAGAGCAGATCACCCTCTTTTATAGTGACGCAGGCCAAAGTGCAAAAAGTGTTTCTGCGCTTATGGCTGTAGGTAACTTACTTACCTTTGGACTGCTTTGGATATTACACACTATCGAAGATTGGACTCGTCGGTATCAGTCACAAATTCTCGCTTTCTGCTTTATATTGTTTGGCGGAGCAATGGCGTCTGGTTTTGTGTGGGTGCAGATTGGTGCAATCTTTTTGTCGGTGAGACTTATACGGGTAGCTTTTTTGCATACGATGAACGATCTACAGCATGCGGTAGCCAGCAACGCTCGGGCAACTATTTCTTCTTTGTCTTCTTTTGTTGGCAAGTTATCAGCGAGTGCAGGCATTTTCTTAGTTGGCTATCTCTCGCGTACCTCCAGTGACAGCAGGTTGCCCATATATGCAATAGGGACTGGCTTTTTGACCCTGTTTATCTGTCTAGAACTTTTTTGGAGGCCGAATCATGGCGAACACTGAGATAGATGATAGGCTTATAAAACTTCTTGAAAGCTTAGGTTTACCACAAGATTTTAAGCCGGTTAAAGTACGGCCTACTTTATGTGCGCCATATGGTGACGATTTGAGCGAACTAGGCTTTAATAAGGTAGAATGGGCACCGTATATTTGGCAGGGTGATATACCGCTCGCCAAAGATCACGAGCTTCTTGCCGAGAACAGGGTATTTGCCATTGGACTTGCCAGTGTAGTTACTTGTTTGCAGCTAAACTTACGGCCTGGCGATAAAGTACTCGACATGTGTGCTGCACCTGGCATAAAAAGTCTTTATCTACAGATTCTGCACAAAAAGAAACTAGAACTGTATGTGAATGATATTTCAAATGAACGTCTTATACGTTTACGTACACTCTTTGAGCAGTTTGATATGCCTCTGCCAGCATTTTCTCATCAGCCGGGTCAAACGCTTCACATGCGATACAAACCTCACTATTTTAATGCTGTTATTATTGATGCTCCTTGTAGTGGTGAAGGAAATGCACTTGCAGGTGATGAATCGGCACTTGAAACATGGTCAATGGCTAAGGTAAAACGACTTGCACAGTTGCAAAGAAAGCTCCTTAAAACAGGGCAAGCCCTCCTTAAAGAAAATAGTCAGTTTCTTTATGCAACATGCACGTTGAATATGTACGAAAATGAAAGAGCGTTGGAAAAGGCAGGCTTCTCGATTCAGCCTATACTACATACTAAGGCGACATATGTACAACTGCAAGACGATCAAGCGCTACGAATTGAGCCGTCACATGCCTCAATAGGGTTCTTTATGGCAAAGCTTGGACATGGCAGAAAAAAAGACAAAGTAAGAAAATTATTTGACAGCAGCGAATAGTTAGTGTATTTTTATAGTCGTGAAACAACTATCAAAGTATTCAAAGTTTTTCTGGTTTACCACTCTTTCTGAGGCGGATAGTTTGTAATTTATAAAAAATGAACAACCAGCACCGCCTCGATTGAGGCGGTTTTTTTTAATGAAAATACTAGAGGAGATAAAGATGAACCCAGATGCTTACGGACGCGTACAACAGCTAAAAGCTTTAGCAATGCCAGATATGCCAAAAACACCGACACCAAAGAGCTGTCTAGTTGAGCGGGTAGCGATTGACATAGTTCTTGACGAGGGTTGCAGGTCTTTAACGGCAGGATGTGCGATATGTCATTACTCAGGACTTAGCTGTGAGGCAGTTACTGCTATTGGGTCCGGATATGATGCGCTCGGACGCATAGGTACTGGCTTGAAAACAATGAGAGGAAATGGCCCTGGGTTTGCAGGATAGGAAATATACATGAACAAGTTACTAAGAAATTCAATTTATTGGCTTTATACCACACAAAGTTGGCGGTATTATTGCTCGTGATTTAAAAAATATAAGATTTACATGACCGCCAGCAGGCGGTTTTTTTAGTTTAAAATTTAGGAGAATAATAAGATGAAAAGTAGTTTAAATTTAAGGGAAGTTGAGGCGCTATTAAGGGCAAGTAGAGTTGAAGTTGCACCAGAAGACGCGATGAACCCTCTCGTAATTGCGCTCTCGCTAGGGCTTATAGACGTTGTAGAGCTTGAGAGAGTAAAGACTGGCTTTTTTAACCGTGTAGACCAGAGCCGAATGATAACAGACGGGAGACTAGTTGCGCCTATTGCATTTGGGCAATGCGTGTTGCAAGCAGTGAGAATTGAGGAAGTTGCATGAAAACAATAGCAATTATTGGCGGTATGGGGCCTCAAGCTTCTATTCATGCTCACACAAGATTAGTGACGAAATTAAATAGTGCTAAAAAATCAGCAAATATTGTTCATGTAAGTTTTGATATTGAGCCTTTTCACTCTACAACGCCCAATCTACAGCTCACCGAAGAACAAAAGGAACTGCTACGTTCTATGAAGGCAGATGTTGGGCTTATCGCTTGCAACACCGCACATTACTTTTTCAAAGAGTTTGAATCATTAGTAAACTTTAGGCTTGAGCACCTCATCGCTAATTGTCCTATAGCTTCGGGTTCTGTTGTGCTTTGTTCGCCAAGTTCATGTACTATGCGCATCTTTGGAGATGCGCATTATGTTAGCAGAGAAATTGCCAATCAACTTTCTGAACTTATTTTGCAAGTTAATGCCGGTGAAACACACAAAAGTTTACGAGAAATAATCGATGATATTAAAGAGCCAGTTGTCTTTGGCTGTACAGAACTTAGCATGCTTGCTTTTCAAGAACAGCTTTTAGGCACTGACACTCTTGAAGTTACTATAGATAAGATTGTCAATGAGCTATAATAGGAGTAAGTATGAGTAAAAAAGTAATTTTAACGGGGCTACGAACTAACGCTGGGTACCATCTAGGCAATTATCTAGGTGCTATCTTGCCAATGGTTCGTCTGCAACGAGAACATTTGGGCAAATACCAGGTAAATATGTTTGCGCCTGATTTGCATAGCTTTACGACAGAGATAGACTACAAGACCTTGCATGCACAGACCATGGAAAATCTGAAGGTATTTGTGGCAGCAGGTATGCCTGTTGAGCATCCTGATTTTTATATGTACCGACAGAGTTATATTGCGGCGCACAGTGAACTGACGGTAATTCTGAATAACTTTGCTTATTTCGGCGAACTTTCTAGAATGACTCAATATAAAGAAAAAGCCGAGTTATCCAGAGAGCAAGAGATGCATCTAAATGTAGTAATTGAAGTATATGAGGAAAGATACAACAACACTTCAAAGGACGAGATACGAAGAATTGCACTGCGAAAAATTGAAGATGCCGAGAAGGAACTACAGAAGAACATTCCTGTAGGTTTATTCGACTATCCTGTGCTTATGGCTTCGGACATTCTTCTTTATGGGGCTTCTTTTGTACCGGTTGGCGATGATCAGCGGCAGCACCTTGAACTTACCCGAGATTTGGGTATACGGATGAACAACAAGTTCGGCCAGCTGTTTACGGTACCTGAAGAGTGGAAGAAACAACTTGAATTTAGCCACCGGCTGGAGGGTGCACGTATACGGAGTTTGCGCAACCCAGAGAAGAAGATGAGCAAGAGCGTTGATGACCCATCGGGCACGATACAACTGAGTGATACACCTGATGAAGCATATAAGAAAGTCATGAAGGCAGAGACCGACACTGTTGGCGCTGTACATTGGAATTGGGATACACAGCCAGGGATTACGAATTTGCTACAGATTTATGAACTATTGAGTAGCAAAAGCCATGAGGACGTATTGACGGAATGGGAAGGCAGAGAGCGCTATGGAGAGCTTAAAACAGTGGTGGCCGAACATGTTGCTGTTTTTTTGCAGGAGTTCCAGGCAAACCTAGCCCAAGTTGACGAAGATGAGTTAATACGGAAACTTGAAGCGTCTGAAAAAGCTATGAGTGAGGTTGCAAATGCAACGCTTGCGCGCGTACAAAAGGCGGTAGGATTGCGCGCATGAGCGAGCATTCGAGCCACTCGCCAGAACATAAGAAAACATTGTTTTGGCCACTTGACCGTGTTGCAAAGTTTATCGGAGACATTCTTCTCCTGCCATTTAGGCCACCAAAATCATGAAACAACATTATACAGTTACTGAAGAAGATGGGGTTGTGCGCGTTGATAAGTTTTTGGCGCAGATGTACCCTGAATATTCGCGCGCGGCTATTGCGAAACTATTCACCCTTAACCTTATAAAGCTCAAGGGTGAGCCGATTCAGCCAGGGCATAAAATTCGCCCAGGGACGAGCTTTGAATATGATTTGGGCCCACTTCAAGCGGTACCAGATGTCATACCATTGCCAGTGATATATGAGGATGCAAACGTGATTGTCGTAGACAAGCCAACAGGAATTATTTCGCATGCACGCGGTAAGTTCTGGCAAGAAGCATCTGTTGCAAGCTTCATAAGAGACCGTATAAGCGGGTTTGAAGGCGAGCGTGGCGGAATTGTCCACCGGCTTGATAGAGCTACTTCTGGCGTTATGATATGCGCAAGAAATGAAGCGACGCTAAAGAGCTTGCAGAAACAGTTTAGTGACCGTAAGGTACAAAAAACATATTATGCAGTCGTTGCTGGAAAGCCCAAGCTTGAGCATGCAGTGATTGATGCACCGATTGGCCGAGATATGAAAACACCACAGAAATTTTTGGTGACAAAAGAGGGGAAGGGTGCTCAGACGGAGTATCATGTGCTGGCTCAAAACGAGAAGTACACTCTACTGAAATTGCAACCTAAAACAGGGAGAACTCACCAGCTTAGAGTGCATTTACAGTATTTGGGCTTGCCTATTGTGGGTGATGCTCTGTATGAAGGTGAAAAAGCCGAGAGACTTCTTTTGCACGCGAGAGCTCTGGAGATAAGCATCCCAGAAAAAGGAATGACAACTTTTGAGGCGCCACTCCCAAAAATATTTAGTGAGTATGTGCAATGAACGTCAAAACGAAACAACTGCTTGATGGATTTATAGCTCGACCAAACAGCTCGCTTCTACTTATTGGGACAAAAGCACAAGGTAGTGAACAGTGTGTAGACTATGTAAAAAATGGCTTACTGCATGGTGACAATAAGAATAATTTTTTAACCTTTGGCGACAGTAGCGACAAGAATACTTCTGTGGAGGACGTGCGAAGTTTTAAAAACTCTATAATGACTCGAGCTGGAGGGAAAGACAAGGTTGCCCGCATTGCCTATATTCAAGGCATACAACATGCGTCAAAAGAGGCACAGAACGCACTGCTCAAGGTGCTTGAAGAGCCGGTTGAGAAAACAGTCATTATCCTGCAGGCAGACGACCGTCATGGAGTATTGACAACGATCACGTCTCGTTGTCAGATTGTGCCAGTGCTTCCATTGAGTGAAAGCCAGGCTTTAGAGACAGCAAAGAGCATGGGGCATTCAGAGGCTGAAGCAAAGAAAGCTTATCTTATGAGTTCTGGAGATATCGAGACATTCATCTCTCTTTTAGATGGTGAGGCATCGCAAATAACTGAACAGTTGGAGCATGCAAAGGACTTTTTGCGAATGACGCCCTTTGAACGCCTTCAGCTACAAAAAACTTACGACACGAGTGCTTCGCTTTCATCACTTCTTGACGGCCTACTTCTACTTGCAAGTGGTGGCCTTCATAATGCACATCATCAGCAAACGCATAAATGGAAAAGCATAGTCGCTGAACTGCAAACAATAAAAGGATTGCTACACCAGAACGTCCTTGCCAAGGCTCTGTTCCTACGTTTATGTATTAGTCTATAAAGTGTTATACTAGATCTAACATGACGGCATTGATTCTTTTAGTAGTCTTCGCAATAATTGCGTTCGTCGCAGGTAAACAGCGCGATAGTGAGCTGTCGCCTATACCACTGAAGGTTAGTGAAAAGTTGACTGGACTATGGGAAATTGCGCACCACGGTATGCGGGAAAATCGTTTCGTCCGTGCGGAGAAGGCACTTCTTACCATCTTAAATATCGACAAAAAGAACGCTGCTGCCTACAACCGACTTGGTATTTTGTATGCAAAGCAAAAAGAGTATAAAGATGCTATAGATTGTTTTGAGATTGCGAGTTCTATTGAACCTTCTGCATCAAGCCTCCATAACTTGGGGCTTATTTATTATGAAACCGAGAATTATGAAAAGGCGGCAACCGCATTTGAGCAAGCTTTAAAACTTGATGAAGAGATGGCTGCACGCCACATTGCATTTGCTAAGGTGCAAGAAAAACTTGGTGATTTGTCTAAGGTTATACATTCGCTTGAGCGCGCCGTGGAGCTCGAGACTACGCGAGAAGCACTAAGCTTGCTTTACCAAGCGTATATAAGCGCAAACAGAGTAGAAGATGCTGAAAAGATTGAACGTGTATTGAATAGGCAACCTAACAAAGCAGTGCAAAAGGCTAAGGTTACTCGTTCTGCACGTAGAGTTATTGTGTAGGTTTTTCTTAAAACTATTTGTTTAGAAGGTTGAATTTAGTGTGTGCTATTAAGCCTAGTGCAAAACTGAGCGAAATAAAAAGTGCGTTCTCTGTGAGAAAGCTTGCCAACACGCCGAAGGCTAGGAAGATTACTAGTACAAGCTTTTTAGTGTTTTCATTAGTTAGTATTATATATCACTTCTCTTATCATAGAAGCTTTTGATTGATTTGTAGCCGAGCAGGACAGTCCACGATAGCACTAAAGGCGCAACAATTATTGGAAGATTGAATCGTATATTCCCAAGTGTATCGCACGGCCCAACATCTGGGTCTTTTCCGCACTGAGGATGAGGGCCTGTTATAAGTGAATAATCTAGCATAAGGAGGAGAGACACGGCCAATGAAATAAGCATGGCTTTTATTAGAAAGCTCTTATTCTGCTTTGTAACTGAAAGGAAGAAAATATCTAGGAATATCGAGAAGATGAACAGCATTTGCTTATTATACAACAATTTAGTGTTTAGATAGCTCCTGTAGTGCCGTTGCAATTAATTTTGGTGTTCTTTACCTGTAGCAAAGAAGGAATTGACATATGCTTTGTTGCCTAAATCTGAGTCCCGTAACAAGCTAAAAACTTCTGTGTGCTTTTCTGGCGACTCATCAACTAAAAAGCATTGGTATAAGTTTAGAGGCGTAAACCCGTGGAATTTACAATATTCTTCGCACTCCCTTTCTGCTAACGCAATAGCGCTATCAGGGTCTTCGGCCGTCCACAATGTTATTCGTTCTTCGTAGGTATGGTGTTGTTGATTTGCTGTCTTAGGTGGCCATTCGACTACTGAGCGAACTGAGTATTTATGAAGTGATGAAGTAGCCATGATAAACATATTTTAGAATAGTTTGTTCTTCAAGGGAAATAGATTACTAAGAAAGTAAAGGACTCTACACTAATGAAAGTGCATAGAAAATTATATAAGAGAAATCTAATACTACTCACAGAGGACTTAACGACTAATGGAGCTCTAACTCATGATTTTTATAACAAATTTTATAAACTTTACTATAAGAATAAGCCCGAACAAGAATATAACCAACAAGACTATTTGTGCGAGCACACCATGCAAATCTGAAGATTTTGGCTCATGTGCATCAGGTACTATGAAGTAAAGAGCAAGGAGAGACAAGAAACTGATTACTATACTTCTTGGCTTTCTCGCAGAAACCCCATAAAGTAACAGAAACAGTAGTATTATAAGTGCTACAAAAACGTAGTTTCCGTGAGCGTATAGCCAATTCGGAAGAATGATAGTTTTGTTGTTCATGATAATTACCTGAAATCTTTGTAAAAGATATGTGGCTATTACTTACTCTTTAGTATTTTTACTGCTATCGTAAAGAATACTATGGTAACAATCACAGTCGTTATTACAGTTTGAACAATATGTGAAACAGGCAGCGCGAAAGCTAACATACGTATTCCAAACCAAAGATACCAACACACGAGTGCTGTAATTGTGACTTTAAGTAGTCTGCCCATATACGCACTATAGCACATCATGGCTTTAGGCAGGGTGAAGGATTCGACTATGTATGCTCCCTCGGCAACGTGCAAGCACGCTCGATCGGCCAAGCTATGACTCCTCGATATGCCCCTGGCATATCTCGCCTACGGTTCGAATCCATACAGTACCAATTTAAAAACCGGCTAAAAGCCGGTTGATAAATTGGTGCAGGGTGAAGGATTCGAACCTTCGAAGGCGAATGCCAACAGATTTACAGTCTGTCGTGTTTGACCGCTTCACTAACCCTGCA
>CAZHXX010000003.1:0-124679 GCA_964536485.1 uncultured Candidatus Saccharibacteria bacterium
ACTAACAGTCTAGAACAACCACCTTTTTGTTGCTAAGGTGCTGAACCATTACGGATAATTGACAAATAAGCAATAGCGTAGTATAATAGTAACACTATGGCATTACAACATTCTGAAGCTTTTAACGGAAGAACCTTATTTGAGCCAGAACCTCGACATAAAGTCGGCCCTGTCACACGGCTTCTAGGGGATTCTGACAAGACACGCGCAGTACTAAATCGACTTGCCGAGCAGGATACTACGCCAGTAGCTGAGGATATAGAGACAATGCAAAGGGCGAAGACCCTAAAGACAGGAGCTAAGCTATTGGGTGCAACGCTTGTTGTCGGATTAGCGACAGGTGCACTTACGAGTGGAGAAGGGCATGATTTTGACGAGCAACCCGTTGTGACCGTACAAGACCACCCGGCGACAACTATTTCCCCTTTAGAGCAAGGCACCGTACAGACTGTACAGCCAGCCGTAAATGACTTGCATGTAGGCAGTTAGATAATAGCGTTATAAAAATACGACCCACACTACAGGTAGTGGGTCTTTTCATTTCTGTGGATAAGTGGGTAAAAAGGGGTACAAAGTGGGTAAAAAAGGGTTGCTGTGGGAGGCTGTGGGTAGTATTCTTCTTGTAGTGGATGTTCGGTAAGGAAGCCAAAACAGCTTACTTGAATCGATAAAAACAAAAACCACTGATTAAAAATTAACTAATCACCAGAAAATATGGGGAAGGTAGATTACTTCGAACGTAAACTCGACGATAAGAATCGTCTGACGATTCCGCCTGAGTTGCGGGATGAGCTTGCTCATGGAGTTATCCTGACCCGAGGTTTCGGAAAATACCTGCACATGTACCCTTTGGACGTGTGGAACACCATGGTTGAACCGAAACTAGATGGAGATATCCTCGATGAGCGGATTGCCGACCTGAACGTACAGTTCCGGATGGGTAAGGTTGAAACCGCACTCGATGACAAGCAGGGACGCATCCGTTTGGATAGCCACTTGCTTGCATATGCGGGAATCGATAGGGATGTCGTGGTGGTTGGTGTTGGTCGTTACTGGCGGCTGATGGCAAAGTAGCTATTCAGCTGAATATAGTAAACGCTCTTTAACAACTTAGAAAAAAGTCCAATTAGAAAAAACAAAATGTTTTGTTGTTCTTGTAGCTATTGTAGCTCGGGAAGAACAGCCGGTATGACAGATTTATTCTGGCGTCCTGCGCGATAAGAAACCCTGAAGAGGTGTCTTATATCGCTGTAGCGTTTAATGTTAGCTAATTGGCAGTCAACAAGTGATCATAAGGAACACTCTAAAAGACCTTCGTACATTTCTCAAAAACACCTCCCAAAACTCCACCTCACACATAAGTCTCTCAACTTTTTCTATGGCCAAGATGAGAACGAAGATTCTTTGAAAATTTTTTAAATTTTCTCTAAAAAAATCCTTCATAAATTCGCATCGTCTATAGAAATAACAAAAACAAAAACGTATTAAAATAAAAAGTTGGCTGCTGATTAGGTGACTTTAAACATAAAAAGATATGTCACAAACAAAAATCAAAAACAAAACAAATCAACATGTTCCTGTGCTTCTGCAAGAAACTATCCAGTTGCTTGACCCAAAAATAGGGGAGAGTTATCTCGATATGACAGCAGGGTACGGTGGACACGCAGGCGAGATTTTAGAGCGAACAAATGGTGTTGCAACACTAGTTGATCGTGACGAAAACGCAATTAGCGTACTTGAAGGCCTGTTCGGTACAAACGAACAAGTTGTTCTTCGGCATGAAGATTTTCTGAGCGCCGCTAAAGGGCTCGCAGAAAATCAACAAACATTTGATATGATTTTGGCTGATTTAGGCGTATCGTCACCGCACCTTGACAACGCAAGCAGAGGATTCTCGTTGCTCGCTGACGCTCCACTCGATATGCGAATGGACCCATCACAAGAAAAAAGTGCTTACACGATAGTAAATACTTACCCAGAAGACAAACTTGTGCGGATACTTCGCGATTACGGAGAAGAGCCAAAGGCAAAACGTATGGCTCAGTATATTATCGAGTCGCGTCCAATAGAGACAACGTTAGAACTCGCTGCGATTGCAAAAAAAGTTTGGCCAGGGCATTCACGCTCGCATCCTGCGACACGGCTTTTTCAAGCTGTTCGCATTGAAGTGAACGATGAATTAACGCAAATAGAGCAGGCACTGCCTCTATTAATTACGTTGCTCAACCCCGGCGGACGACTAGCTATCATCACCTTTCATAGTTTGGAGGATCGTATTGTAAAGCGATTCTTCAAACAAGTGGCAGGCGATAGGTATGACGCACATTTGGTAGAAGTTACCAAAGGGCCGATTACCGCCAGTCCAGATGAAGTAGTTTTTAATCCGCGTGCTCGTAGTGCGAAGATACGATCAGTACGCAAGCGAAAATAAAAACAAAAAAGAAGGGCAGGGCTTGGAAATGCCAATACAGGTAAAAACCAGCTCACGTTCCTACAAAGTAAAAGTCAGAGTAGCTTAACCTCATTATTTTAAGAGGAGCTATTTGACGACTTTATACGCTGAGTAGAAGCGTCCAAGCAGGCCAAAAGGAGTTCGAGACAAGTTATTTGTGTTACTTGTCTCGGCTCCACCGGCCAAAAATCTACAAAACAAAAACAAATATGACATATTCAACATCACTATCACTAGGAAAATCACGTTTTAGCGCGAGAGGGCAGAACGCTGTATCGTTTCGTAATGAGTCAAACAGGCTTGGTCCTGTTAGTAATGCGATTGTTCTCATTGTGTTAACGTGTCTTATTGGCTTGGTCTACCTTACGCAAGTGACCAAAACAAACGCCTATAGCTACAAGATTGAAGATTTGCAAACAAAACAGTCCTCGCTGAAAGAAGATCAAAAAGATCTTGAACTCACCGCTGCACGCCTGCGTTCTGTCGACTCCGAAGCGGTTGCAAAAGCATCTGCTGGACTTGTCTCTGTTGCACCTACTTCTACTATCCAATAAGCATAGCGTAAGAGGTATACTTAACAGCAGATGGAAACGCCCCGCATAGTATCGTCAACAAAACGCATAAAAGTATACTCAGCTTTGCTAGCTACTGTCGCGCTCATTTTTGGGATGCGACTTTTTTATTTACAAGTAGTACGTGCTGACTACTACGCGACACAAGCACGCTCATCCCAGCTTAAACAGTACGAAATTCCTGCAGAACGGGGTGGAATATACGCATACGACGGCAAAGAGATTGTGCCCCTTGTACTGAATGAGACACGCTATAGGATTACGGCAGATCCAGAGATAGTCAAAGACAAGCAGAAAACAGCTGAAGCACTAAGTGCGCTGCTTGGAAGATCGGTTGATGATATACGCCAGCAACTTGAAGCAAAAACCCGCTACGAAGTACTCGCAAATAAACAGACAAAAGACCAAAAAGAAAAAATAGATGCCCTGAAGCTTGCCGGTATTTTTACTAATGAGAAAGTTCCTTTGCGTGTCTATATTCAAGGAGGAATTGCCGGCCAAATTCTTGGATTTGTTAATGATGCCAGCGAGGGTAATTATGGTATTGAGCAGTATTTTAACAATGAGCTTAAAGGTACACCTGGACAGATAAAGGCGCTCACAGATAGAAATAATGTCCCGCTTCTTGCAACCGGGGAGAATGTGCTGGTTGACCCAGTTGATGGCAAGGATATCGTACTGACGCTTGATGTTTCTATGCAACGACATGTCGAGTCGATACTGAAAGAAGGCCTAGAGAATGCAAAAAGTGCATCGGGCAGCCTGATTGTCCTAGAGGCACATACGGGCGCGGTTAAAGCAATGGCTAATTACCCAACTTACGATCCCTCCCAGTTTGCTTCTGTCGAAGATGCTTCACTTTTTACCAACCCAGCGGTGAGCTCTCCTCTTGAGCCTGGGTCTGTGATGAAGACGCTCACCGTGGCTGCCGCACTGGATACCGGTTCGGTTGCCCCTAACCAAACATATTACGACCCGAGCTATTTTACGGTTGATGGCTATACGGTAAAAAATATTGAAGAAGACGGTGGTGCGGCCACCAGAAGTGTGTCAGATATCTTGCAGTTTTCGCTTAATACCGGTGCGACATGGTTGTTGATGCAGATGGGTGGTGGTGAGTTGAATGAAAAGGGAAGAATTGCGTGGCACGATTATTTGACCAACCATTACTATTTTGGGACAACAACCGGCATTGAGCAGGGGTACGAAGCAGAAGGGGTTATTCCGAGCCCGACAGAGGGCTTTGGCCTTGGTATTCAATACGCAAACACTGCATTCGGGCAGGGTATGACGGTCACACCTTTGCAAATGGCGGCCGCCGTAGCATCTGCGGTGAACGGGGGAGTCTACTATCGCCCCACGCTCGTTAGTGGTAACCTCTCAGCTGATGGACAATTTGAAGCAAAACAGCCAGAAGTTAAAAATTCTGCGGTCGTGAAGCAAAGTACTTCTCAGACCCTTGTTGGTTTTATGAACAATGTTGTCCAGAAAAATAATAAACCTGCGGTAAGAGAGGGCTACAGCGTCGGTGGAAAGACGGGAACGGCCGAGATTGCAAATCCGGCAGGTGGCTATTATGAAGACCGGTTTAACGGCACGTATGTCGGCTATGTGGGTGGAGATGAACCACAATATGTGATTATGGTGCGCGTTAATGAACCAAAAGTAGCAGGCTATGCAGGAGCGAAGGCTGCTGGACCGATTTTTGCGACAACAGCAAACATGCTAATCGATAACTTTACAGTGTCACATAAGGCGCAATAATGCTACAATTAACAGATAAAATAAGACCAAAACAGACATCATGAAAATGCATTCTCCCCTATACCAAAATGAGCGCCCTAGTCGCATTAAGTACGCCTTATGAATGTGTTTAACTCACGATTGCAGGGGCAGAGAAGGACATTTCGTCCAGCATCGGGCAACGAACAACAAAGGCGCCATCGACCTGACTACATGTTGCTTGTACTGATGAGCACGCTTTTAGTGATAGGTGCTGTAGTGGTATACGCTATAGGTCCTGGGCTTACTAATAACAAGAATTTACCTGAAAATTACTTTAGCTCCAAACAGCTTACCGCTATAGCGCTTGGTATCGTTGGGTTTGTTATTGCGTCACGCGTGCCGCTCGAGCGCTGGAAGAACTATCAATGGCCAGTGATTATCTTTGCATCAGTTATTGCCATTGTAGTGAGGTTTATCGGAGAAGAGATAAATGGGGCGCACCGCTGGATACAAGTTGGTGGTTTCTCGTTTCAGGCAGCGGAATTAGTAAAACTGGCAATTGTCCTATGGGTAGCGTATTACCTGTCTCGGATGAAGGAAGCGGGAAGAATGCAATCCTTTGACGTGTTAAAGCCACTAGGAGTGCTTGTAGGGCTTATTATTGTGATTGTTGCTGGAATGCAAAGTGATCTTGGCTCGGCAGCAGTAATGATGGCGATCATTGGAGTTTGCGCATATATTGCAGGGCTTCCAATGAAGCGAATCTTACTTGTGGTATGCTCTGTTGCTTTGCTTGCCACTATTGCAATTGTCAGTACGCCTTATCGTCGAGATAGGGTTGCCACGTTTTTTAACCCTGAAGCAGATTGTCAGGCAGAAGGGTACCAGGCATGCCAAGCTTTAATCACCATTGGGTCTGGAGGTCTTTTTGGCAAAGGACTGGGTCGGAGTGTCCAAGCATATGGCTATCTGCCAGAGCCGGCAAATGACTCTATCTTTGCAATTGTTTCAGAGAAGTTTGGCTTTGTTGGCTCTGTAACAGTGTTGACTATTTTTTGGCTACTCTATCGTCGTATAGCCACGATTGCGAGAAGGGCGTCAACCGATTATGCCAGAATCTTGGTGAGCGGTGTACTGGTGTGGCTCAGTGTACAGATGATAATAAATGTTGGTGCCATGATTGGGCTGTTACCACTTAAAGGAATTACTCTACCCTTTGTAAGCTACGGTGGGACAAGTATTATTTTTGTCATGATAGCCATGGGAATCGTTTTTCAGGTGTCTCGCTACACCGACTTATCGCCTCACTCACCAGACAACGGAGCTACAGGCTCCGCGCCAGCTCGTTATCCAAGGTATAATAGAACAAACAGAGGGTTGTCATGAGCAAGCGAATTTTGGTAGTCGGTGGGGGGTCCGGGGGGCATCTCACTCCTTTAATTGCGGTTGCCGACGAGCTTGTTAAGCAAGACCCATCGGCTGTTGTGGTGTTTGTAGGGCAAAAAGGCGAAAACCTAAAGGATATCGTCGAGCACCGTTCAATACACGAACATGCTGAAATCTCTGCAGGTAAGTTCAGGCGTTACCACGGAGAAAGCATCATAAGGCACCTGCTAGACGTGAAGACGATTTTTTTGAATGTGCGTGACTTTTTCCGTTTTGTAAGAGGTACCGTAGAGGCATGGTTTCTTCTTGGTAGACAACGCCCTACAGCAATATTTCTTAAAGGTGGCTTTGTCTCTGTCCCCGTGGGGATCGCCGCTCGTTTGCGTCATATACCGTATATCACGCATGATTCAGATGCAATTCCGGGGCTTGCAAACCGCCTTACGGCAAAGCACGCAGTAAAGAATACTACTGCACTTCCGGCAGAGCTCTATCCTTATGACCAACATAAAACCATGCAAGTTGGTATACCTGTGCAACCTGTTTTTCAACACGTATCACCCCAGGATATGGCTGAGGCGAAGCGTGCACTTGGCGTGCGAGAACATGATGAGGTTATTTTTTGCGTGGGGGGAGGCTTGGGTGCTCAGAAGGTTAACCAAGCACTGGCACGGAGCGCTGAAGAAATTTTACACAAGAGTATCCGACGGCATATTTTTCATATCACAGGTAAAAAACTCTATGAAGAAACTCTGCAAGAGTATGATAAGTTTACCTCTAAAGAAAATCGCGAACGCGTTCATCTTATAGACTTTACGACAGAATTATATAAGTATAGTGCTGGAGCTGACCTTGTCGTCACTAGAGCTGGAGCCACAAATGTTGCCGAGTTCGCCGTTCAGGGAAAGGCTTGTATCGTGATCCCTAACCCCGTGCTTACAGGTGGTCAACAGTTACATAATGCTAAGGTCTTGCGCGATAATGGCGCAGCACTTATTTTAGACGAGCAGAATCTAGCGGTTCTGGCAAAAACTATTGATGAGCTTCTTATTGATACTTCGCAGCGCATAGAGCTTGGACAAAAACTACACGCTCTTGCGAGTCGTGACGCAGCCAAGCTTCTTGCAGAACTTCTCTTAGGATTGTAATGGGTATGAACTAACGAATATGAAACTATACTGGCGTAAAAAAAAAGAACTAGCGGGGAGGCGAGTTAGCGATACCTCTGCATCCTCAGCGCAAGCACCGATAGTTCGTTATTATCGCCCACAGCGGAGCGTTCAACGCTCGACGAGTGCAACAGGCAAAAACGAGCAAGCTCGCTCATTAGGTGAGGCTAAGAACGCAGTTGTAAGTCCTCTCAAAAGTGTTGGGCGTATCGTTGCTCGGTGGATGTTTATTGGTGCCATTGTAGCCCTTCTTGTGGTCAATGTAACACTTTCTGGGGTGAGTGTGAGGGTGAAAGGAAGCTCTTATAGCTACAGGACCAATGAGCAGTATCAGCAAATCATTAAGACCATACTTAGTAGTCGAGCTACTTTTCTTACGAAAGCCACCCTAAGTTCTTCTGCGCTTGAAGCAGAAATTAAAAAGCAACTTCCAGAAGTACGAGCAGCGACAGCAATAATCCCTCTTGCCGGACGTCGCCTCCAGGTTGTCTTAGAGGTTTCTAACCCACTTGCTCGTCTTCAAACGGGCACAAACAAACTTTCGGTGATTAGTTCTGCTGGCGTAGTTACGACCGAAGACACTACTGAGACTATCAATGCTCATTTTATTGATTTGCCTAGCCTCTCTATGATTGGTATCACGCCACAAGTAGGCTCACAGTTATTGACTCAATCCGAAACGGCGCTTATAGAGCTACTGTCTAAAGAGTTTGATGGCTCAGAAGCAACTCGGCCAAAGGTGCAATCGCTAGAATTTGATGTAAAAAAACGTGAAATAAAAGTACGCTTTAAAGACAAGCCTTACTATGCAAAAGTTACTCCCGAGCAAGAGAGCGGGGTACAGGTGGGAGCTTTGGTAAAGACGATTGCCTATCTCGGAGAGCAGGGCACCACTCAGCCTACCGAGTATATTGACGTAAGAGTAGAAGATAGAGTGTTTGTCCGTTAGATAGCAATAGCATTAGAACGGGGGAAGGCCCTTCTCCTCCACTCTGCTATAGTTCGTAAAATGTTCATAATTTATCTAAAAAGCATATTCTTTAACATAAATTATCAAAAGTCAAATATTATAATCGGAATAGGGGAGTGAACAGGGGAGAAGTAGTATCACAATATGAAAACGTGAAAAAGCAAGCATTTCACGACACGAAGTGTGGATAACTATACAAGTAGTACTAATTACGACGCTTTGTGGGCTCGTGAAACGAACGGGTCCTTAAAAGTTAGTCTATCTACGAAGAAAAATATAACAAAAAGTTAGCTTTAAGCATGCCATTCCAAAAAGTCCCCCGTTTAGCGTGGTACTTGTAATCAACTATTTCAATCTATATAGAGTCGCAAAATATACATTGTGCGACATTGTGTCTATGTTCGTTTTCTGTCCTCTGCTCATGCTCTTTTACGGAAATTTTTATTATGATTCCCGATTTTAAAAAAATGTTTTTAGAATTTTAATCCCACTGCTCTTTTATCGTACTTTACTGAAATATTTAGCTTTATGCTCTTATAGTTTATTTAAAATACCTACTAGAAAATAATGTTCGCAAAACGTTCATATATTTTAGGATCTAGCGCATTTTACCCCTATAGAAAACATTCTCTCGGCTATTCTTTTATCATCATCTCTCAGCCTACCTTCGAAGTACCTGCAGCTTCTGTATCTTTGAGATAAAATTGCATATATAGGAGGCATATCAGTTAATCCAAGCTCGGTATATACTCCTTTTATAGCATCAGCGATAGGTAGACATGAAAGATAAGTAAGAAAAACAGCGTCAGGAGGATTGATTTGACCTGTATCACTATTAATCCCGAGAGAGCCGAGTTGACCTCTTAGCGAGGTGTCGTTCATAGGATACTCTGTAAATCTCCCCAAGTCTGGTTTAGCTTTACCGATCATGAGTGCTTCAATTGTATCTAATGACCATTCGTCAATAAACCCAGGAACTACGACATGAGGTTGAGATTTTTGTTCTGCCATTATAATAGATCTAAAGAATCTTTATAATTTTACTTAGCAAGTGTGTAGGTTGCTTTTGCGGTGCGTTTGAACTGTGGTTTGCCCTGGAGGTTTAAGAGAATGGTCGTTTCTTTGACGAAACGCTTCTTAAGAACGCGCTTGACGATTTCGTCGCGGTGCAATGGTTCGCCAGCTTCTGTCAGAACATCGGTAATGACGTCTGCTACAGTTCCTTGCTTGAAGCCCCATTCTTTAAGCGCATAAATGCCACGTCCAACAAGAATGAAACGCTTGTCTTTGATAAGTTCATTGTGAATAGCTTGTGTTGTGACGTCTTTTCGGCGGAAGTCTGATTCACGAATCGCTTCTGCAATGTCGCCAAAGTGCATTTGCTTGCCGTTTTCGTGCAAAACAACGTAGATTTTGTCACGGATGTTCTTTGGGTTAACCATTGGCCATTTGATAAGACCCCAACGACCGTTCAGTGTTGCAAGGTTTTTGCTGACAGACGCGAGCGCAGCAACTGATTTGGCTTCTGGATGCCCCATTGCCCCTGCAATTTCTTCAATTTTTACTGGCTTACCAATCTTCTTGATAGCTTCAATAACGTGGCCGACGTGCTCACGAATGCTTTTCTCCGTGTGCTTTGCCTTAAGGGAGACTGCGTTATGAAAATGGTCGTTCTCACCAACGTGCGTCAAGTTTGGTGCGATCTGGGCAAGGAAAGAAATCCGTGCATGGTCAATTTTGCTCGCCTGCTTGCTTAGCTTGTCTGCAACATCACTTACACGTGCAACGCCACCCATATCGGTAATATGAGTGCTCAAAACAGCTTCTATCTCGCTCATATGAGGCAATTCTTTTGAAGCAACGCTCTTAAGTTTTGTCATAACAGCTTTTTCAAGCTGACGAACGCGCTCTCTTGTAATGCCAAGTAGTTCCCCGATTTGTTCGAGAGTTTCTTTGCGGTCAAATAATCCGTAACGACGTGCAATAATTTCACGTTCTCGTTCACGATCAATAGTGTTGAGAATATCTGTTACAACTTGTTCTAGGTTCAATGTTTGCGTCTGTTCGTTCGCGTCAGCCATGCTGCCCTGCCTTCTCTATAATTACTCTATTGTAAAACAAAAGTTTTTAAAAGTCAACTATTGTTTTCTTATAGTTTTATAATACCAGCTTTTGGCAAAAATTGCAGAAAAAAGGCATGTGAATATTACTACAAAATATACACCCCTCCCCCACAAGTTGTGAAACATCTAGAAAAGTGGTCCTACAGATAGCGTTTGTGCTTATTTCTTCTTGCGTCTTGTGAAGCGCTTCTTTGTCTTTGGCGCTGCGTCTAGGAGTGCTTGTGCATCAGCTTCAGACAGGCTCTCTGGGTCGGTTGTCTTAGGAATACGAGCATTCGTCTTGTCTTTCTTTACATAAGGACCATAAGGGCCGTTGAGAATGACGATTCCGCTCGGGAATTCTTTAATAGGCTTGCGCTTCTCACTTATTTGAGCAATCACCTCTAGTGCCTCCGGCTCGGTAATTGTGAGAGGGTCGTAGCCTTTTATAGAGAAGTATTCCTTCCCAACTTGTACGTAAGGACCGAACCTGCCTATATTTGCCTTTATCTCTTCACCCTTGGCAGTGTTACCAACGGTGCGTGGAAGCTTAAACATCTCAAGGGCTTGTTCAAACGTAACGGTGTCAAGCGTTGTACCAGCTGGGAGAGGTGCAAAACGGGGTTTTTCTTCGTCCTCTGCTTCGCCAATTTGTAGCATAGGACCAAAACGACCATAGCGTGCAATAAGGGGCTTGCCTGATGCTGGGTCGGTGCCTAGTTTTTTTGCTTGTGAGCTTTCAGAGCGAGAAATGTCATCGGATGCATCGACGAGTGGGCGAAACTTATTAGCATAAAAGTCGGCAATCATTGCGTTCCATATTGTTTTTCCGTCGGCTATATGGTCAAATTCTTCTTCTACTTTGGCGGTAAAATCATAGTCAACGATAGGAAGGAAGTGCTTCACTAAGAAGTCAGTAGTTACCTCCGCAAGGTGGGTAGGCACGAGTTTGTTTCTGTCTGCACCAAAGCGTTCTTGCTCGGTCGTTTCCTCGATACTGCCACTCTTTAAATAAAGCGCGCTTACTGCTCGTACTTCACCTTCGAGATCCGTCTTTTCTATGTAGCCTCTATCTTGAATAGTGCCAATAGTTGGAGCGTAGGTACTCGGGCGTCCGATCCCCATTTCTTCCAGCTTGCGCACCAAACTTGCTTCGCTGTAGCGAGCTGGTGGGCGACTAAATACTTCCTTCCCTACCATAGTCTCAAGTGTGAGTGAATCACCGGTTTTGATCGGCGGGATTATTTTGTCTTCTTTGCCACCACCGTAGACGCTGAGGAAGCCGTCAAACACAAGGACTTCGCCCTTCCCTTCGAGCGTCTCTTCTCTGCCAGATATTGCAACGATGACCTCTGTTTTTTCTATTTTTGCTTGCGCCATCTGTGAGGCAACAGAACGTTTCCAGATAAGTTCATACAGTTTACGTTGCTGGTCGTCATCACCGGCACTTTGCGAAGAAATGTTTGTAGGACGGATTGCCTCGTGGGCCTCTTGCGCTGATTCATTCTTTGTTGCAAATTGTCTAAACTGGTAATATTTTGCACCAAAGCGATTTTCTATATAGCCACCAATGGCGCCAAGAGCTTGCTTAGAAAGAATCGTGCTGTCAGTACGCATATAAGTAATGTGCCCGTTTTCATATAAGCGTTGTGCAAGCGTCATGGTTTGCTTTACTCCGTAGCCGAGACGACTGCTTGCTTCTTGCTGAAGCGTACTGGTGGTAAATGGTGCTGATGGACTACGCAGGCCTGGCTTTTTTTCAACAGAAGTGACCGTAAAAGTTGCTGTTTTGGCGTGTTCAAAAAGCGCGCGCGCTTCGGCGATCGTAGGAAGCTTTTTAGAAAGTTCTGTGCCAAGAATATCTTGTGTTGAGGTGAGTAAATCTGCGTTTACACGTACTGTTTTGAGCGCGTCATATGCCTTTATCTCCCGCTCTCTCTCAGTAATAAGACGCACCGCAACAGACTGTACACGCCCCGCACTAAGACCTGGGCGAATCTTCTTCCATAAAACGGGGCTCAACTCGTAGCCAACAAGACGGTCGAGGACACGACGTGCTTGTTGTGCGTCTACCAAATGAGTGTCGACAAGACGTGGCTTCTCAAGAGCGGCTTCTATAGCAGTTTTGGTGATTTCATGAAAAACAATACGTTTGGTCGTGTCTATCGGCAATCCCAATGCTTGGCATAAATGCCAAGCTATTGCCTCTCCTTCGCGGTCTTCGTCGGATGCGAGCCAGACAACATCGGCTGTTTTTGCTTCCTTTTTAAGCTCGCTAATAACTTTTTTCTTATCAGAGCTTACCTCGTAAGTTGGCTTAAAGTCGTTGTCTTTATCTATGCTCAAGCCCTTTTTTGGTAAGTCACGGATGTGTCCAAAACTACTGCGAACAACATAGTCTTTGCCGAGAAACTTCTCAATAGTGCGGGCTTTTGCAGGGCTTTCGACGATGACGAGATTCTTTTTACTCAAACAAGATCCTTAATCTTTAGCGTTTTGTTTAGTATACGCATATTGGTCTATATATGACAATCGCGTTAGTCTAGCTTATCTGCTAGCTTGTTTGCAAATCTAGATGGCCTATAACAGATGCCAGTTGCCTATAGTGTCTTGCTGTATGCGCTGGTGAATCTCGAGCATAGTAAGTGCGATAAGGAGCTCCTGTGCGTCAATTCCTGTTTGCAAGGCTAGCCCAGTGACGTCGGTAGTATTTTTTTCAAGGGCTTGAAGTATGGCGGTTTCTACCGCTGTAGTACCAACAAGTACTTCTGCCTGAGGCTTTTTCCTAACTTTTAGCATGTCTAGGACATCTTGCGCAGAAGTGATAAGATGTGCACCTCTCTGGATAAGTGAATGCGCTCCGGCGCTGAGCTGGTTGGTTATGGGGCCCGGTACTGCACCAACGGGTATGCCCATTGCCTTTGCATGTTGGGCGGTATTGAGACTTCCAGATTGTATCGTTGCTTCGGTTACTATAACAAAGTCACTCAAGCCTGCAATAAGCTTGTTACGGCTAAGAAAGTCATATGATCGTGGCACATGGGTTGGTTCGTATTCGCTCAGCAGTAAACCGTTGCGAGTTATATCCTTTGCGATTCGGCCGTGAGAGGCGGGATAGATGTTCTCGAGGCCCGAGGGGAGTACTGCGATTGTTTTACCACCTACACCGAGGCAGGCTTTGTGGGCAGTAATATCAACGCCAAAGGCAAGACCGCTTATGATAACCACCCCTGCTCTGGCAAGCTCACTACACAGCTTTTCTGTTACTTGGATCCCATAGGGCGTAGGCTTTCTGCTCCCTACTACCGCAACCCGTGGCAACGCCAAAAGATCTTCATCTGTCCCCTCGACAAAGAGTTGCCCAAGCGGTTTGCCGAGCTTTTCTAAGTGTTGTAACACCGATGGAGTAAGCGTAAGAGTTTTCATGATACTAACTTGCTTTTGATGCAAATATGTAATTTAGTATTGACATAAAGACATTTTTTTGCTAAAATAGCAACTTGTAAGCATCAATAGATGCATTACGTACCTTTTACCCCCTGAATTCTAACACTAAAACAGTGTTCGAATTCAAAAGTTTTAGAGTTGTCATATAGTCGTTGTTACCCTCCACGCCTTTATGCACGTAGCCCTTCCAGATAGGGATGCGCTACAAACTCTAAAACATTTATTCCCTTTAACCCCGCTCCTCCCTCTCGTTTTATTAGAGTTTGGGCTTTAGCGATGCGGACAAACCTTTGAGTGGGCTCTTTTGTGCTACTTTTGCGAGATAGCAGAAGAGAGAAGGCCTTCAAGGTGGGTTGAAGGGTGTAAAGAGCCTACAGCGGTGCCCACCCCCTCTGTAGGCTCTTTTTATTTGAACCAGCGCCCAGTCACATACTGCGACCCCCGAACTTCACGATTGAAAACAAGTTTTTATCGGAAGGTTCGTTTCGAAAGTGCCACCGGCAATTCTCACCTCCTAAAGGCTCTTAGTTTATTTACTTGTGCTAGACAGATTCTGAGCGTATGTTAGTAGCAATGATAGAATATGCGCCTACAATCGATAGCTCTGTTGAGGATGTATTGAAAAGCGCACAGTATACTGTGGACAGTTTTGCTCGTTTCAGCGTCGGAAACCAGCCCTTAATAACTTTGGTTTCGGCCAGGCTTGCACTTGAGGGGTCTTTTACTGATACTACAAATGCCTTTCTTTTAATGAATGCTAAAGAAGAGCTAAATGGTGCGGACGGTGAAGGTCCTCACTGCGCGCTTGCTACAAATTTTTTTGCGCAAGTAGTGTCCCCGCGAAATAAACATAGAACTTCAGTCGACTCGTACGTGAATGATGTCTTGAGAGAAGGTAGCCCTCAAGCCTTATTAGGCTTCATGGCCACGGTTGAAGCATGGTCTACTCGTGCTATGCCAATAATCGGAGAACGAATGAGCAGTTTTGGCGCATCTGATATGAAATATATTGAAGTGCATATGCAAGTAGATGGCGGAGATGATGGGCATGCAGCTCAATTTACTGAAGCATTAGTAAGGGAAAAGATTACAGGCGATGAAATAGAGCGCGGCATCGTACTCTTTAGAAATCTGTTTGGGACGATATTCGGAATTAAAAAGAATAATGCTTGAGGTTGCTCTACCACTGCGTTCATATTAGAGTAACTGTATGGCAGAAACTACCCCAACTACCCCATCCTCAGGCTGGCAAATACCCGAGGGCTATTACGAACACATAGCAAAAAGTTCTCCTAATGCGTTTATTCATTGGGCAGGAAGAGCATTGATTGCGCCGTATCGTTATGCGCGTTATGGAGCTCCAGTGATTGATACAAGCCCTGGTTTTGATGTCGCTCAGCAGAATGGTGACTTTGGGGCGGGAAATCTAATCATTACTTCTCTCCACAGAAGCGGTGAAGAAACAGTATTCCAACCTGCCGTATTTGAACGACTTGGCTTTCATCATGCAAGGCCGTTAAGTAAAAAAGAAGCAAATATGGATAATCCTCTGAAACGTTGGGGAATGCATCAACTTGGAGCGTTTGCAGTGGATAAGAAAAATCCTGACATCCCTGGCGTAGCTCTTGCACAAGCTGGTATTTTGAGCAGAGGAGGAATTGTTACTGTATATGTTGAAGGCACAAGAATTTACGATGATGTGCTCAGCGTTCACACTCTACAGAGCGGAGCAATATTTACTGCAATTGAAAATGGTAGTTTAGTTATTCCGCATGCGGTTGCTGGTATGTCCAAGGTGAGAATTGGCGAAAAACCACACCAAAAAACTATTGCGAGAGATGAAAGGTCGCCATTGGGAAGATCTCCGCATAATATTTTAAGAAAAGGCCTACCTGTCGTATATGCCTTTGGGGACCCAATAAAGTTCGATAAGCCAGATTTCACACTCACCCTAGAGAGAGGATCTGGCAGTCGAGCTATTTCGCAGACACGTAAATACATTGCGCACTGTGCGGGTGTTCTCCAGTACGGTCTACAAACGGTACTGGATCGAGCCTATAAAGTACGGGGTTCTTCTCTTGAGGAAAGATTTGACTAGAATATAGTCACTATATTTGGTATAGTGTCTCTACTTATCTATAAATTTATAAATGTGAGGGGATTTTATGGCTGGAAATACATTAACTGACACTGGTGACGGGTGGATGCTCCCAGCAGCAGAGCTTTTTGGTTTAAAACAGCGTATTGCTGTGGCACCAGACCTTGGTGCACAAGTGCTAAACGCAGCGACTACCGAGGCTCCAAGTACGCAGCCTCATTCTCTCTTCGACATTGCTATATAATAAGGCAAATATGGTCAATAAACAGGACATCTCCTTGCTCGCTTCCTCTATTGAATCAGGGAGGATAGTTGTACTCCCCACGGATACGGTTTACGGGCTTGCCTGCTCTGCTCTTAACGCTGAAGTGGTAAAAAGACTCTATGAGGTAAAAGGTCGCGAAGGAAAGCCTGGGACAATTATCGCTGGGAGTATACAACAACTCATTGCTATGGGGTTTGATGCAAATGAACTCGGCAGGGCTTCTGCCTATTGGCATGGACCAGTGAGCGTTGTTTTGTCTGCCCCGCCCCAGCTTCATTACCTCCATATGGGTAAAAAATCGCTTGCCGTAAGGATACCGGAGCCCGCTTGGCTACAAGAGCTCCTGGCTCAAACGGGGCCACTTGCTACCACGAGTGCGAATTTGCCTGGCGAGCCAACGGTGAGTACTATCACGGACGCTAAAAAGCTATTCGGTGACGATGTAGCCGTGTATATAGATGGGGGTGATTTGGGTAATGCGTTACCATCGCAAATACTCCGCTTACTGCCTGACGGGGCCGTAGAGCGTCTTAGGTAGAGCTAAAGAACTTGCATAGTATGTTCGGTGAGTGGCCCAACGGTACGTTCGTCTATAAGCGCGCAGGCTTCGCGCATGATTTTGTCGAGATGCTTTTGCTGGCCGTCTGGAAAGTCTTGTAAAACAAAGTCAGCTGTGTCCATAGCAGGTGGTTCTTTTGGCCCGATGCCGATTCTGATTCTCCCGAAATTGTCACCAGCCTGAGCAAGTAGTGATTTAATGCCATTGTGTCCTCCGCTTCCCCCGCCGTTGCGAGTACGAATTGTGCCAAAATTTACGTCCAGTTCGTCGTAGACAACAAGCGTGTCTGCATCTTGCAGTTTAAAGAAGTGCTGTACCTTTTGGACCGCATCACCGCTTAAATTCATCATCGTTGTAGGCTTTATGAGCAGTACACGAGTGCTCCCAACGTTTCCGGTTGCCATTCGGCACTGAAGATCTTTTTTCTCCATCCAGTCGCTGAATTCGTGTGATTCTCGGTATTTATCTAGCGTCATAAAACCTATATTGTGCCGGTTTTTCGCATACTCT
Source organism: uncultured Candidatus Saccharibacteria bacterium (assembly GCA_964536485.1). GTDB lineage: Bacteria > Patescibacteriota > Saccharimonadia > Saccharimonadales > SZUA-47 > JAGQMY01. The sequence goes on from CAZHXX010000003.1 coordinate 17,256, forward strand.
GTCCCGATGTTTCCTAGACCTACCACCAAGATTGTCTGAGAACTCCCCAAAGTGTAGAGGGGCTGAGATTCGTAATAGTTGTTCTTTTTGCGATCAAACAATGCCATAGAGTCAGTATACACGTCGCATTGCTATAATATTGCGAAACGATTATTATGCTCTTAATAAAACAAGGAAAAGTATGTATCCTATCACCTATAATTTTAAGAAAATTGCGCTAGCAAATAAAGTAACAGCTACGGATAGTACCGGAAAAGTTGTGCTGTACGCACATCAAGAAATGTTTAAACTGAAGGAGAAAATTTTACTGTTTGCTGATTCCGAAAAAACCATCCCAGTTGGCGAATTGAATGCTGACAGAGTGATAGATTTTTCTCCGGTACAAACCTTTACCGATACTCAAGGGAACGCAAAGCTAAGCGTAAAAAGAAATGGTAAGAAGTCTATCTGGAAGGCTAATTATGAAATTATTGATGCGAACAACGTGAGTTGCTTTATAGTGCGCGAAGATAACGCCTGGGTTAAAGTAATGGATGCTTTATTGGGTGAGATACCTTTCGTAGGTATTTTTAGCGGTTACTTTTTCAATCCAAAATATAATATCTTCGATTCGCAAGGACATAAAGTAGGTCAGATAGTGAAAGAACCATCCCTGCTCGAGTCAAACTACAAGCTCAACCTTGACCAGCCGCAAGTGGACGCCCAAGGTCTCTTGCCGGTCTCAGTGATGACCATCATTACTCGAGAACGAGCCCGTGGCTAAGCTATAGTACGCTGTCGCGGTTGCCGTTGTTTTTGAACTTTTTCTCTTTTGGCTCGTCTCTATCAATAAACCAGAGTTGTACTGGTGTGCCAGAGTATTCCCATTTTTCGCGAAGCATACGTTCCATGTGACGTCTATAGCTCCAGTGCAGAAAGCGTGTTTGGCTTCCGAAGATCTTAAAGGCTGGAATAGGGTTGCCTTCTTCTTGGACCATGTAGCGCAGTTTTGGCTGGCGGTTTCGCAAGCCCGCTGGCGGGTGGCGGTCGGTAACAGTTTTCATCCAAGTGTTAAGCTCGCGCGTGCTGATTGTTTGGGCCCTTCGCTCCATGATTTCCATAACAATATCAAAGATTTTGGTAACGTTCTTCCCTGTTTCACTACTCGTAAATATAAGTGGTGCCCAGGGGACAAAGTTAAAATCGTAGGCGATTTGGGGCGCAACATCATCGCGGGTAAATGCGTCTTTTTCTTTGATGTCCCATTTACTTACCACAATAACTAGGCCCTTGCCCGCTTCTTTAATCATGCCGGCAATTTTTTGGTCGAGGGCTACACTAAGTTCGTTGGCATCTATGAGCAATAGGCAGACGTCTGCTTGCTCGATTGCCTGCAAACTGCGTAAGACACTGAATTGTTCCACACCGCGCTCTATACGTCCGCTACGCCTGATTCCCGCGGTATCGAGAAGCTCTACCTCGCGACCTTTGTATTTCACGAGTGTGCGGTTGACATCTCTTGTGGTGCCGGCTCTATCGGCAACGATTGCCTGCTGTTTTTTAGCAAGAGAGTTATAGAGGCTACTTTTGCCAACGTTTGGGCGCCCAAGAAGCGCAATTCTTACTCGGTCGTCTGCTTCGTTGATAGTTGCATGAGGCAACATCTCTTCTAGTACTTCTTCGAGCTCTTCAAACCCGCGTTTTTGAGTCGCACTGGTCGCAATCATTGGCTTGATGCCAAGTTTTTCGAACTGAGCAATCTGGTCTTTCTTCGCTTTGTCTGATTTATTTACAAGCAAGACAAGCTGTTTGCCACTTTTGAACGCAAGTTTGGCGACGCGACGGTCTTCGTCGGTGATAATGGTCGTTGCATCGACCGTAACAAGAATTATGTCAGCAGCATTAGCTGCTTCGATGATCTGGTCCTGGATAGTGAGCTCAAACGCATCTGCGGCGTCTTTAAGCCCGGCGGTATCCACGAGCCAAAACTGCTTGCCAGATTCAAGCTCGGCTTTGGCGGTAATAGAATCGCGAGTTGTGCCTGGTTCGTCGGCAACAATCGCTTCTCTGCGCCCTAGGAGCGCATTAAAGAGGCTGGACTTGCCAACATTTGCTCTGCCAACAATAGCTACGATTGGAACGTTTGATTTACTCATTAGTTAGTAGTATATCCTGTATCTCTCTTAAGCCGAAACGCCAGATGTGCAGTAGGCTTTAAAGTTTTGTATTATTGTGTGATGATCTTCTGACCTTACGGCACCTGAAATAGCGTCAATAAGTAAATTTCCAGCACTACGTCCTAAGAGCAAAAAGGTCATTACGTCATCTCTACTTGGCATCTTTACAAGTTGTTCAAACTCTTGGGTGACAACAGACTCCTGGTCGGTCTCGTTTAGGAGGGCGTGCTCTATCTGTTGTCGTACTTCATAATCAAGCGGCAGGGCTGGGTTCATTCCCCAGGCAAGTGATGTTGTTGCCATATGAACACAGTCTTTCTTAGAGAGATGTCCAGGAATGTATGGCTCCTCAATATAGGAGTTATCAAGAAGGGCTACACTACTTCCCTGTCCATAGACTATATGATTCCTCCCATGCAACCCGTATGCTGATTTTCTAAATTCTATGTGTGGCTCTAGTTGAGTAAAAGGTGCAGTCAAAGTATGGACAAGTAAGGAGCGACCAATACAGTTGGCAACGCCCATTTCAACTGCAAGTCGCGGGTTAACCGCACTTTCAAAATAATGAGGAACCTTACTGTCTAAAAAATCGCGGATTGCTTCTAGGACGTCTGTAGCAGAAGCGGTGTCTCTATATATGCCAGAAAAGACCTCATCATAGAGTTCAGGGCGTTGTTGCCCAAAAACAGGAGCAGAATCAAGACGAAACATAGTGTTACTATTATAACACAAAATTGTAAAAAATACTTTTATATTTCACTCTTGTATTGTTCGGGCTCAAGACCTTCGATGCTATAGTGTCCGAGTTTGACTCTGTGCAAGGTTTCTACTCTATAACCAAGAGCTTCGAAGCTGCGTCGAATTTGACGATTTCTGCCTTCGTGGATAGATACTTCGTAAGTAAGTGGTTTTTTGTTTGGGAGCACGCTCATCTTACTGACGCGTGTATCGCCTATATCAACTCCTTTTGCGAATTGAGCAATAGCACCGTCTGCAAGGGGCTTGGCAAGCGTGACAAGATAGACTTTTTCTTTATCGTTACTTGGATGAGTAAGTTCCTGCAAAAGTAGCCCGTCGTTGGTAAGCACAACTAGACCACTCGAGTCTTTGTCGAGGCGCCCGGCAATCTTGAGCTGTGCATATTCTTTCGGAAGCAATTCATACAAAGTTGGTGCTCCCTGCCCGTCTGAACTACAGACATAGCCAACCGGTTTATGCAACAGAACAACGACAGTTTTTGGCGCTTCAGAAGCTAGCTTAACACCGTCAATGAGCACTATATCGCCATCATTCACAAGCGTGCCCATATGGGCAAGTTGGCGATTTATCAATACCCTACCAGACGCAATAAGTTCGTCGGCTTTACGTCTCGAGTAAGTTGAGTGTTGAGCGATATAACGATTTAGCCTCATGAGAGGATAGGACTCCAATTTTGTCTTTAGGTCTTAAAGTGCAATGAGATTTGGGTCGACTTTATCTTCTGTTGGCGCTGGAGCTGGCTTTGGTAGCTCTAAGTCTGGCGTTGGTGCGACAGTGGTCGGTGTTGCAGTTGCAGAAGATGTAGGCTGAGATTCGCTGGCTTCTTCTTTTGCGGCGAGTTCATGTAGCTTAGGGCTCATGTCGGCATGCACGTCGTTGAGCGGTTCTATAACTTTGCGTTGTGCTTTTTGTGGTTCGGCTGGAGCTGATTCTACCTCGGGTGTCTCGACAATTGGAGCTGGTGCTTCTGCAGGGCTAGGGGTAGGTTCGGGTGCTGGGACGGCTGGTGCTGTTGCAGGAGAAGGTGGAGTCGCTCCGCTGACACTTTGGGCAATAATTGATTCAAGTTGTTTTGCGATAGCTTGTTCTTCGCTATCCATGACAGATGATGCGGGTGAGGTAATTTCTTGCTCGTCAGTAGTTTCTGGCTCAGCTACCGGCGCAGGTACTGCAACAGCAGGTGCCGTAGGTTCGGGTGCTGGTGCAGGTGCAGGCGTTGGAGCTGGTGCTGGGACGGCTGGTGCTGGTGCAGGTGTGACAGTAGGTTCAACAACCGGTGCTTCAGTAGGTAAGGTTGTGGCTACTGCTGGCGGTACAGCAGGACTAGTTTCTGGCTCAGCTACCGGCGCAGGTACTGCAACAGCAGGTGCAGGCGTTGGAGCTGGTGCTGGGACGGCTGGTGCTGGTGCTGGGACGGCTGGTGCTGGTGAGTCTGATGTACTACCTTCAAGTACTTCTTTTGCTACTTTCGCGACATCTTCAAGAGTAACTTGGGATTTAACAAGGTAGCGGTCTGCACCAAGTTTTTCTGCACGGGCTTTATCTTCGGCTTGCGAGAGCGCGGTCATCATAATAACTTTAACGTGCTTCGTCTCTTCTGTCGTACGAAGAATATCGAGCATGTCAAAACCACTAATTTTTGGCATCATAACGTCAGAAATAACAAGGTCAGGCTTTTCCTTTATTGCAACAGTAAGCGCTTCTTCGCCGTCCCTTGCAGACACGATATCGTACCCTTCTGCCATAAGACGCGCTTCATAAATCTCGCGCAAATTATTATCATCTTCGACCAGTAGAATCTTAGCCATGAACCCTCTCCTTTTGAATCACCGTGTTAAGCATTAGTTGCATTGTATCATCCTATACCATAAAAATACTAGTTGTTTACCTTTGTGAATACCTTATACGATTGTTGTAGTATCTAGCTCTGATTGTTGACTCTTTTCCTGTGCTTCCAGTTGCATTGCCTTGGCACTCTCCACTCTCGGGATATTAATGTAGAACGTACTACCTTGTCCTACTTCGCTCTCTACCCATATTCGTCCGCTATAGAGCTCAATAATCTTACGGCAAATGTATAGCCCCAGCCCAGTACCACCAATCGTACGTGTTGCGGAATTGTCTACCCGGTAGAACTTTTGGAATAAATGCGGGAGGTCGTCTTTTGGAATGCCAGGACCAGTGTCAGAGATGCGGAACTGCACTACTTGGTTATCGCCGGTGATACCTATAGAAACCTTGCCACTTTCGGTGTATTTAACTGCATTGTCAAAGAGGTTCGTGATTACTTCACGAATGCGGTCTGGGTCCACGCTCACGTACAGAAGCGGGCGTACAAGATGCTTGCTGGCATCAATATTTTTGGTGTCCATACTCTGTCCACCCATAAGAAGTTCTAGCAGAAGGCCCTTTTTTTCTGCGGTGAAGCGTAAATCTTCGACAAGTTTCTCGACAAACTCCCCCATCTCAACAATAACCGGGTGATTTGTGAGCCGACCATCTTCTGCTTTTGCACTTGTTAAGAGATCTTGGAACAACTTACCGAGGTGCTGGGTGCTGGCATGCGCTTTCTCGAGGTAGCTTCTGGCTTTTGCGTCAATACTTGCCACCTTGTCATTGAGCGCTAGTGCTAGGTAACCTTCAATAGCCGCAACGGGTGTGCGCATTTCATGGCTTGCAGTGCTGATAAAATCTGCTCGTTGCTTGTCTTGCTTGCGTTGCTCTTCGACGTTACGCAGGATTGCTACAGCGCCGGTGATGGTGCCGTCTTTTGCAAGAAGCGGAGAGACGCTTATATCCACTGATACTTGTTTTTTATCCTTTGTGACTAATATTGCGGTGTTGTCGCGAGAAGCTTTTGTTGTACTAAGAACTTCTTGTATAGGATGGTGCGCATCATCGAGGAGTACTCCTTTTTCGTCAGCAAATTTAACAATTGAACGGTAGTCGAGGCCTACCGCTTCGGCCTGCGCCCAGCCAGTCATGCTTGCTGCTGCTGGGTTAAACACTTGCACAACATTCAGGGCGTCGATTAAGACAACTGCATCGTCGATGCTGTTGATAATGATGTCAGCTTTTTGCTTTTCATCTTGGAACGATACGCCCCCACCCTGACTTTTTTTTGAGAATAATCTCATATATAAAACAGACGTTTTAAACGCTTGTGTTTATTATCCGTTTTTTATTATCGTATTACAAGAGGCTGTTATACTACAGATATAAGACATGAATAATCTAGAAATTTTTGGCGCTGCTACACTTCTTATCTTAGGGTCAGCAATATGTTCGGGGCTCAATGTTGCACTTCTCTCTATAGACTTACAAGATGTTCGACGCAAAGCAAAACTTGGCGACAAGAATGCTAAGCGAGCATACAAAATTCGTAAAAAAGTACATTTCTATTTGGCCGGAATTTTGCTTACTAATGTCATGTTTGCTTCGGCAACCTCAGTAGTGCTTTCCGATGGTCTAAGTGGCCCAACTGCAGTTATTGTGAGCACACTATTGCTTGTTATATTTGCTGAAATTACTCCACAAGCAATAGCGGTCAGCAGAGCTGTAAAGGCGGTTTCACTCTTTGCAGGACCTATTAAATTTGTAAGCTATTTTGCGTATCCAATAACGAAACCTTTGCAACTGCTCTTAGACACGCTCGTAGGTAAAACTGGCGCGGTGCTACACACGAGACACGAGCTTGGCCTGATAATATCTGAGCACACCGGCCCAGGGAGCGAACTAGACGAAGACGAAGTCGAGATTGTAAAACACGCGTTGCAACTCAGCGAAAAAAAAGTTCGCGAGATTATGACCCCAGTACAACACGTGTATCATCTGCATGATCAGTCTATTATTGACTCGCGCACCATTGATGAGATAAAAGACCAGAACTGGAGCCGCATCCCTATTTTTAGTCAAGATGGAACAAAGTGCCTATCGTTTATCATGATGAAAGATTTAGTAGATATCGACTTCGATGAACGTCCGTGGCCGGTAGCTGAGCTTCCTCAGCATAAAGCCGTCACTATCGGGTCAATGACGGCTCTTGATACGCTCTTTCGTAAATTTATCGCTGCAAAACGACATATGCTTATTGTTGAGCGTGACGATACTATAGCCGGCATTGTCACCATTGAGGACTTGATAGAAGAGATTATCGGCCACGAAATAGAAGACGAAAGCGACGAGTAAAACGTCCCTAGGCGAATTAGTAGCCCAGTAGAGCAGTAAGTGCGAGTGATAGCGAGGCTATGCTGAGTATTCTTATGTGCTGGGGAGCGAGTGTTTTATGTCTTACGTAGTGCACAAGAATAAGAGGCACTATGTAGGCAGAAGCATGAATGGCGACACTGGTAGACGAGATGCGAGGAGTCATCACGGCAAGGAGTGTGCCAAAAACGATAGAAAGGCTAATAAGTAGAGGTACGCGTGTTGCTTTGCCCTGCTTGGCAAAAAAGAATTCTGCTCCATATGCACAAACGCCACTAATAATATGTAAAAGAAATAAAGTTGTTATAATCATAAGCATAGTATAGCATCTTGCTAGAGCTAGACTTCTTCTCTGTTAGCTGGTATAATCTGCACCTACGTGGCCTCATCTTCTAAAGTGAGAATTGTCAGTGACAATTCGCAAGGGAGACCACTCTTGAAAACTTGTTTTCAAAGATGTGGCGACAGGCTCGCAAAATGCGAGTAGGAAATCGTCTTGACCGTTAGACGCTAAACAAACGGTGGTAATTTGTGCAATAAACTTATTTACAAATTCAGAAGGCCTCATCTTCTAACGGTTAGGAAATCGGGTTCTCATCCCGGCAATACGGGTTCGATTCCCGTTGAGGTCACCAAGAAAATAGATCAGCATTTCGCTGGTCTTTTTTCTTGGCCTAGAACGACACCAGGCGCTTCCCGCATCTTTCTTATTTGAATTTAAAGTGAAACTGAGATTACTTGCTTTTTCATGCGAGAAGCAGAAGTAGTATACTCATAATCATAAGGAGAATAAAATGAAAGTTACTCAAAAAGGATTTAGTGTCGTAGAGGTCCTCGTAATAGTTGTAGCAGTTGGGCTCATAGGTACTGCTGGCTGGTTAGTATATGACAGACAAAATAGTAATAAGGATGAAGCAAGTAGCGACATAGCCCAGACGTTGCAAAGTCAGCCGACAACGCAGCCTGAACAAAAAACGCAAATAAAAAGTGACAACATAGCTGATATTATTTTATCGTTTGACCAGAGACTTAAAAGCAACTCAAAGAACCAAACAGCATCTCCTAATGCACAGTATAAGGTTGAGACACTTACAGGTGATGCTGACCCTGTAGAAATTAAAGAAAATGGTGAATATGTTCAAAAAAAGTCAGATGAGGGACATTCTAAAAGATATCGCCTAGACAGAGTGACAAATGATTACGATGGGTATGATGAGTATGTTTTGAATCATGCACGTATTGCTAACGATTTGGTTGATTTTGCTGTCGCAGAACTTGGATTTAGTAAAGTCGATTCACATGAATTAGATGGTCCATCAGATAATTATACCTATCAGTTGCTCAAAAAGGACGGTATTTATTGTCAAATTGAAAATGCTACAGCCGCGTTTATTGATATAAGCTGCGTGCAAAATTAATAGTTTTAGTTCTGTCGATAATGTGTAAGGACTTATCTCAAAGCATCTCTTATAATACGTGAAGAAAGAGGTAGAGAATATACAGGTATAGAGAACTGAGAAGAGCCATAATTACTTCCTTGTGCGATTGAAAAGAATCTATCTGAAAATTTCTCTGAATTTTATCGGTGCCTGCATCAACACCTTTTTACTAACCTGAATTATGGCAGCATAAGATGTTGCTCTGGGTCTTAATCTGACCACGTATGATTGACTATAGTTGAACCGGATGTACGCTGCTCGGCATACCAGGCAAAGAACAGGGCCGTTCTTGCAGTTGTCTGCGTTCCTGGAGGAGTTGCACGAGTTCTGCTCCGTCATCTACATTTGGATCCGTGGGATCGGCGAACAATTCTGTTGGGTCTATGGTTGTGCTACCAAAGTAGCCAATTTCTACACTGAGTCGCTCATTGGCAGACTCTAATTGGGACTGCCCGCTAGGGTTTTGTGCTCTTTTAGGCATATTCTTAGCCACCATATCCATAACCGTAAGGGCGGTAGCCGTTTGCCGGTTTATGATAATCGCTTATTTTTACTGGAGTTGTACCATCTACCGTTAAGATGTACATCTCGCTTTGATTTTTTGTCACCAGTAAGTAGTTGTCCGTAAACCAGCCGTAGGCAGAGTACTCGGCTTCCCTAAAGAGCTCTTTAGGATCGTCGCCAGTTTTACCACCGGTGAAGAAGACGTTTTTGCCATCTCTTGACTCGGTCCAGAAGGTTTTTTTGCCGTCAGGAGAAAGCAAATAAGCATTGTACGTACCATTGCCTGCTGTAGCTATTTCTACAGGGTCGGTCACCTCTTGAGCCAGATCTTTTGTGAAGGATGCTTCGTAGAAGTGTTCTTTTTGGGACTGGTAGTCGTAATAGCTAAAGTAGACCTCTCCTGGGTTCCAGCCTATAAGATTGTTGATGTAGCGGTCAGAGATAGCAAAGAGTTCTTTCTTTTCTTCTCCATTAACTTTTATTCGATAGACCTTCGCTATAGAAAGATTCTTTCCATAAGATTGGTATACGTACACCACTCCGCCGTCGATAAGTGTCGCAGAGGTGATAGTGTCGTTGGTGATGTCCTCACCGCAGTATTTGTCGCAGTTATACCCGTTGTCTTTGTAATTGGTTTTGTCGAGAAGGGTAATTTTCCCCGTCTCTGTGTCATATGATTTAAGCTTGTATTTTTCTGCCTCGTTTTCAACGTTGCGGTTCACGATATACACAAGTTTGTCGCCGTACCAGCCTGTTAAGCTGAATGAGGCATCACCTTCGTCGGCAACAGTTATTTTATCGTCGCTCGTTCTTATGTATTGAATTGCCTGCTTGCCATCCTTGCCACGAACAGACGAGACAGCGATATGCTTCCAGTCTCTGCTTGCTATTAGAACGGTGTTTTGATCTTGCTCAAAGCCGGTACCTCCGAGGACGACTTCCCGTTCTGTACCGTCTAGATTTGTCTTTACGACATCAATCTTTCCCGATTGTTTTGAGAGCATATAGATTTTTCCACTGGGAGTGAGTGTAAACGTGTTACCCTCGACTGGCGTGGCGCTCTCGTCTACGAGCAAGCTTACTTGTTTTTTTATAAAACCATCTTTTTGCAGTGAAATTTCAACAGTATCTTTTCCGACCGGAACAATCACATAAGCTGTTCCTGTTTCGTCACTTCGCGCCTCGAATGACTCAAAAGTTAGGTACGCATTAGCCAACGGCTGTTGAGTTACGTAGTCTTTTATCAGCACAGCAACCTGCCTCCCGGTAGCTTTAATGCTTAGTTCAGGGTTTTTTGTCTGCTTCTTTAGCCCAACAAAAAAAGTTTTGGCAGTTTTTTCGTAGTTTGGTTTTTCTATTTCGGCCTTTTTTTGTCCAACCTTTAGGCTGGCAAAATACGCCAAGCCTTTATTGTCGGTCTTGCTTTCTTTGCCATCAACTCGCACGGTTGCTTCGGTAACAGGCTTGTTTGTCTCTGCATCGACGACGACAATGCTGTAGCTGTGGCCAATCACCGTTCCAAGAAGCTTGTAACGCGTCATAGGCACTGCGAGGAGTGCAATTAGGCACCCCACGGCTGTGTAGGCTAGCATGGGAACTATCTTCCGTTGTGAGAAGCAGGAAAGTATAAAGCGAGGGCTGACTAGTCTGAGCAATTTACGACGTTGTTTCCGCGATTGCGCGTTAGTGTCTTGAGATGTCGGAATTTCTTGTGTTGGGCTGAGTACCTCGTTGCTTTCTGCGACGTTCGTTTGGGGAATTGCTACGGATTCTTCCGTTGTGTCAGTAGCTTCGGCCATCTGTTCGGTATCGGAATCAGAAACAAGCTCTTCTTTTGTCTCCGTATCATGTTCAATCTTGTGTTTTTTTGACATACACTCCCCCGCAGTTTTTTAGTGAGTTTTTCTACTTACGTTTATACGCCTCTATCTTGCGACGAACAAGTAGAAAAATCAGGCAGTTCCAAGTACTTGATTAACAAAGTTTACTAATTCTTTGGGGGTAATCTCGGCTTTAATCAAGTAGCCGTCGGCCATTTTTTCTATTTTGGCGCGAGTCTCTTCTTTTTGGTCGAGGTTAGTAGTAATAATAATCTTGCTTGTCATTGGTGGGCGTACGTTCTCGTCTTTCATTTTGTAGAGGAGATCTACGCCGTTCATCGTTGGGAGCATAATATCTAGCAAAATAAGGTCGTAGTGATGAGTAACTGCTTCTCTTAGGGCGAGTTCGCCGTCTATTGCGGTAAAAACCTTGTAGCCAGCTCGTGTAAGTGCCCGCGTGTATAGCTCTGAAATAAACCGTTCATCTTCAATAATGAAGACACTCTTAGGCTCGGTATGAGGCTGTGCGACGGGAAGTTGTGTTGGTTCCATAGTTTTATTGCCTGTTTAGCGTATGGTTTTTAATCCAGCCATGCGCTCCTCTCATAATACCATCTTGGCCGTCGACCTGTTCGTGCTTTACTTTGTCAAATACTTGAAGCGTAAAGCTAAAGACGCTCCCCTCGCCTTCTTTGCTACGGACCCAAATGTTACCTCCATGGGCTGATACAATGGCTCGACATAGATAAAGCCCAAGACCTGTACCTGTAATTTGTACACGACTCTTGTGGCTGCGGTAATACTTCTGAAATAGGTCCGGTATAACGGCAGGAGGAATGCCGATGCCAAAATCTTGCACGCTTGTTTCTACGAAGCCGTCTGTGTTAAGGAACGATGTAATGATTATCCGGTCACTTTTGTCTGAGTATTTAATGGCATTATCAACAAGGTTATTGATGACTTCATGAACACTAATTCTGTCCACGGCTACCGTAGGAAGATTTGGAGCGATATTTGTCTCGATGTGGATTCCGTGAACACCTGCGCGCAGTGACAAGTCTTCGACTGCCACCTTCACGATTTCTTGCCAGTTGTATTCTTGTAAAGAAAGAACGAGCTGATTTTCTTCTACTCGAGCGACATTTAAGATATTACCGACGAAAGCTGTTAGTTGTTGCGCACTCGCCTGCATTTTGTGCATAAAGCCTGTTAGCTCTGGGGAGAGCGTAGGGCCAACCTCATCCTCAAACACCTCGATGTAGCCCCGCATAACAGTAAGAGGCGTTCGTAGTTCGTGAACAGCAAGTGCCACAAAGGCTGTTTCTTGATCATCACGAGAGTATTGCTCGGTGCGATCAAATAATGCCAAAAGTGCCTCACTCCCCGAGCTGTTTGCTTTTGCGTAGCTTGCAACCATGTCAAACTGCTTGCTTACCGCACCAATGTCGTCGGTAATGCGTACACGATCCCATTGACGCGAATCATGAACGGTGTTTTGTTGCTTGTCTTTTAGCCACATCTCAAATGTCTCGCCATTACGAAACGAAAGTTTAACTGAATCATAGAGTGGCTTACCAAGCACGTTGGGCGCCTCTTGGCCTATGTATGCGAGTGCAGATTTGTTAATCATAGTGACATTTTGGCGCTCATCGATACCGATAATGGGCACCGCAAGTAGGTCAATAGCGAGCGGTGCTTTGCCAGGACTCTCGGCGACGACTGATGCTTGCTCGGCCGGTGAAAGTGTTGCCGACTGTTTTGTCATGCTTGCAAGGTCGTATACCTGAGCCGCAAGAGCTACTATCATTTCTCTGCCGATTTTAAGCGATTCCGGAACGGGCGCGGCACCACCACGGGAGCTGTGGCCTATGTAGACAATAATGTCCGAAAGCATGTTAAGCGGTTTTAGCGCTATTTTTATCGCTAGATGTGCGATTCCTACGGATGCTGAAAGAGTAAGGAGCGCCCAAATACTTATTCGCAGCGCTTCGTCATCAGGAAAAATTGTTTTAGAGACAACCCATAGCGCACAGGCAAACGCAAACAAGACAAAGAGCAAAATGCTCGTGACTATGACAAGTCGTTGGCTTAGGCGTTTTGAGTAGTCCATGTGCTTTTAAGGAGTGTAGGTGACTCTTCCTTCCTGAATAGCAGTAATCCATACTTGGCCTGGTTCAAGTGGCATAGGGGTGCCCGAAGCAGTTTTAAATACAAGGCTTGCTGTATCTGAAGGTTTTTCCCACGAACCTTCTGTCATGACGCCATCTTGGAAGAATTGCGCTTTGCCTGTCCCGACATTTTGGTAAACACTATGTACGCCATCGGGATGAATGCTGTAAGGGACATAGAGCGCTACCACGACCTTGGGGCTAATTTGCTTGCCTGTCCTTTCGTCGTTATGAGCGGCGCCGGCTAGATTTCTTTTGTAGACCTTCGCATCAGCATCGTAGCGGTAACTCGTGTCGTAAAGTGCACTCGATATATCGAACGAGATACTTGTTGCCGGGGTGCCTGTCGCTTCTGCTTTGTTGGTGTCGTTCAGGCGTTCAAATGCAGTAAATTTACTCTCGTTAAAACCGTTCTCTGCACGCAACTGGTCAAGGCGAGCCATGCTGGTATAGACATTATGCGGAGCGTATCGGCTACTCACACGATCAAAGAAACGACTGCCGTATTTTCCGTGGTCCATGTCTTTTACGCCGAGCGCTCCAATGAGTGAAAGTGCCTCCCCGCTCCCACCGCTGTGTACATATCCAGCGTCAAAGCCGGAAACCCAGCGTACGTAGTAAGGGCGAGCTGAACGTATGGGGCCAATGTAGTCCGGTTGTGCTTCTTGAAAAAGGGCGAGAAAGCGAGTGATGCCACCTTCTGCTATTGCTTCAAAGACCACACCTGCGTCAACAAGCCCAGATTGAGGACGCGCATCTACACTATTTTCGATCATGATTCCCGTTACTGCTCGCTTTGAAAGCTCTTCGGTTGTTTCTAGTCCGGTGAGTGGTGAGTAGAACTTCACCGGTTCTGCTACAGGAGGCACGTAATTTGAAGTGATTTCAGGAACAGGATTTGGTTTGGCTGGCTTTGGTCCAAACAGTCGTAGTACCCCAAGTCCTATGGCGAGCACTGCGAGACTTATGCCGGAAACTGCTATAACGTGCTTCTTTGTAGGCTTTTTTAAAAACTGACGTAAAAAGGTGTGTATCGAAGCAAATCGATGACTCTTTGTTACGATAACAGGTTCTGTAGTGGGGTCTGGGACGACGTCGCCGAAAGGTTTATCTTTGTTTTTATCCATAGTAGTTATGGTTTATTTTACGTTGTTTTTTATTGGAAAACAATACGGTGTTACAATAGGTGAAATGGATACACAACTACAAGAAAAAATAATCAGTCTTTTGACTGGCGGACGAGCCTTGCCTACGCGAGAGTCTTTGGAAGCACAGTTCCCTATGCGTCAACTGAATAGTGGCGCAGAGGTCACTCGTCTTTGCCCTTCTCCAACGGGTTTTGTGCATATCGGGACAGTATTTACCGCGCAACTGTGCCAGTTTGTTGCTCATCAGTCTAGCGGTGTGTACATGCTACGCATAGAAGACACCGATAAAAAGCGTGAAGTAAGTGGCGCGAAAGAGCTTATAGCTCAGCAACTTGCGCATTTTGGACTTACCCCTGACGAAGGCTTGATGGCAGACGGAACAACAAAAGGTGTCTATGGGCCTTACGTGCAAAGCGAACGTGCTGATATATATCTTGCGTTTGCAGTAGAGCTACTGCGCGCCGGACGGGCGTATCCTTGCTTTGCGACCCCTGAAGAATTACAGAATACAGTCAAGGACCAGCAGTCTAAAAAAATGCGCCCTGGATACTATAGCGAATGGGCGCTATGGCGGAACAAGTCTGACGCTGAAGTGGTGGAGGCACTAGAGGCAGGAAAGCCTTTTGTGCTTCGTTTTAAATCTCACGGCTCTCATCTTAAGCGGGTGTTGTTTGACGATGTGCTTAAAGGCCATATGGAGCTTCCAGAAAACGATTTAGACGTGCCGCTCATAAAGTCTGACGAATATCGCTTGCCGACCTATCATCTGGCGCATGTTGTTGATGACTACTTGATGCGCTCTACGATTATTATGCGCGGTGAAGAGTGGCTTCCCTCAACCCCACTTCATCTTGAGCTTTCCGATGCGCTACATATTCCGCGGTTTCGGTATGCGCATACACCAGTTATCTCGATTTTAGACCCAAATGGTGGCGGAAAGCGCAAGCTCTCAAAGCGCAAAGACCCCGAAGCAGATGTGGCGTTTTGGCTGAAGCAAGCCTATCCACTAAAAGCAATAAAAGCTTATCTGCTAGGGCTTGCTAACTCAAACTTTGAAGACTGGTACCGTGCACATCCAGATGCCGACTTATCTGAATTTGAGTTTAGCCTGGAACGGCTTAAGACCTCTCGTTCTCCTCTGCTGGACGTTAAAAAAGTTGAAGACTATGCAAAAGACGAGATTGCGCGCATGTCGCAAGAGCATTTTAATAAAGAGATTTTAGCTTGGTGCGAACTCCACGATCAGACGCTTTTTGGTGCAATGATGGAAGACCCAGAATACACAAAGAGAGTGCTGGCTATTGAACGTGATGGAGAAAAACCGCGGAAAGATGTCGCAAAATGGTCTGATGCCCCAGAACAATTTGGCTACTTTTATGATGACATTTTTGAGCTGAACATCTTGCCGACTGCACAATGTGAGAATGAAACCGCTTTTACTGACGAAGCGCAAGAAGCGCTTGATGTATTCTTGAAGCACTACGACCACTTTGCAGACAAAGAAACCTGGTTTGAAAACATGAAAAATGCAGGCGTCGAAGCTGGCTATTGCCTAGACCGTAAGGAACTCAAAGAAAATCCTGACAAGTTTAAAGGTGGTATTGCAGACTTTGCGGGAATTATTCGTTTACAGCTCACCGGTAAATCACGTACGCCAGACCTCTGGACCATTATGCAAGTCATGGGCGAAGACCGAGTTAAACATCGGTTGGGCGCGGAAACTGAAACAACAGAGCTGTCGTAATTGACGCGACATGCCCAACCATCGGAATAGTCTTGAAAGACGCATCCCCTATTGACATGAGAGGCCGTGCAACAACTTCATCTTTAAGTGGGCGGTAGACTGTTATACGTCCTGCGAACAGAGACGGGTCTTCCGCGATTATTGATTCACTTAGTAACTGCGCAGCTTCTAGCTGTGGTGCTCGTTCATGGTATTTAGCGCCAATTGTTTGTGCCCCTTGAGGAGCACCTGCAAAAGTAATGCCACGTTTAAGCTCGGGATATTTGTGGAACAAATAAACTAGTTCTGTCGCACCGGCACTTATTGCAAGTACTGTTGTAGCTTGCTTGCCTAGGGATGCGATAGTGTCTTCAAGCCTAGATAGTTTTTGGTCTATTGGCTCAAGTGATGTCCACTTTGAGTCAAAAAATACAACGTTATTCCACCCTACTCTTTTTCCACGCCAAGCAACAAAGCGTTCTTGACGATGAGTAGTTCGTTCATCGCCTACTCCGGTTAGATATAGTAAATTTTGCATGGTGACTAGATGCTGGCGGCGATGCGGACAAGCTGGTCGGTTGTCATCTTGGAATCGCCCTTGACCTGATACCAGATACCGTTGTCTACCCAAGTAGCGTTGGAGCCGTCGTAGATAAAGAGCGTGCGACCACGGTCTACGTAGGTTTGGTACTGCTTATTTTCGGCAACAACGTAGTTGGTAAGAAGCGCATCGCTATTCCATCGGGTTTCTTTTTGGATGACTGAATAGTTTCTGTCGTCGGTGTTTGAAGCAAAAGAAATAGTTACTTGGCCGTTCCCATACTGAATAGGACCTTTAAAACTAAATCCAGCCGGCTGATATGCTGGCATGCTCGCGTGCACCCCTGCCCGAGCGGCAGCAACACGCATAGATAAGTTAGGAACATTCTGGATGGCAAAAAAGCCGACAAGCAAGACACCTGCGAGCACTGATGAGCTCACTGCCATTGCTCTTGGAGTGATGCCTAGGCGGTGCGCAAGCTTGCGTCGGCGGGTCTTGGCGTACACATGTGGTGCAACTTGTTCGTGTGATGTTGCGTGCGCAAGCGCTTTTGCAACAGCGACATTACTTGCATGGTGCTTCGTATGGACTTGCTCGGTTGTGCGTACTGCGGAGACTTTCTGTGCCTGTACAGGTGGTGCGACGGAGGCTTGTTTTACCGGCAGATGAGCAACTTTTTTCACGACAGAACTTCGTACTTGATGATCTCCAAAGCGCGAAACCATAGGGTTCTTTACCGTAACGTGAGCCATATGCTGGCGTTCTGGAGTGGTAGAGCTAGCAACTTTGTGGATTTGTTTCTGTGTCTCTACAGGTTTAGTGGCAACGACAGGAGCAGGCTTTTTTACGGCACTTCGCATGAGCGTCTTTGACTTTTGAACCTGCTTCTTGTGGTTTATACCAGTGTGTGGCGTGCTAGTTTTTTGTGTAGCGGTTGCTCCGGGTCTTCTGGTGAAGCCATCAATAACTGCCCCCGTTTTCTTTGCCGGAGTGATTACTTCTGGCGCAGGAGGAGTTACCGCTGGCTCGTCTTTTATCATTCTGCCAGTGACGGCATCATATTTTTTGCCGTTTATTTCAATAACATCTCTGTGTTGTGTACCCACGCTTTTTCTTCCTTTTACCCTTGCTTCATATAATCGTAGCTTGAATAGCCAACTTTGGCAAGGCTAAACAGTTGGTAATAAGGTACAATATATTGCATAGGTTAAAAGATTGCGAAAAAAGCTTCTATGGATTACTTAGACCCAAACAAAAAACGACGTAAAAAAAATCAATTATTAGTCATGTATGCACTTCTTGGCGTTGCGATAGCTATTGCGACACTAGTGGTAGTGTATAACGTCAGAGGCTATTCAATAAGTAGACAGACAGGAGAGGTCATACAGAATGGCCTTATCTATCTGGATAGTAAGCCAGAGTCTGCTGAAATATACCTAAACGGCGAAAAGCAGAAAGGAAGAACAGACGCTCGACTTGTTGCTGAAGAAGGAGTCTATGCAATCGAACTAAAGCGCGATGGATACAGATACTGGAAGAGGAACTTAACTCTAGAGGGTGGTAGCTTACGCCGTCTCACCTACGCGCGTTTGGTCCCTGAGAAGATAGACTCGGACACGTTGCTTACGCTACCAGCGGCGCCGTCACTCACAAGTCAGAGTAACGACAAGCGCTGGGTAATATTTTTCTCAAACGAAAACCCTCTACTTATGCAAGTGCTTGATCTTGAGCGCACACAAGCACAGCTTTTCCCTCTGCAACTCCCTGTTGACTTCTTAAAAACCAAAGAGTCTGGTACGTGGAAAGTCGTCGATTGGGCAGATGACAATAAGACCATGTTGGCGACATATACTACGGAAAGTGGGGTTGAGGCGGTACTTATTAACCGTGAAGATGCGACGAAGTCGGTCAACATTACTTCACTCTATCCGGGGATTTCAATTAGTGAAGTGCAACTGCGGGCAAGAAAAAACGACCTCGTGTATCTCTTTGACAAGAAAAGCGGAACTGTCTTACGTGCCGATGTGACACAAAAGACATCTGAAGTGGTTTTGAGCAATGTTCTGGCCTATATGTCCTACGGCGAAGAGACCTTTTTGTATGTGACAAAAGGTGATGCTAAAGATGGCATGGTAGAAGTTTTTCTTAAAGTTGCTGACAAGAGTTACAGGCTCAGAGACATTCAGGAAGACACCGTGTACTTGCTGGCTATCTCAAAGCTTGGGAATGCCTATGTGCTGGGAACAGGGACGCCAAAAGATAATCGAGTAATTGTGTATAACGACCCAATTCATGCCCTCGATGCAAATGATTTTTCAACTATTCCCGTCCCGACAACAGTATTAAATGTTACTTCCCCAAACGAAGTTCATATTTCTGCGGATTCCAGTGTCATTATGGCCAGAAACAATACTACGGTTGCCTCGCACGAATTTGAAGCCGATAGGTCGTACACGTTTAACCTGGCAGTGCCGGTGCGAGATCTAACTGAATCTCATTGGGTCGATGGCCAGCATCTCATCTACACGGCTGATTCTGGTGCGCTACAGATCGTTGATTTTGACGGAAGTAATGACTATGAGCTGGTTGCTGGTGCGGGGGCGTTGCAAGGCTATTTTAGCCGAACGATGGATTTGCTCTACACTACAGGTGCTGTTCCTGAGGGACTAACAACGCCTCCCTTGCTCAGGCATTATATGAGAACTCAAGCAGACAGGTAGCCTAGAAAGGCCATAATCGTGACCACAGTGTTGGTGCGTTTGATGGGAGCTTGTTTGTCTCTTCGCTTGACGGTGCTATAGCGGTGCTTTGTTTGTTGCCTGTTGGGTCGGGACTTATTTGCTCGGCAACTACGATTAAACGGTTAAGCGATGTGCCAGGCGGGTCACAAGTGATTAGTGTTATCGTGTTCGGCTTGTCTTGCGTGTCAAGCACCGCAACGTTATCCGGACTCACTATTTCTTTTTTGTATACCTTGTAGGTATAGCGTATGCCATCTTTTTGTACAAAAAATGTGTCCTCGTTCTCCAGGCGTTTTAGCAACACAAAGGCAAACTTATATTTTCCGGAGTTTAGTATATTGTTGCTTGAGTGGCCGACAATTGCGACATTCCCCTGCTCTCCAGGGTTTGGGGTGCTTGCATAATGAACTACCCCATCTTCAAGTGCTTTTTGAACATCTGCTTCTGCCACGGTGCTCATACCAAACACAACCGGCACTTCAAGGTTTATTTTAGGGATAATAATTTTTGACTCGGGACCTACTTCACCAGTTTGAGAACCAATAATTGGCGTTGCACTTACGGTGCGCGCTGGGCTTATGAACGGCGCGATAAAGACCTCATTAAAAAGGGTGAAGCTAACAAGAAGCCCCACGAAGGCAGCTAGGCTTAAGCCAAAAAGGAGCGATTTTACATGATGCATCGGTGTAAGCTTCCCACCGGCATTTATTTTTTCAAAAAGTTGTGATTTCACCTCGCCTATAGTGCGCTGGTCAGGAGGCGTTTCTACGAGTCTCTTGTGAGGTGTCGGCAAGGTCGGGAGGGTGACGTGCTCGGTCTGTTTTTCGGCTTTTGGGTCGGATTTTTTTATTGCGGGGTGTTTAGAGAACTTTTCCTGGTTTTCGTAGAATTCCCGCCATACCTGGTGTTTTTCTTCGTCCGGAAGAGCCAAATAATAGTGGTGCCATTCTGTCTGTATGTCTGCCAATGACTTTCCTGAAGTGGTGAGCTCATACATGAACTGTTGGTGCTTTGAACGATGCACAACAAGCTCTGCTTCTTCTGCTTCTCGTTCTGCAGACGGCTCTTTGCCGTAGAGTTTTGAAAGCTTCTCTCGTACAAGCTCAACAGCGGGGTTGCCGCTTCGCTCCGTACTGCCAGCCGCACTCTTGTTTTGCTTGTTTCTGTTGGTTGGCGCCATAAGTGCGTTAATAACATCTTCATCGGCAGTCTGCGTAGGGGCTAGCTCAAGCACGTGCTTTCGAGCATCTTCTTTCCCTCCTACCTGAGCTGCTAATCGGGCAGTTTTTTCGCGCAGTTCAGCAAGAAGATCGTCGTTGTTTTGAGTGCTCGATGTGTGAGCGGTGTCGTCGGGAGAATCAGGCATAATCTGTTTAAGTATACCATCGAGTTTGCGGTGTTTGAAGCGTCACGAGCGTAATGCGCACAGCTTTAAGAATGATTAACGTATAAGCTCACTTGGTGCCGGGCAGGCGTGACTTGAACCGTCACGAGCGTAATGCGCACAGCTTTAAGAATGATTAACGTATAAGCTCACTTGGTGCCGCCCGACGGACTTGAACCGTCACGAGCGTAATGCTCACAGGATTTTGAGTCCGGCGTGTCTACCAATTCCACCAGGGCGGCCCCAATTAAGCTTATCGTATCTATAGGATATTATACCGAGAACTGAGGTGATTATCAATCTGCAAGCAATGAATCTGGATGAATGCTTGTGGTGATTGCTTCAAAAGGTTTTGCGGGGTTCTGTAGCCAGAATACGCTTGCACGGCTCGCATGTGTGATACGCCAGATTTTTTCATCGTATTTTGTGGTACTTACCTGCCCGTTAGAAGCAAAAAAGATGAGGTCGTTGTGCTTTACCATAATGTGGAGCGCGTGCTCCTTGGTGTATTCATGGAGAGCTTCAGTAAGCTGGGGGGTAGACATAGAATAGAGGATGGGAATTATGGTTGGCGTATGGATAAATAGTTTCTGCAACTGCGCAAGACTTACAACAAGAAGTGTTTTTGGCCTGTCTATGACAACTTGAGGAGATTCTCGAAAGTAATCGACAGCATCTTGAGTCACTACCAGCAAACCACTGTAATGCTTTACGAAAGACTCCAGCATCATAGCGGTTTCACTATTTCTTCCTACATCCCCTGCCACGAGACAGCAGTCACTCCATGCGGAGGCGCTGAGCATGCTCTCGAGGGCATTCTTTGCAAAACTACCGCTTGGCGTGCTGGGAGCATAATCTGCATCGGGGAGCAAGAATCGTACAATTTTCCGTAACGCTTCAGGTAGTAGGACGCGTACAGCGCCAGCACCAGCCTGCAACGCGACGTTATAAGCTGTGCCCGGTGCGCTAAATCCGTGCAAGTTACCCCCTACAATGAGAAGCTTGCCTGCACCAGCCTTAGACTCTGGCCTACTCCACAAAATATCCGGAAATAGCACCTTCTCTGTTTGTCTAAGCCAGTAAGTATGATCCATCTTTTTCCCTTAGCGTGTAGACAACATTTTTGCGTTCTATAACGATGTCCCAACCAGCTTTTGTTGCTGTTTCAAAGAGAGTGTCTTCTGGGTTGAAGGCAATGGGACGTTCGACGAATTCAAGCATGGTGATGTCTCCAGCACTATCCCCAATCGCGACACTGCCTTCTCGTGTAAGGTTGTGCTCCTTTATGAACCTCTGCAAAAATATCTCTTTTCGATGCACTACTTGCTCAACTTCGCCAGTAAAAAAGCCGTCTTTTTCATAGTATTCTTCACCGAGTGCAATATCAAAGCCGAGTCGTTCGCAAAAGACGTCGACCGAATATTTTTCTGAGCCAGATAGCGCAATTAAAAAGTAGCCTTCAGCTCGCAGTTTCTCGATGAGTTCGGTAGTGTAGGTGTAGGTATAATGAGCGTTTTTTGGAACGATTTCGTCGACAACTTTGCGATAATCAGACACTCGAATTTTGGTGAGATTATCTTTGAGCACCTCAACTGCAAGAGCAGTAAAATCTTTGTACGCATGTTTATGCGCTCTTTTTTTGTAGGCCTCAAACTTTTCTGTCAGCTGGTCCTTTTTGTCTTTTGGCAAATAGCCATGCTCAATGAGCCCGTCTACAATTTGGTAAAATAGCGCGTTGCGCGAAATAGTACCGTCAATATCAAAAGCCGCAAACTTCCTCTTCATAGTGGTAGTGTAGCAGAATTTGCCCTAAACGTTCACTTGCTTTAGTACGTATTGACCGTTTTCTTTGACCATGCCATACACCATATCTTTACGTTCAAGGACTATCATCCAGCCTTTTTCACGCGCAACCTTGAAAAGAGCCTGGTTAGGATTAAAGACAATTGGGCTGTCAACCTTTTCTAGAACTGATATGTCACTGCTAGTATCTCCTACGGCAGTGCTTCCCTTTGTCTGCAAGTCAAACTTTTTGATAATAATATCTAGTATTTGCGCTTTGGTTTGCGTAAGAGTTTGCACGCCACCGGTAAGTCTGCCGTCTTTTTCAAGATAACTTACCTGCCCTACCCATGCGTCAAAGCCAAGACTTCGCGCATAGGTACTGACAGCTCGGACTTCAGAGCCAGATATTGCTATAAGAAAAAAATTGTTTCGCTTCAGCGTTTGGACTAGTTCGCGAGTGTAGACATACGTATTGGTAAGCGATGTTTTGACGATTGCATCAATAATTTCATTGTAGTCTTCAACGCGCAAGCCTTTCGGCAGACCTTTAAACATGATGTCTACGGCCTTCTTCATGTATTCACCGAAGTTGTCGTCGCCAATACGTTGGCGGTAGTCATGAAGCAAAATCTCAATCTCTCTGCCTGGACCAATGTCTAGCTTCCCGCGCGCAACAAGTTCTCGCACCATGAGTTGCAAGAGGCTTGTCCGCGAAATAGTGCCATCAATGTCAAAGACAGCGAATTGTTTACGCATATATGTTCAGTATAACGCTTGTGTTTATGGATAAGAAACGTAATATAATAAAAGTAAATATGACAAGTAGCGAAAGTAATCTCCCTTTAGAAACGATCCCGGTTACTCGAACGACAGTTGATAAATTGAAAAGCGTAGCACTTCTTGCGATATTTGATATATCAACACCAGTGGCTATCTATGTTGCAAGCGAGAGTTTTTCACCAGTGGTCAGAAATGCTACAACTGTCGCAGTCGGCTGTCTTGCAGGGAGTGTATCCATTAAGGCTTGGCGTAGCTATATCGCCTAGGCAACAGCTTCACCGAACTTGATCCCAGTTACTGTGAGTCGTTCAGGACCGAACTGTTTCATTAATGTTGTAGCTATTCTTGTTTGTACTACCGCAACTAGTATTGTTGCCTGTAGCCATATCTGTAGAGAGGGGCTCTTAAGCCACGATATTTCCGAAAGCGATGCCCTCAACAGATAGATGATCAGGCATAAACTGTTGCACAAGTTCAGCTACATCTCTAGTCTGTTTATATGGAGCATGGATCACGCCAAGAGGAACACGCAACGCGTCTGGATGTTGATGACTGCGCTGAAGGCCAAGTTGTGTCTCTAGTGCTGAAACCGCTGCACCGACAAAGTGCTGGCCTTTCCTGTGTATGAAGCTTCCATTATCTACGGTCAAGGAAAGTTCTACCGCACTGTGCCCATCCGTCCTAACAGTTCGCCTTTCACTTTCTAAAACAACAAGCCTTTGTTGCCCAAAAGATCCTCCAAGGTCTGTTTTTGTGAAATTAACCGCTTTTTCAAGTAGAATCTCGTGCGGAGGTTTTTCGAGTGGTGCTTTTCTTTTGCCGTCCATAAGTCGAGCAGCGCGTGGTGTTAACGCTTCTTTGGCCTTACCCGCATCTACGAGTACTAACTCGGGTGAGACGGCTTCGTAGCCAATACCTTGTGAGAGCAAATGAGCTCTAATCCCAAGAGAAAGATATTCAAGTCCTTTGGACCCAAGTTTGAGTACGATTGGTGCACATGGTACCTCATAAGGTTTTGCTGTTTCTGGCAGGTCTGCGAGGGGCCTCTCTCTTACACCGTGAGCATCCAAGCCAGCATCTTTCAATGTCTGTGGACTAATACCGGGTATATATGAACCTCTTGCACTCATAGCTCGTTTTCCTCATTATTTACAGCATAATAAACAACAATACTTAACTATGCAAGCGTATAGTTTTTACCTTAAGCGTGAATTATCAAAGAAATCGTTACTTCTTAAAATTTGCGTTATCAAGGAGACTCCTTGACAGCGTGGCGGTTTTTCTTAGTTTAGATAGTGATGCTCACTGGGCAATGGTCGCTTCCCATGACTTCGGGGTGAATTTGAGCTTCTTTAATCTTTGGCGCGAGAGTTTTGCTTGCCATCCAGTAATCTATACGCCAACCAACATTGCGTTCTCGTGCCCCGCCCCATGCTGTCCACCAGCTGTATGAATCTGGTTTGTCAGGATAAAGAAGCCGAAATGTATCGACAAAACCGGCTTCTATCATTGCGTCAAAGCCTTCTCGCTCTTCTATTGTGTAGCCGTGCTTACCTTCGTTTTCTTTTGGCCTTGCTAAGTCTATAGGCTGGTGCGCAACGTTAAAGTCACCGCAAAACAGCACGGGAGCATCTGCTTCAAGCTCTTTTACATGCTCGAGAAATGCGCGGTCCCATATCTGATGACGAAGTTGCAAGCGTTCAAGTTTGTCTTTGCTGTTTGGCGTGTAAACAGTGACCACCCAAAAGTCATCAAATTTTGCACTTAGCACCCTTCCCTCTGTTGTTGGGTCGCCGAACTTATCGGTGAAGTCGTATTTTTTCATGATCGCATCAGAGAAGCCGTAGCGAACTTCGTGTGGCTGAACTTTTGAAAATATGGCCGTTCCAGAATAACCCTTTTTCTCAGCACTGTGCCAGTGCTCAACGTATTGGGGCAGATCTACCGGCGACTGGTCAGGTTGGGCTTTTGTTTCTTGCAAACAAAGTATATCGGGATCGTGCTCTTCGATAAATTTTTGAAAAAGTTCTTTGTTCCAAACGGCACGGATGCCGTTGACGTTCCATGAGTAAAGCTTCATGTATAAAGTGTAGCACATTGACTATTTATTAAAAATATAATATAATAATAGATTATGTTTGAACGTGGTTATTATATTAATCAGCTTGAGAAACAGGGCCCTTTGGGGATAGCTATTGCCTCTGGACGTCTACCAGAATGGGATCAAAGAGCTCCAAAGAAGTTCGGGATGCTTACTTTTGCACATACAGCCGGAATAAAGCTCGTGCAAGGTCTCGTCGTGCCTACACTAACTGAAGCTGGTTTTGATATATCATATAAGGCTCAGTCGGGAGCTTCATTTAATGGTCTTTGGCCAGACTATGAAAAGCCAGGTGTTCTTACAGATGTAGAGTTTGATGAATTTCGAATTGGAGACTCTTACCCTAACCAAATGGTTCTACTTGCTCAAGGCGAAGAGGTCCGGAATCCTCTAACTGAATACGCGCTTAGTCTTTCAATTTATTCAGCGTTCGTTAACATTGCTGAAAAAGGTGAAACGCTTGCACTTGATTTGAATCGCACTACTTAATCTTCTTTTGATTTTTTGCTATACTATTATTTAATGTATAAAAGAATATTGCTCAAAGTTTCCGGCGAGCAACTAGCCGGTGAGCACGACTCAGGAATAGATCCACAAGTGGTTGCGTGGATAGCACATGAAGCAAAAAAAATTGTAGATGCAGGTTGTCAGCTCATCATCATCGTTGGTGGTGGTAACATGGTGCGTGGCGCACAAATGGCTGGAAACGGTATTAAGCGTGTGACAGCAGACCAAATGGGGATGCTCTCAGGACTTATGAACGCAATGGCAATGACGGATATCTTTGAAGCCAACGGCGTCCCGACACGATGTTTAAGCAACATTTATGCTGAACAGGTCGCCGAGAACTTTTCATTCCGTTTGGCAGAAAAACACCTTGAGAATGGGCGGGTACTTATTGTTGCTGGCGGTATTGGACGACCTTACTCGACACACGACAGCGCAGCAGTGCTCGTTGGCCTTGAGCTTGAGTGTGAGTTGGTGCTTAAAGCGACAAAAGTTGATGGTGTCTATGACCGCGATCCTGCCCTGCACCCAGACGCGAAAAAATTTGAGCAAGTGAGCTATCAGCAGGCTCTCGAAAATCCTGAGATTAAAGTCATGGACAAATCAGCCATGGGCTTAGCAGCCGAGCAAGGCGTAAAGGTGGTAGTCTTTAACCTACACGAAGAAAATGGCCTCTTAAGAATAGTAAACGGCGAACAAGTTGGGACACTTATTAGCTAACGCGGGTTAGTTCACGCGCCACATTTCTGTTGTCGTCTCGCCGTTTAAGTGTTTGACGCTTGTCGTATTCACGCTTCCCTTTTCCGAGAGAAATTCTTACTTTTATAAAGCGCCCTGTGGTGAGTATCTCGGTGGCGATAATTGTTTGACCTTGTTGTTTTGCAGTAATGAGGCGTTCAAGTTCGCGCTTTTTTAAGAGGAGTTTACGGTTATTTGTTACGTCTGTATCAACGATTGGTATTCCTTTCGTACCGTGGATGCTCGCATTCACCAGCCACAGCTCGTTGTTTTTTATGGTCACGTAAGAGCCCTGAAGTTGACCATGCCCGAGTCGCAGAGACTTTGTTTCTCTACCGTTTAAAACAATGCCAGCAAGCACGCTGTCGCCAAGCTCATAATCGAAACGAGCTCGCTTGTTGCGAATCACTTTCTGTTCAAGAGCTTTCTTCGTACTCTTGCGGAGTTGTTTACTTTTCATTGTATAACTATTTTAACAGAGGTTATGGTTATTTACAAAATTACAAAAAAATGTTGAAGATATTTTATTGGCCGTCGTAGCGGTCGCGCCAGTATTTGAATTCTTCTTTTGCCGTGTTCCACAGTTCTGGTTCACCACGTTTGACCTTCATTTGGTACCACCATTCAGCTCCCCACGTATCGACGGTGCGCATGCCAGTATCGGCGGCATATTTAATGCGCTTTTTGAGGCGGTCCGGGTTCATAGACTTATACAGCTCGTCGACCGGAGCATTAGATATTTCATAGCCGTCTGGTGTCCAAGCCTCTGCTTGAAGCTCGTGCACCATAAGATCTTTACCTGTTAATATCTTGCCACCACCTGCTAATACTGAGTAAAACCAGGGTGGAATTGGATACTCAAAATAGCGCTTCGTGAAAGTGACATCCCACACTCGCTTATAGACTGAAACTCCAAATTCGTCGGCCCGAGGCTTGCCGACTGGGAAGCCACTTGCGACCGTCCAGTTATTGCTCCGTGAAATAATAAGTTTTGTGTCTGGATCAAGCCGTTTCACAAGGTTGTATTCGTCAACAAGGCGTTGCCTGTCAAAGTTTTTACATTTTCCGAAGACGTTCAAAAAGTATTCATTTTCTAGTTGGTAGCTTACGAGTACAGGACTGTCTTTGTAGCGCTCGATAACGGCACTCATAAAAGATTCTAATTGTGGTTGCCACTGTTCTCGTGGCTGAGCTGCATCAATCCAGCCTGGCTCATGGCATTCAGGCCAACGAGGCTGACGCATCCCAATTGCAAGGCTTACATCGGTGCCGTGTTCTTCGGCCATTTTGAACTGCCAATCGAGCTCGTCAAAGTTATAAACACCAGGGGCAGTTTCGATATCTTTCCAGTAGCTCACAAGCCGGACACGGTCTAAATTGAGATCATTGATCATTGCACTTAACGTCTCCTTGGGGTCTACACCTAAATAACGCGCATAGTTTGGGACAAAAGTTGCGCCTAATTC
Organism: uncultured Candidatus Saccharibacteria bacterium; assembly: GCA_964536485.1. Lineage (GTDB taxonomy): Bacteria > Patescibacteriota > Saccharimonadia > Saccharimonadales > SZUA-47 > JAGQMY01. The sequence goes on from CAZHXX010000003.1 coordinate 45,222, forward strand.
CAGAGCTTTACTATTCTGAGAACTTATATACCAGCGCGCCACAACAAACATCACAATAATATTGAGCAAGACAAAGCCATACACGATACTCGCAAAGATCTTCCCAAGACGTGATTTTGGTATGAGAATTCTTAGAAAGCCACTGGCCAGCTCTTTTGGTGAGTGTATTTGTTTGGTCGTATTTTTCGGTGTTTTCGTCATCTTTTTCATAGGCTCTGTGCTTAAGAGTAAGCTTATGCATAATAATAGCCGGTTGTCTAAAAAAAAGCGAGTGGTATACGAGAAGTTTTGACAAATATTTTATTTTAATGTATAATATAAATATGAAAATGTGGTTCCGTGTTCTCGGAATGGTGTTGCTGTCATCTGCTTTTGTCTCTGTGATGGCTGTTATAAATTACCGCCAAGGACCTTTTGTCCAAGCTCAGCCACAAGTTGCAGGGGCAAGTATAACCAAGCAACAAGTGCCTACGAGCAATGACCCCATTATTCTATTTATCAATTCACTGCGACCCGCTCAAGAATTGCAAGAAGACAGCCGTCTTGGCGCTCTTGCTGCAGCACGCCTTAGCGATATGCTTAGTGGCCACTATTATGCACACATGTCGCCTAGTGGGGTTACTTTTGCCGACGGACTCGAGCAGTTTGGGCTACCCAAAACGACACCGTCATGCGAAAACTTACTTATGACACAGCATGACACTACGGAAACTGTCGTGCAAGAATGGCTGGACAGTCCTGCGCACAAAGCATGTATGATGGACCCAGCGATGAATGCCGTGGGACATGCAAGCGCGGTTTTTGATAGCCAAACGGACCAGATACTTCATGTCACTATCTACGCAAGCCTCTGATAGTTTGCTATGCTGTAGCCTATGAAGCTAAGCCTAGTTATCCCGGTGTACAACGAAGAAAAACAGATAGTTGGTTGCCTTGAGTCTATTGCTTCACAAACTGTTATGCCAGATGAAGTAATTATTGTTGATAATAATTGTCAAGATAGAACTGTTGAGCTGGCTAAAAAATTTAGTTTTGTCCGCGTGATTGAGGAGCGCTCACAAGGGCGTGGATATGCGCGAACGGCAGGGTTTAATAATACCCGTGGTGACGTTATTGGCCGTATTGATGCTGATTCGCGCCTTGAAAAGCACTGGGTTGAACGAGTGAAGGCTCGCTTCGAAACTGACAGTGAGCTCATGGGACTGACTGGTATCGGACTTACGTCGTTTTTGCCGGGTGTAACATCTTTGCGCTCTACCCTGTTTTCACGGAGTTATTACTGGTTTGTACATGCAGAATTTCACACAATTACTATGTGGGGGGCTACCATGGCGGTACGTAAGCAAGCATGGGATGCCGTGGCAGATAAGGTTTGTCTTGACGATAACCTTGTGCATGAAGATCAAGATCTCTCACTCTGGATAGCGGGCAACGGTGGAAAAATTATTCAGGATAATGCGGTCAAGATAAGCACAAGTGGACAAACGTATCGGTATCTTCCTAAGCTCCTCCACTATCGTACGCTTTTTGCGCGAACAAAAAAGCTTCATACCAAGAACGGAAATTTACGTAGCCCAGTGCTTCGTCGGCTTTCCTGGAGAAACACTGCCCCCGGATGGGTCGCCTCACTACTTCCAGGAGCATTTTTGGGGGTAGTATCTCTCGTCTTTTTTCCACTCGACTATCTAATTGCGGTTAAACTACAAAAGCACGATTGGCTTTCTTAAACTTCTTATTGTCCTTGCTCAAACGAACCAGTAATTTCTTGAACATCGGTAGGAAGTGTTACGGTTACGTCCTTGAATTCGTACACAACCTTAAAGGTATCGCCGTCCTTTGTACCGACCACTTCACTTACTAATTTTGTATTTTTGTTGATGTAAATCTTGGTATCTGTTTGCTCTTCATCTTTATACTGCCATACTTCACACGTTCCTGTTGTGCAACTCTCTGTTCCGACATAGGTGGCTGATTCTTTGTATTTTGCAATATCTTCGTCACTTACTTCGTAGTCGCCAATATTTAGCCCTGACTGGTTTGCCCCATAGCGGTAACATTTGCCCTCTTGACAGAAAATGAATGCCTGGCTTGCGTCTAAGTAGTACTCTACAGAATCGCCCGCCTGGGTACCGCTAAAGTGGACTGTTCCCTTGCCATCGCTTTCTATGGTTCCAGTTAATACGACATTGTTGCTACTCGTGCCTTCTAGTGTTGCAACAAACGCTCTATCTTTAGTTGCTTTAGGGTCAAAGCTTGGAGTTTCTGACGATTGCTCAGCGGTAGTCTCGCTATTTGCTGTTTGTGTTGTCTGCACTGCGTTATCTTGTTGTTTCGTGTCTTTTTTGGTAAGTGACCATGTTGCAAGTCCGCCAGCAACAACGACAATTATAATGATGCCAAGTTTAGTTTTGTTCATACTTTCCTCCATTATGTATCTATAGTAGCTTTAGCTGTATTGTTTGAGCAACTCTTTCACATATTCGTCGGTAATTTTTGTCCCATCAACGACAACGTAGGGTTCACTTTCATCGGGTACTTCAACTATTTCTGCAATACGCTCAAACATACGCTCGGCTGTTTCTCCTTCGGGGAGTAAGTCGTGGTTTTGTTCGCTCATTCTTCTTTTTTTTGCGAGCTCACGTGGTGTCTGCACCCACCAAAGTACTACCTTTGCGTCATATTTTTTTGCCAGTTCATATTTTTCTTCCCGGTGACATTTTCTGTTCAGGTTCGCATCATAAATTGCTGAACGTCCCTTTTCAAGCAAATGTTTTACGTTATGATTCAGGATATCGTAGAGTTTGTCATGCTCTTCTTGCGAAAAGCTGGGTTGAGCAAAAAGTTCTAGGCGAGCTTCATCAGAGGAAAGTAACTCTGCACCAGTGATACTATGTATAGTTTTTGCTAAGGTAGACTTACCAGCGCCAGGGAGACCCATCATAAGATGAAGTGTTGTATGCATAGACTAAAGTATACGATGTTTATCCATTTGTTTCCATTTGTCGGTTTGATAAGATTTTTTTTAGGCAAAAATCTTTAGAAAAAAGCTATTTTTTGGCCTATAATTTTAGTACAAAAAATAAAGTAGTATACTTATTGAAGTTATGCTTTTTCAAAAAGATAATCCAGACAGATTTTTACTCCAGAAAGCATTTATTATTCTGGGGGATGCAACTAGCTTACGTATTCTCTACGCACTCGATAGATATGGCGAAAAAAACTTCAGCGAACTCAAGGATTTGCTTGAAGTTAACCCTGCGAGCCTTTCTAAAAAACTACGCATACTCTCTGAGGCAGGCATTTTAGGATCTGATAGAACACACGACAACTTACGTGTTTATTACTCGGTAGCGCATCATCATAAAGCGGTAAAAAAGTTTCTCGACAGTTTTGAGCGTCTCGCGCAAGAATTGTAGTTGTGCAAAAATTGTTATATAATAATGTTTATTATGGTGAATAACCTTGATCCAGGTTTTGAACAATACATGCGGACAACAATCCCGCAACGTATTGCTGATGACCCAGAGCAATTGTATGACTTGGGCGTATTCGCTTCTTTGAGTGCTCTTGACCTTTCGTATCATTACTCAGGCAAACACATTGGGGTGTCGATGCCTATTTTTGGCAGTACCGAAGGACAGCTCTTTACAGATTTAGTACCAAAAATGGTATATGCGGGTAGTTATAAACCAACAAAAGAGCTACACCCTGACGACGCCTACACCAGGGTTTGCGCAGAACAAAATCTCATAGACAACGGACTTGTCGTAGGCGATATTCATATGGGTGTGCTCTTTCTGCGAAGTCGTTTTATATTGGAGGATGTTGAGGGTAGTAAAGACGCGCAAGCCCCTTCATTGTGTCAGCCATGTAGAATAAGGACACTGCCCGTATTTAAGAAAAGCCTCGTCGTAGTCTCATTCGTCGGAGAAAGCCTCGAACCTGTACAAGCGGTAACTCTTGGAGCAATGGTACGCCATCAAGATTTGGAAGAAACACTTCAGACAGAGGCAGAAGGCCCGGAAGTCAAAGATTTTGTCGTCAATCGAGTATTGTCAGATGCATGCAAGCAAAGGAGGGTTGAGCACCTTCCTAGGTTTCCAAGTCGTCGCTACCAAAGACGGCAGGGCTAGTAGTCAATACCCTTATTAGCCAAGAATTTGTCGTCGTAGTGGTGCTTGATTTTGGTCATGTCGGTTGCGATGTCGGTAAGCGGAAGCAACTCTTTTGGGAAATTCCTGCCGGTCACGCAGACACTCGTTTTTGGTGAGCGGTCTTTTAAGAGTTTCTCTAGTTGTGCGACCTCTAGAAGCCCGTCATGCACTGAGTTGTTGATCTCGTCGCAGATAACAAGGTTCCATTCGCCAGAGACGGCTCGTTCGTAAGCTTGCTGGTAAGTGTCTTCTGCTGCTTTTTTGTGCTCTTCTGCGGACACGTCTTTTGCGCTCAAGTCGCCAGCGTTAAAGAAGCCCTTGCCTCCTCTGTAGTAGTACAGTTTGTCCCCAAACACTCCTGCTTCACGAACTTTATCAATAAATTTGGACTCACCTGTTTCCCATGTTTTTACAAACTGGATGTATGCAACTGACCATTCTCGACCGAGCGCGCGAGCCAGCAGACCAACGCTTGCACTTGTCTTACCCTTCCCTTCGCCTGTGTAGACGACGACGACAGAGTCTTTTGTTTTGTAATCTTCAAATGCCATTGCTATAAGCGTATAGCGCGTTGCCTCTACTGGTCAAGGCAAATACTTATGCGAAGAGGCCGTAGCGCAAAGTATGCATAAAGCTGGAGCACAAAACTATTTTGTTGCTTTTGCTTTTTTGGAAGACTGTTTTGATGATGCCGTAACAACGACGCTTTGCTCTTGGCCCAATCCCACAAGGGTGACTAAAAGCGTAATGACCATGCCAACGGTTATGGCGGTGGCGCTTACAAGGGGTGCGACAGAAAACAGCGTAAATCCAGCAATAAGAAGTAAAAGTGACAGTATCAGAAGAGCGTTTGCCGTGCTTTTTATGACCAGACGAAGGAGTGCATAGAAACCAGCAACGATAAATATCGCCAACGGTAGCTGAACGTACCACGCGAGAGCGTGCGCAGTTGTTTCTACTGCGGTCTCGTGAATTTCTCCTGCGTGTGCGAAAGTACTTATCATAAGCACTAGTGTAGCGCATAACGCAGTGTATACTGAAATACATGGATAAACTGCAGACGTATGCCAGAGAGCACAAGCAAAAACTAATTACTGTAGGAATTGCGTTTTTATTTGGAGCGGTATGGATTGTGGCTTTGCGATTCGTTACTTTGCATAGCGACGCCGTGCACTATCACGCTAATTTTGGCGTTTTTGTGAATGGCGAGAGACTTGCACTCGATTCACCGCTTTACTATGAAGAAGTGCAGGCCTGTGGAGGGCAAGAGGTAGACAATCCTAAAATTCGTGCGCACATGCACAATCAAGTTAATTCAATCGTCCATGTTCATGATGCTGGGGTAACTTGGGGACATTTCTTTGCAAACATAGGCATGACGGATGGCGATAGCGTGTTTAGGATCGATCAAAAGGTGTACCAGAGTACTCCTGAGTCGCCGATTACTTTCATCCTTAATGGAGAAAAAGTGGATACTACTGCAAACAGGACTATAAAGAGCGAAGATGTGTTGCTGGTAAGCATTGGAACAGTAGATGCAAAGAAACTGCAAGAACAATACACTGCCGTTCCAAAAGACGCTGGTGAGTACAACAAGAAATATGATCCAGCCGGTTGTTCTGGTGGCAAAGATTTTTCGTTTACGGAGAGACTCAAAAAAGCCGTTGGTGTGTTTGGTAACTAGCCAAGCACTAAATGTGTGAAAAAAATCACAAAATCTATTGCCAGGTCTGACCTCAGTTGCTAAAATGTAAGCAAATGATAAAACTATCGCCGACTGAGATGCCGACGTTACGAAGGAAGTGTGTATGTTAAGCGCGCTTATTTCTAAGTTTGCTTCAAGTGAAAGTGGTATCCATGTTTCTCTTAAGGCAGAAAAAGTATTTGAGATTGCCGGTGTGCCGGTCACTAACTCTATGACTTATGGTGTTGTCGTGGCAGTGTTTATGATGACAGTGTTGGTGCTAGCTGCGCGTAAGTCTCGTGTAAAAGCTCGCAAAGGCTTTATTGCCATTGTTGAAATGATTGTTGAGTTTGTCGTTGGTATGCTTGAAGGTGTATTTGGCACACGAGCCAAAGCTTACAAATACGCTCCTATTTTTGGAACGTTCTTTTTGTTTATTTTGTTCAACAACGTACTTGGGCTTTTGCCAATCGTTGGTCCTGGGATAGAAGCCAACGGTTCCCCGCTCTTCCGTCCTTTCACCGCAGATTTAAACGGCACAATTGTCGTCTCAGTCTTTGCAATTATTACCGTGCAAGTATTGTCTATTCGGGCTCAAGGCTTGAAGGGACATCTTACCCATTATTTTAGTAGCAAACCGCTCAACCCTATTAACTTCTTTATAGGTATCTTGGAAGTATTTGGTGAGTTTACTCGTATGCTTTCCCTCTCGCTTCGTCTGTTTCTTAACACTGCGGTGGGTGAAATTCTTATCGCAGTATTTACGAGCCTTATCTTGAGCGCCGGCCGAACGCCGATTGCAGTTATCCCAATTATTTTGTTTGAACTTTTGGTAGCCGGTATACAAGCGTATGTGTTTACCGTGCTGACAGCCACCTATTTAGGACTGGCTATTGCTCATGCGCACGATGATGATGAACACCATGAAACAGACGCTCAAAAGGTCGAGGAGCTGTCTAACGTGGATGTTAACCAAAAAGTAACCACGTCAGCTTAAGTCTGACAAGGAGAAAAAATGTTACAAATTCTAGCAGAAACCACACAGTTCGACGTACAAGTCGCTGAAGCTTGGTCAAAAGCTGGCATGTTGGGCCTCGCGCTCGCACTTGCTGCTATTGGTCTTGCACTCGTTGGTTCAAACTACATGAAGGCTTTGGGTCGAAACCCAGAAGCTGGTAAAGCTGCTGGTCAAGTTGTGATTATCGCAGCTATGATCGAAGTTACCGCGCTTCTCGCGTTTCTATTGGGAGCCTTCCTCTTGTAATTTCAAGAGCGATTCGTGGCGTTGGAGATTTGCGGTCTAAAGTACGATTCACTCGAGCTCCGCATCTCCTCCACCACGTATCATCACTTGAAATCCCAAGACACAGTGACACAAATTAACAACCTAGAACAACGACACGAGTTTCAAGAATAATTTTGAAACGCCTGTGGTTGTTCTAACCAGAAAGGAAAACGAAAGATACGATGAATTACAGAATCCTCGCAGTAGTAGATGCTAGCGACACCGGCGTTGAAAGCGTTGCTGTTCCTGCAGAAGAAACAACCGCTAATGAAGCCACACATTCTAGCGCAGAAACAACTGCCACTGGCGCTGAAGAAACTCACTCAGAAACAACTCATGCAACTGAAGGCGAACACGCGACAGAAGAGTCTGAAGGTATTGCAGCCCTCGGTCTGAGCCCAACTGCCATTGGTGCACAGCTTTTGACGTTTTTCGTTTTGTTCTTTGTGGTAAAGAAATTTGCTCTAGAAGGCATTGTTAAAAACTTGCAGAAGCGTCACGACGACATCAACCGTGGCTTACACCTCACCGCTGAGCTAGACAAGCAAAAGGCAGAGCTTGACGAACGCGTTGAGTCCGCGCTTAAGGCAGCTCGCAAAGAAGCTGACCTTATCATTGCAGATGCACACGCTGAAACTGGCAAGATGATTCAAGCCGCTGAAGAAAAGGCAAGCCTTAAGGCTGACGAAATTATTCGCTCTGCTGAAGGCAAGATTGAGCGTGATATTGCCGAAGCTCGCACAGGCCTTAAGAAAGAAATGGCAAGCCTTATTACGGAAGCGACTGAAGCAATCTTGGGCCAAAAGCTCGACGCAAATGCAGACCGCAAATTGGTTGAAGATTACCTCAAAGGAGCGATGAAGTAATGAGTCTCCAACTGTCTCTTGGATTTGAAAGAGGTGAGCCAACCTTAGTCAGGGGTGAGACAGGGCTCTATGTCGAAATGCAAACCGAGGGAGTATTTAATGGGTTCATGCCAACGGACCAAGAAATCTCTGAGTGTGTAGTTAGAGAAGTAGAAGGCGCTACGGCAGATGTGATAGACCCAGCCCAAATTGCCGTTCTAGATGCAACGATGGTTGAACATGATAGGCTTTTTAGACTGGGGTTAAAAGAGCTTGTCGAAGTATATGGTGTTGCTATATCTGATGAAGATGTAACAGGAGCGTATTATGCGGGCTATGCCACGCCGGAGGTAGTGTATGGCTAAGATTTCTATCCACCAACTTGCTGAATATGCGGTTTCGCAACTTGAAAAAGGCGTGTCTTCTGACGTGGTTGCAAAGCACATTGCTGGCTACCTGCTTGATGCTCGTCAAGGTCGTGAACTTCCAAAAGTAGTACGTGCAATTGAAGCGGAGTTAAACCGTCGTGGGAGCTCGCAAGTGGTGATTACCAGCGCGCATGCAGTATCTGATAGTGTCAAGAAAGAGCTCGCAAGCATTCTTGGCGCGCAGAACCCAGTATTTTATGAAGAGATTGATCCAACTGTCATCGGTGGGGTAAAAGCTCGCAGTGGCGAGTCAGAAATTGACTTGACAGTTCGTGGCAGATTACAAAGATTTAAAGCAACAATAGTAAAGAACTAGTAGGAGTACCCGTATGGCAACAGACGTATCAGTAAAAGATCTCGCAAGCGAAGTACGCGCAGCGATTGCAGAACTAAAGCAAACTAGCTCGCTTGAAAAAGCCGGAGTGGTAACGCGCGTTGGTGACGGTGTGGCGTGGATTTATGGCTTAAGCACCGCCGGCTATTCAGAAATGCTTGAAATTGAAAGCGAAAACGGCGAAACGGTTAGTGCCTTTGCGCTCAACCTTATGGAAGACGAAATTGGTGCGGTACTTCTCGGCTCTGACACAAAGGTAAAGGCTGGTGCCAAAGTTCGTTTGAGCGGTAAAGTGCTAGAAGTGCCAGTTGGTCCAGAGCTTGTTGGCCGTGTAGTTGACCCGCTTGGAAACCCACTAGACGACAAGGGTCCTATTAAGACAAAGCTTATGGGTCTTGTAGAGCGCCCTGCCCCTGGTGTTTTGGCACGTAAAAGTGTGCACGAACCACTTATGACCGGACTCATGGCTATTGACGGCATGGTACCTATTGGACGTGGTCAGCGTGAGCTTATTATTGGCGATCGACAGACCGGTAAGACTGCTGTTGCTATCGACACAATGATTAACCAAGCCAAGCAAAAAACTGGCGTGGTAAACATCTATGTGGCTATTGGTCAGAAAATGAGCAAGGTTGCCCGAATTATCGAGCGACTTGAGCGCGAAGGGGTGATGGACCAGACTATTATCATCGCAACCAGCGCAAACGACCCTGCTTCACTTCAGTATCTTGCGCCGTATGCTGGTGCTGCTATGGGAGAATACTTCCGCGACAATTCACAGCACGCTCTGATTATCTATGACGATTTGACTAAGCACGCTGTTGCTTACCGTCAAATGAGCTTGCTTCTTCGTCGCCCACCGGGACGCGAAGCCTACCCTGGTGACGTCTTCTACTTGCACTCACGTCTGCTAGAGCGTGCTGCAAAGTTGTCTGATGCTGAGGGCGCTGGTTCACTCACTGCACTGCCTATTATTGAAACGCAGGCTGGTGATATCTCTGCCTTTGTGCCTACCAACGTGATTTCTATCACCGATGGTCAGATTTTCATGGAGTCAAGCCTCTTTAACCAGGGTATTCGCCCTGCTATCTCTGTTGGTTTGTCTGTCTCTCGTGTGGGTGGTTCTGCTCAGACCAAGGCTGTAAAGGGCGCGGCTGGTCCACTTCGTTTGAACCTTGCACAGTTCCGCGAGCTTGCTGCTTTTGCACAGTTCTCTAGCGACCTTGATGCTGATACCAAGCAAAAGATTGAACGTGGTCAGCGACTTACCGAGCTTTTGAAGCAACCACAGTATTCCCCGCTTTCTGTCTGGGAACAAACGGCAAGTCTTATTGCTGCAACCGAAGGCGCTTTTGACACCGTTCCTGTCGCGCAGATTAAAAAAGCACAACATGCACTTTTGAGCCAGCTTTGGAGCGAAAAGCGTAAAGACATGGAAACGCTTGATAAAGGCGACAAAGTTGACGACAAGATGAAAGAAGTCATCTTGAAACAAGCTGAAACCGTCGCAAAGGAATACCGTGAGAGCTAGGGCTCTCAGGAACGAGGATTAAAAGATGAGGAATGAGATGATATGCAAGACAGATTACAGGCAATTCAAGCTTGTTTCTTCTCAATACTCAACTATCAAGCCTCAATTATCATCAACGGAGGTGATTCATGGCTAGTACACAGCAGATTAAAGGACGAATTAAGTCGGTCAAGAGCACTAAGCAGATAACCAAGGCTATGGAGCTTGTCGCTGCAAGCAAAATGCGCCGTGCGCAGGAAACAACCCTTGCCAGTCGCGACTACACCAAGACAGCTCGCGCTATCTTGACGCGCTTGCGCGAACTGACTGATGTGTCGAAGCATCCGTTGTTTGTTACTCGTGAAGTAAAAAGCCGTATTTTGGTTGTTATCACTTCAGACCGAGGCTTGGCTGGTGCGTATAACTCGAATGTATTGCGCACCCTTGCAAAAGAGCTACAAGCAGACCGCGACAATGGCGTAGAGACAAAACTTATATTGATTGGGAAGCAAGCTGCCAAGTTTGCAGCCAAGATTGAAGGCGTAAATGTGCTGGGAAGCTACAGCAACATGCCCGAAAAACCAACTATCAATGACCTCTTGCCTATTCTACAGACCGTTAAAACAGCATTTGTCGGCTCAACTGACTTGGTCTTGGACGAAGAAAGCGACAGCGAACGACCGCAAAAGCAAACAGTAGAGCCAACGACCGATGCGGTTGATGTCCTCTATACCGATTACAAATCCAGCGTACTTCAAGAAGTTGCGCAAACCCGTCTTTTGCCTGCTGCTTTTGCTGATGCGCACGTATCACCAGACCTAGAGCTTGCTATTTTTGAGCCAAGTCCACAGGTAGTACTCAACAGCGTGGCTGACCGTTTGGTCGACGTGCAATTCTGGCAAGCTTATCTAGAGAGCCAAGCAAGCGAACAAAGTAGTCGTATGATGGCTATGAAGACCGCCAGCGACAACGCGGGTGAGCTCATAGATGACCTCACCCTAGCTATGAACACCGCCCGACAAGCAGCTATCACTCAAGAGCTTGCTGAAATCACTGGTGGAGCGGAGGCGATTAAATAAATGAGGCCTTTAGAAATACTTGCTGGCCGCCCCTATCCTGCTATGCCTGATGGCTACGGAGACGATTTACGTGATGAGCGTCAAAGAATAGAATTATGCGCAGGTTTTGCACTCGATGTCGTAAAGTTTAGGGGGCTACGAACTGTCATAGAACAAGTAGCAGGAAGCCCTATTCCGAATTTTGATGAAACTGCGCGTGATCTACAGATGCAACAAGTCGGATACTGGGATATCGAGCGGGCCACACACAATGAGCTTGCCGAGCGGCGAAGGGCCTGGCGAAGCGACCTGATACACCTAAGAGGACTAAGACAAGCACTACAACAAAGGAGAACAAACTAGCATGAGTACAGCAACAGCGAATAAAACAGGAAAAGGACGCGTCACCCAAGTTGTGGGCGTGGTTGTCGACGTAGAATTTGATGGCGAATTGCCAGCTATTTATGACGCACTTACCTTCCAGCTAGATGGCAACACAGTTTATCTTGAAGTTGCACAGCACTTGAGCGAGAATTCGATTCGCGCCGTAGCACTAGGCGGTACGGATGGCCTTACTAGAGGCACTGAAGTGGTTGCTACTGGTTCGCCAGTGCAAGTACCGATTGGTCCAGAAACACAAGGCCGTATGTTCAACGTTGTTGGTGACCCGATTGATGGCAAGCCAGCACCAAAAGGCAAGCGAGCGTCTATCCACCGTGAACCACCTGCATTGTCAGAGCTTTCAGGCAAAACTGAAATCTTGGAAACTGGTATCAAGGTTATTGACCTTATCTGCCCAGTGACCAAAGGTGGTAAAGTAGGTCTCTTTGGTGGTGCTGGTGTGGGTAAGACGGTGCTTATTACCGAGCTTATTAACAACATTGCAAAATTCCACAGTGGTAACTCGGTCTTTGCCGGTGTTGGTGAGCGTACCCGTGAAGGTAACGACCTCTACCACGAAATGGCAGACTCTGGTGTGCTTGATAAGACTTCCCTCGTCTTTGGACAGATGAACGAGCCACCTGGAGCACGTTTACGCGTGGGACTTTCTGGGCTAACAATTGCTGAAGGCTTCCGTGATGAAGGAAAAGACGTGTTGTTGTTTGTTGACAACATCTTCCGCTTCACGCAAGCCGGTTCTGAGGTGTCTGCCCTTCTTGGCCGACTTCCTTCAGCTGTGGGTTACCAGCCAAACTTGGCAACTGAAATGGGTGGCTTACAAGAGCGTATTACCAGCACAAAGAAAGGCTCAATTACGTCTGTGCAGGCCGTCTATGTGCCAGCAGACGACGTCACTGACCCAGCGCCAGCAACAACCTTTGCTCACCTAGACTCGACCATTGTGCTTAACCGTGCGTTGACAGAGCTTGGCCTCTACCCTGCTGTTGACCCACTTGACTCAAGCTCAACCATTCTTGACCCTGAAATTGTTGGTGAAGAACACTATGCAGTTGCTCGTGAAGTACAGCGAATTTTGCAACGGTACAAGGACTTGCAGGATATCATTGCAATTTTGGGTATGGAAGAACTTTCTGACGACGACAAAAAGACAGTTGCCCGAGCGCGACGTTTGCAACGTTTCTTGACCCAGCCATTCTATGTAGCTGAAGTCTTCTCAGGTATTCCTGGCCAGTACGTTAAGCTCGCAGATACGATTAAGACCTGCCGCGAAATTCTTGACGGTAAGCACGACGACTTGCCAGAGAGCGACTTCTATATGAAGGGCGGCACTGTTAAGGGAGAGAAATAGTGTCTGTTGAAGAAGGTTTTAACAGGCAGAATAGAGTCCAGCAATTAAGCGGAGAGGCTGAGCCAACAATTCATGGCTATCTTATCCGTTCTGCGCTTGTAGCTTTTCCGCTTGCAGTTGCTTCAATCGCACTCACTGGTGCAGAAAAATTTGCAAGTAGTGTTGCGGTTGCACGAGTTCACACGGGTCGCTTGAGAGGGTCGTTACTTCATATTGCGCAAGAGCTTGGAGATGGCGCTGAGGACGACCAACCTGCAGTCGCTACGGACGGAGTACGACATCTCGCACCACGCCATTCTGTCGAACAGCCAATAAGTTATCAAAGGAGAAGAGGATGATTCAACTCGAACTAGTTACTTTGACAGGCGTGAAGCTTCGTGAACCAGTTCATGAAGTCTTGTTACCAACTCCGCAGGGCCAGATTGCAGTCTTTGACGGTCATGCACCACTTGTAAGTACTGCTGCAACAGGCGTTATTAGCGTGCGCCGTAAGAGTGACCACCCTGACGATATGATGGAACATTACGCAATTGATAGTGGCGTTATTGAAATTGCAAACAATACGGTAAGAGTTCTGGTAGATGAAGCAGATAAAGACTCAGAAGTAAGCACAAAAGAAGCAGAAGAAGCGCTTGAAGCTGCTAAAAAGCTTCGTGCTGAAGCACGTGACCAAGTATCGCTCGATAAAGCCCAAAGCCTTGTGGACCGCCAAGCATCACGCTTGAAAATTGCCGAACTTCGACGTCGCTCGCGCCGGTAAACAGCGATCTGTTGGGTAAAAGTTTTATTTACTTACGACTATCTGCAGTTCTTTTTCGAGAGAATCACAGTCTTTCTGAAATTGATACTCATCCGTATTAAACATAAGAACTTCAAATATAGGGTCTCCGTTATTTTTAGCAAAAATTGCCTTTTCGCCGACTGAGACCAGCTGATTTATCCGTACAAGTGAGGCTAGGTTATTGATTTTATCAAGGCCTAATATCTCTGTAATAGTTCCCTCATTGTAGGCGTATATATTATACATAGCAGAATGACCTTTTGGAATGACCGGCACAGTAGGGACTTCTCCTGCCCTAATAAGAATATCGTTCACGATATGGTTTATGCCAAAACTTTGCTTGTATAGATCATGTCTGTAACCACCTATTCTTGGCCCTAATTCAATAATCTTCCATTCCCCATTGCGTAGGCGCATTAGTTCAACATGCGCTGTTATTGATTTGAGGTTTAGAGCCTGGCAAGATCTAATGGCAGTTTGTGCCGCTAAATCTTCATCACTGATATCTAAAACAGGAGTTTTTCTGACATATCCAAAGAAATCGTCGTATCCTACTTTTTTCCCGGTTATTACTTTAACAATTGGCGTACAGATACCATCACCATTGCTATCTAGGTAGACATCAATTGAGTACATTTCACCATCCATGAATTCTTCTGCAAGAAAGAATGGTTTTTGTCTTTTTATCCAAGTGTCATATGCTTCTTGAATCTTATGAAATCCCTTTTCGAGGGTCTCTTGGAGTTCTGTATGATTATCGACACGAGAAACTAATAATGCACCTTCTAGTCCGGACGGTTTAATAATCAATGGGTACTCGACAGAAGCTTCGATTCTTTCTATGGTTGCTTCACTGTAATCATGTGCTTCGACATAAGCAGGAACAAGGGTCGCATCATAGGCCTCCATTATCTCGCGCATAAGCTTTTTTTCAGTTGCCCATTCGAGTGAAGTTTCAGATGGTGTATATATGTATGGCACATAGGGGAGAAGTTTTTTTAGTTCAAGGATAGAGTTCTCGTACTGACTCACAACTGCAGAGAGGTCTCCTCCTATTTGACCCAGGCCATCCCTGATAGATTGTGGTGAGTCGAAGTCTACTGTTATAAAAGGAACTTTGTTTAAGTGTTCATTTTGCCCATTTCTTATGGTAATTCGTTTTTTTATTTTTTTATCTACGAACACTACAGGGTAGAAAAAGTCTCCTGTTTCCTGCTCGTGCAAGCGTAATGCCTCAAATGTTGCAGGTCTTATTGCATTTATAAAAAGTACATATTTCTTATGTGACATCATTACTCCGTGACTATATGAATCATTTGTCTTATTCTTCCCATGAGCTCATTTGTCTGCTCCTCGGATTCGCCGTATACGACGCCATCTACAATAAAGCTTCCGCCATTACCGCAAAATATCGCTTTATCTCCCGGTTTTGCATGTAAGGTAAGTCGATGGATGCCTTTAAGTGAAGTTGCTTCTTCAAAACCATTTATCTCTTTGATGACTCCCTCGGTGTCAGCGTATATGTTTAGGACTGCACTGCTGTTCATTTTTGGCGAATAAACAGTAGGATGATGGCCGCACTTAACTAGTAACTCGTTCAAAGCATGATCAATATCATAAGAAAGGAGATACATATCCTGTCTGTATCCTCCTGCGCGCGGACCAAGTTCAATAATTTTCCAGCCACTAGGAGTGTCGAAGAGCTCTATGTGCGCAACGCTGTTTCGTAATCCTAGAGCATGTATAGACTGTGCGGCTACAAGATTGAGCGCTTCAATTTGGTCTTGAGAAAGGCCGTGCTCTGAAAGAATAGAGTAGCTGTAGTAGCCCTCAAGCCCAATTGACGCTGCTGTCACAACTTTTACGGGTGGAAGTATCCAGGTCTTGCCTGTATTATCAACATACGCATCTACCGAATACATATCTCCATTCATAAATTCCTCGATAAGTAACTTTGGCTCTCCGCGACCCCTAAATTTTCTATAAACTTGATTGATCTCAGAAAAAGAGTCGTTGATATTTGCCCGTAACTCAGCATAAGAATCAGCTCGTTTTACTAAAATTGAGGCCGCTAAGCCCGCAGGCTTAGTAATAAGTGGGTAATTTGCATTTTCATATTCACGGAGAGTGTCGTCTAGATTCTTAGATGTGATTAGCTTGGTTGTTGGCGAAATACTAGGAGAATAGCTATGAAGTAACTTTCTCATTAAATCTTTTTGTGTAGCCCAGAGGATAGAACTTTCTGTAGGTGTCATTATGCCGGAGAGATGGGGTATGAGCTTTCTGTAGTAGGGCTGGTTTCTTTCAGAGCTGGCATTTACCGCAAGGAGTTTATCGTGAAACGGCTTTAGAGCACGAGTTATTGATGCAGGGTTGCTATAGTCACAGACAACTTCTTCGAATACGCTAGTACTTGTAATGGCTTTGTGCATATTTTTGGCGTGCAAGTCTACATCAACGAGTATAATGCCTCTCAATGGGCGACCAAGTTTTTCAGAGAGCTTTTTTGTCGCCAGCTCAAACTCAATGTTATAGTCGTTTACGAACAATACTATGGAGCGGTTCACATCATCGGCAATGGTTTTCATGGCAATTCTTGTGGGGTTAGAGTACGGTGGAACCTTTTTGCAAATGCTTAGTTATTTCTATAATATCCTACCGTTTGTAATTTGTCAATAGTATCAACAGAGGTAGAAGATTTGATTTATTTTCAACTATGTGATAAATGTCACTAAAAACTATCTAACTCTCGATAATAGATATATACTAAACTCATAAACTAAGCAATACAACTTTGGGTGTGTTGCAACAGGAGGGTTCTATGTTTAATAAACAGAAACTAAGTTTGGTGGTGGCAGAGTTCATGGGGACGGCTATGCTCGCAAGTGCCGTACTGGTAGTGAGCAATCTCTTTGCTCTAGGGACGGCTGCATGGTACGGTGCCCTGACTGCCGGCGTTGCGCTTTCGCTCATTGTTAGTGTGTTTGGATACGTCTCTGGTGCGCACGTTAACCCGGCGGTCACTATTGGATTGTGGACATTAAAGAAGATTGAAACGACCAACGCGATTGTCTATATTGCTGCTCAAATGCTGGGTGGCGCGAGTGCTCTTTTGTTCTATAACTATGCGTCTGGAACAAACTTGGCGTCTGCGGGATCGAGTAGTTTTAGCTGGAGTGTTTTTTGGGTTGAGGCAGTCGGGGCTGCATTGTTTGGTATGGGAATTGCATCGGTGGTCGCACAGAAGCTTGAAGGCTATCATGCAGCATTTACCATTGGCCTTTCTTTGACGCTTGGGTCTTTGGTTGCCTCTACAGCATCTGCTGGCTTTTTAAACCCTGCTGTAGCACTTGCTAATAATGCTTGGGACCGCACGCTTGCACTTGCACCGGTACTCGGAATGGTTGTGGGGATGAACATCTATATGGCGCTCGTTGCTCCATCAGTTGTGACGAAAAAATCTAAAAAACAGTAGTTTTTCTTAACATAACACTGTAGCCAAACTGTCGTCTCCAAGAAAAGGCGACAGTTTTTTTATGGCTTTAGTGTCAGGGTGGCAGTATTGCTGAATATATCGCAACTGTCTGCTTCTTTATTGTAGCGACATACTGAGAAGCTGTAGGCTTTATTCTTGTTTAAGCCACTAATCGTTGTCGTAGTGGTGCCCGACGCAATGGCAGAACCGTGCGTATCATTCTTATAGACAAGTTCATCTGTTCCTTCATGATAGAGCACCTTGACCCCGTCTGGAGTAGTCATGCCAACAAGTCCCCATTCTAATACTGCCTTTCCATCCTGTTCTTTTACTGTAAGAGCTATACCCTGTTGCTGGAGCGCAACTTGCTTTTTGAAGGTGTAGCTCACGGTCGATTTGGTGATGTTTCCCACTTCGTCTTTGGCGACAAATTCAAATAATGAAGAGCCGGTAGGCGCGCTAAGAATGCCAGTATCGAATGTCCCATCTGGCTGAACTACTACATCAACAGGAGTACTCCCGCTTGATGATTTTGATTGTACGGTGAGCGTTGCTTTTGCTTCTGTCTTTCCTTTTATACTTACCGCTCCAAGGCTTGAGTCTGAAGATACGTCTATAGTCGAGCCAGCAACCGGGTCGGTAATTTCTATCTTTGGCCCATCAAAATCTTTCAAAAAGCCTAAGCTTGATTTGAACTTTGCGTCTTGACCGTCTAGTTCCCTGTTCCAGGTAATGAAAGTGTTGTCTTTTAGTTTCTCAATGTCTAGTTTTACGACTTTTCCTTCTAGCTCGGAGCTGGAAGCGGTATAGGCAGAAAGTCGCTCGCCCTCACGAACAGTTTTGTTTTTAATAGTTTCGCGAACGGTACTTTGATAGACTTCAACCGCTTCTTCGTCTCCGGAAACTATCGTTTGAAACGCTGTCCCAGATGATTCGTACTGTGCATTTTCGCTTACGACGTTGTACTTTCTTTCTGAATTGCTGACGATACGGTGATAAACATAGCCTGACTTTTGTTCGATAGTGAGCTGACTTTCGGCAAGACTTTTGAGACTAATTTCTGTGTTTGCATCGAGTCTTATTGCGGTGCCGTCTTCAAGCGTCAGGATGGTGCGTGAGCTGGCGCCTGTTGTGCGTACGCCCATACCGGTTTTAAGCGTTGCGTCTTGCTCGGCTTTTGACCATTCGCCACGTTCATCTTTGACCTCCACTACCCCTGTAATGTACGAAATTTTTGCAGGAATATCCTTTGTTTCTGCAGAAACATCTTCTGTTGACGAAAGGTCGGATGACGCCAGATTTTCTGCGTCTTTTGACGGGTGCAAGATAACGGCCATTGCCCCTACGAGGACTAGTATGGCAACCAAAATAGTAGCTAATTTCGTGTTGCGGTCCATAGTACGAAGACGTTTAGTTAAACGAGATACGAATGATCCATGCTTAGACATACTGTTGTTTTTACTCCCCTGTTGTTTCCTCAAACTCTAGGTAGTATAGCGTGAAAACGAGTTGAGCGCTAGCATTCTTCGTGACGCGCGGTAAATGGCGTAGCGCACATGCTTAAAAACACTAAATGTGTGTTAAATGTTGTAAAAACTACTTTGCTAAATATCACATTTATGGTCATTTTAACAGAGGTGAAAAAAAGGCAAACATGCCTTGTGGGCTAATAGCTTGACAAATAGAGGGCTTGGTTTGTAGGATGTTGGGACTGCATCTTAAGGGTTTGAATTAGAAACACAATGCCCATGTGAGTGGAGATAGCAGACCGACTGTTCGGCGCACATGCGAGAGTGGCGAACTGTCGTAATCAATAAAGAAAAGGAGACAATTTATTTATGCGTATAGCCGTTTTGACGGGTCTATTTGCATGTACCCTTATTTTGTCGCTTAGTACCGCTACTGCGAGTGCTCAGACGGCAGAAAGTGCAACACAAACAGAAGTGACACAGGAGAATAATCAATTACGACAGTCTGTCGTTGATATCCTCTCTGCAGGAGGTGAGCAAACTATATTAAAGGTTCTCACCAGCGAGGAAGTGGTAGCTCAGAACGAACAAGAAAACCCACCAACTCCGGTTGAAATAAAACACGTTGTTACAGAGAACGAAACGCTATCAGATATAGCAAAAAAATATACTACAGAATGGAAGCGGATTTACGATAAGAACCAGTCTATAGCTGACCCCGACCTACTAACTGTGGGGATGGAGTTAGTTATCCCTGGAGCTGAGGAAGTACTGACGCCACGCGAACTTCCGGTGCCTGTGCAGGCTCCTGTAGAGCCTGCTCCGGTAGTGAAGACAGCGAAAAAAACACCTGTTAGCGCTCCAGCGCCAGTTGTGCGTCCACAGGTGAGCTCTGCGGGCAATGGCTATGTTGCTGGCTACTGTACCTGGTATGTCAAAAATAAACGCCCTGATTTGCCTAATAATCTTGGGAACGCCATAAGCTGGGTGTCTCGTGCTGCGGCACAAGGCTTTGCTACCGGCTCAACACCAAAAGTTGGTGCCGTCGGACAGCATGGTAACCATGTGGTCTATGTAGAGAGCGTCAACGATGATGGGACAGTCACTATAAGTGAGATGAACCACAAAGGACTGTATGTTCAGACCACACGAACGCTCCCTGCAAGCTACTTTAGCTATATTTACTAGAAGCTTACTTTAGCCCTTGAGACTAATTCTTGAGCTTGATATGTCGCCATATTAAACCGTCGAGAACGAGATGGCTAAAATAGCCAGCCACTGCGGCGCCGTAGTAAACAGAAGCGATGGGCAATATTTTGTCATTATATAAGTAGGGCAAAACGAGAATGGGCAATGGAACGATGAGCATTGCCCATTTTTTGTGTGTCCAGCCACGATGTTTCCCGACTACTGGCAACATGGCTATTAAGCCAAGGTAGGCTGCCGCTTGGATTTTGTCTGTTGCAAGCAAAAGAATGTCGAGCGGAAAAATAATAGCGAAAAATAAGTCCTGAGCTTTGCTGTTCGTGTCTACATCTGGAAAGAGTCCAAAGAGCATAGCGATAACAAACAATGCAACGCTGGCTTGCCAGTTCTGTAGTAACCCGGCTGACTCGGCAAGTTGTTGAACGGGTATATAAGCAATGGCTAGATAAAAAAGCGCTCCGAATATAACGCCACCCGCAACATGTCCTTTGTAATTTGCCATAAGTGTATTGTAGCGTCTATGTTACGAATCTGCACTAGTATTAAGAACTAGAACGTGCAAGAAGAAGTGTATGTCAAACAGCGTATTTTTTACGGACGAGGTCTTTGTTTATGCCGTTAGTGAGATTTGTGAAGCCAAGTTGTTTTAAGTAGTGCATTGAGGCGTTTGAACGTGCTCCAGATAAGCAGTACAGTACTAATTCGGTGTCTTTTGGTACGTCATTTAGCTTGCTAGCACCGGCCATTATGTCGCTTGGTGGGATGTTGAGCGCGCCTTCAACGTGGTCGCGTTGATATTCTTCTGGTTGTCTTACGTCAATAAATAATCGTTTCATATATCTAGTATAAAGCCCTTGCTCTGCTCAAAAGTTAAAAAATTGAAGGCTTTTCTGCTATGATAGCTTCTATGCTCCATATTTTTTCTTCTCTTGAACAAGCGGCGGTGCACAGTTACCACGTTCCGTGGGGGCTTTATGTGTTGGTTGCGCTTGCGCTTGTTGGTTATGCACTGATTGAGTACAAGCACACAAAACACGACCATACAATTTCATTTAATGAAGCTGTTAAGTGGTCGGTGTTTTACATTTCTATAGCCCTGCTCTTTTCTATCCCAATTTTTGTGTATATTAGCCCACAAGCAGGTGGAGAGTATTTGGCAGCTTGGGCAATAGAAAAAGCATTGAGTCTGGATAATCTGTTTGTGATTGGACTTATATTTTCGAGCTTTAAGGTCGCACCTTCCCTTGAGCGACGTATGTTGAACTACGGAATTGCTGGAGCAATCGTGTTTCGTCTTATATTCATTTTGGCTGGGCTTGAGCTGTTGAAGCGATTTGAATGGATAAGTATATTCTTTGGACTCATTTTGATGCGCGCAGCCTGGAAAGCTTTCCAAGAAGCCCGTGGTGGACATGAGATTGAAGAAGAAGTAGAAATGACTGACAAAAAAATGTGGCAGGTTATGACAAAAATTTTGCCAATACATCATGCCTTTGATGGGCATAAGCTTACGACAAAGGTCAATGGTAAGCGAATGTTGACGCTCATGGCGGCAGTTATTATCCTAATCGAATTAACGGACGTAATTTTTGCTGTAGACAGCGTGCCGGCAGTTTTGGCAGTGAGTCCAGACCGGTTTATCGCCTACTCAAGTAATGTCTTTGCCCTGCTGGGCTTACGTGCACTATTCTTTGTGTATCAATCTGTTGCGAGTAAATTTTGGGCGCTTGCGTGGGGGCTCTCTGGCATATTAGCCTGGATAAGCTTTAAGATGATTGCAGCGCCACTCGGTCTTCATGTGCCAGTTAGTATTAGCCTTGCTGTACTTGCGCTTTTGCTTGGTGGCAGTGTCTATGTTTCGCTTAAATGGCCACATCGCTTTAGGCGCCAGACGATCCATATCGACAACTAGTTTTTAAAGTGTCGTCACTATACTAAAAAGCCGTAACGTATAGCCAAGTCTTGGGTTTTGGCCGACAATTGGAAATGTATCTTGTTCTTCGGGAATACGCACTATGTCAACAGGGTCATTTGCCACGAGGAGTTTGGGCTTTCTCCCTGGCATCCTCGAAGGCCCAGGTGTATCTAAGTAGGTTGGGTGTAAGGCTACCTCTGCCCCACCCGAAGCTGTTTTGCTCAACATATACCTGAAGCTTTGGTTCGCAAGTGTTTCAGGAGTTATGTCGGTTGGCTTTAGGCCAAATTCGTTTGTGCCATACTGGTTTGCTATCAGCAAACTATAGAGTTCCTGGGCGTTGGCGACAATCGTACTATCGGGGATAAGTATGCCCTCAGGATTTTTTGCGTACATATAGAGCGTATTCATCGATTCAGAAAACCTTACACCGTAGGAGGAACTAGGCGGAATGTCGCCTCTGGCCAATTGTTCATGTCTATTTTATCAAGGAACAACCTCCCGTAAATTGCTATTTCAGCATCATCTGGTATGACAATATCAGCTTGCTCGATAACTGAGAGCTTTGCCTCATTGTCTCTGATGATTTGCTTTGCCGCATCTGGAGTCAGGCTGTCATCAAACAAGGGTGTGCTACTGTAATGAGCGTGTCGTGGAGCGATTCGTTCGACAGCATCAATGACTCGAGTATCTTCAACTGCGGCATACACCACTTCTACCCCTAAAATTTCGGGGTCATTCAACGTATGAAAAACACTTTGTAGAAATATGCCAGCATTATTTTGTTTACGCGCCCCAAGCTCCGGGGCAGGATCAATAAAAAGCCGTTCAATCGAAGCCTCTGGATAAACGGTTTGGCCCGCTTTGTTTGTTGTGGGGATTGCAAAGCCATGCAACTCTCCAATCTGACGGCTTCTTTCGTCAAGCAGAAGACCCATGAAATCCATGCGTCCAGGGCCCTGAAGGATATCGCTTTGTTGGCAGGCATATAGTGAAGTTCGCGGCATAAGAAACATATTATACTATAAAAATAATAAAAAAGCTAAAAATTTCAGATTGCTCTGCTCTTTTGCTTATTTAAATAAGCATAAGCGAAAAGTGCTTGCGCTTGAACAGCGCTAGGCGTATAACGAGAGTAAGGAGAAAAATATAAAAATGCCTGGATATTCAGCAAAGACAATTGAGCGATTGCATACACTAATTTCAGAACAACACCTAATAACACGAGCTCATATGAATAGCCTTAACCCGCCCCGCTCTCTTACCAGGGAAGAAGTCGAAGCTATAGTGTCCGTAAACTTTAAACATCACGTACTCGCTTTACTTAATCGAGCGCATGCCGAAGCTCATTCACTTGAAGGTAGACTTGGTTACGACGTGATAAACGAGCGATACGACCGGATACTGCGAGGACTAGGGTTTTGCGCGTATGAACAAGAACCTGAAGTGCCTGGATACCCAACGATCTTGCCGGCAGACGTTGCTATGTTGCATTTGCAACAAGATGCTCATAGTCCCGATACTCAACCAGCTTTTGCTGTAGAAACAGCTTAACTTCTAAAGTATGGCTATTAGAAATGGAGGCGGAATGTCTCGAGAATTTTATCTCGGTAGTCTGCTTTAACGCCGTCAAGATTGGTAGCGGTGAGCAACATCACGACGTTGCCCTTTCGTACGTATAGTTGTTCTACTTTATTATTGCCACTCTCAGAAGCTTTCTTTGAAACGCTAAAAAATGCTTCGTCGCCAACATTTTGTTGTTCGTCTTGCACGAAGTAAACTTGACCGTCAATTTCTGCTCCGTCTCGTACATTCGCAATGTCACTTTTTGCTTTTTCTTCTGACATAAACTCACGATACTCTACGCTGAAGGTGAGCCCAAGACCACTGTCTGTCTCGTTGTAGTTACAGTTGTAGAGTTTTCCGTCGTCACTTGTGCTTATAACGGTGCCATTGTCAGTATCTACAATTGGAACTCCCCATACTCCTGTAATCTCTTCAGTCGTATAGAAAGAGCAGTCTGCCTCTGCCCCGACGCTTTGATCTGGTAAGCCTAGATCTGCAAGTTTTGCAGTGCTGTCTTCCGTGTTTGTGGTTTTTGTCTCTGATTCGGTTGTTGATTGTGTTTTTGTCTCTGCGGAGTTGTCATCTTTTTTTGTCAGAAGATATGCTCCAGCGCCTGCAACAACTACGACTACTGAGATTATAAGAACTTTGATTTTCATAAACTAAAATGCCCTCTCTTACTTTATCCAGATTATACGATAATCATCTGAAACTTTGAACTCTTCAATGAAAAGTATTGCGCAGTAATTTTTTGATTAGTTGCCAGTAGCAAATACGGTAGAATAGAACTAATGAAATACGTCGCCCTTCTCCGCGGGATAAATGTAGGTGGTAAGAGTCGAGTAGAAATGTCTCGGCTAAAAAAAGTATTTGAAGTGGTTGGTTGTGAGCATGTTACGACCTATATAAATTCTGGAAATGTTCTTTTTAGCGATATAAGAAACACGCAAGTCCTATGTAAACTAATTGAGCAAGCTATCGAAAAAGAATTTGGGTTTTTTGTGCCGGTTGTTTTGCGTAGCGCTACAGATATAGTAAACCTTTGTGCATCAATCCCTGTGACTTGGACAAATGATACAGTGCAAAGAACTGATGTCATGTTCTTGTGGGATGAGGTTGATTCGCCAGATATTCTCAGTAAGATTGCTCATAAACCGGACATAGAAAATGTCCTGTATCTTCCCGGTGCTCTTGTGTGGAATATTTGCCGCGAGAATGTGACGAGAGGCAGCGGTATCAAGCTTATTAACTCTGACGTTTATAAATACATGACCGTTCGCAATATCAACACGGTGCGAAAACTTCAGATACTCATTGAACAAAAATAACAGCCTTATCTTAAGACGGAGCATCTTGCTAAAGCTTGTGTTTACGCTTCTCTTTATTTAAGCTTGTGAAGATGATAGACAAAATTTCACCTAGTGCTGATTTAGTCGAAGCAGGAGAACTTTTGCAAGAAGCGGTTGTTGTAGGAGCTAATATCCACGAGCTGGGTCTAGTCACAGGCACAGACGGAATAACACCTTCAGTTTTTCGCCAGGCCCAGAGACTGTGGAATCGTGCACTTACGTTGACGGGTATAGAGGTTACGTATTCAGGAAGAGGTTTTGGACCTATTGCAGACCCAGAGGGTGAAGTATTCACCGCCTATCAGTACATAAGAGCTGGAAGAGGGACTTTAAACGCTATTTATATAACGGACACTCGAGATATAGAATATTTAAAGCCACAAGATATAGAGTTTGACGATGATGATTCTTCCTCGCCAATTGATTTAATGGAGCCTGGTGAAAAAGCTTTTCATGATTTTAAGCAACGCCTCCTAGAAGCTCCACCCGGTCTGAGGTTGTTCGTAGAGTTTGTAGTGAGAGATGAGGTTGGGCTTGACCAGCCGGTGAAAGGACATGCAGTACGAGTCCCAAGGTATACTGTCTATAATATAGTGGATGCAATGTCGTTAAATGTACTTGATATTCATAAGCAACAAAATACTACTGTTTTTAAACCCCATGAAATATCCGGCGCGCTTAAGGTGTTCTCTGGACATTATCGTCAAGGATTACGAAACAAGAAATTTAGAAATGAGCCAATTAGTAAACAAAAAGAAATTACGGAAAAATTTTTACATGAATGTAATGCCGTACTTCGACTAGATCGTTTTATGGTTACAACGTGGGCAGAGAATGTTTATATACCTGATGTGAATCAACCAGGTGGATTTGAATACTGTATTGCACCTAAGGGGTTTCGTGGCAAGGCGGTTAGATTTGACTGCACAGAAACAAGATTACTCAGTCAAGGTGTTCCTATAAGAAAACGACGAGGTAATACTAACTCTCTTTCAAGTACCTGTGTAGTTGTTGAAATAGACGATGAAACTCGTGAGATGCTTGGAACAGAGTCTTGGATCATCTGGGTTCCGGTTCTTAACCAGCAAGATGAAATGCACTTTTCTGAGACAGAGATATTTTAGATTTAGCGGTGGATGCAACCGGCCCAGCAACAAGGGCGACGCATACCTTTGCGCATTTTGTCTAGTCCTACTTCAATGCGCCTGGTCCTTGTGTTGTCTTTTTTTGCTGAAGTGACCCAGCAGATCCATTCATTGCGCGCAAGCGGTGTAATATCTGCCCACACTTCGGTGATTTTTTTGTCGGATAACAAAGCTTTTTTGAAGTCTGCTGGAAGTTTGTGTACAGTGCCATTTGCAAGTTTGGGTGAAAGCATAGACTCATAATAGCATCAGGTATCTTTTTTGTTCTAGTTAGCTGACGAAGTGAGGTATGCTTCCCTGCTTGCTTCGAGGAGCTGTTTTGCGGCTTCAACATATTCTGGCCTATCTGGATGGCCCATCGTTACGGCAAGGAGCGTATGCTTTGTGGTGTTTGCGTCTGTTAGCTCGGCGGCAAACAGGAGACAGTAGCCCGCTTCATCGGTTGCACCAGGCTTTATGCCTATAACATTTGGTTCGTTAATGAGCGAATTGTAGTTGGGGATGTCGCCAGCAACCGCAATAGACGCTGATTTTTGGGCAACAATTTCTTTTATCACAGGATTTTGAAGTGCTAACTGGCCAAGTTTTATAAGATCTGTTGGGGTGCTCTTACTCTCTGGCGAAAAGCCACTGGCATCGGCAACTACAGTGTTGGTGAGGCCGTGCGATGCGAGGTAGGCATTGGCGTAGCTTACATATTCTTCCCTGCTCGAGAAATAACGGTCTACCATGGTGTCTGCCATGTTGTTGCTTGAAGGGAGTAGAATTGCTTGCAATGCTTCGTATTGGGACATTGATTGCCCGGGTACTACTGCTGTCACGGTGCCCAGTTTGGCATAATAGTCATTAAAATATTGAAGGTCTTTATCGGTAAGGGTTACTATGTCACCCTTTTCACCTAGCTTAAGCGGATGTTTTTCAAGCAAGACGAGGCTGGTGATTATCTTTGTGATGCTAGCTATAGGTGCTTGATTCTCATTTTCTGTATGCTTTATGATTCCCTCCTCTAGCGTCCCCAGCGCGGATTGACCTACAAGAGGCAGCGGCACGTTCTGTAAGGGGCTATCTATTTTTTGTATGGGAGGTGCCGCACTTGGGGTGGTTGTCTCTGCTGAAAGGACCTTTGTATCATGTGCTGGTGCGCCTTTGTTGGCGACGGATTGGGCAAGGCCCGCCAGGCCTATAAATGCAATGACAAGAGCTATTTTTGCTTTGCTCATCTTTGTGCGCTTTGTTTGACGTGGTGTGTAATGCGAATGGAGTGCTCGCTGGTTATAGTAAACAAATTTGCGTCGGTCCATAAGTCTATTGTCTCTTTTTAGGGGTTGTTGGCACAAGGGTAAAGCTTACTTTTTCTCTGGCGTCGTGTAATACCCTTTATATCAAAAACTTTAAGGGGCTAGTGCCAGCCCCCTTAGACCCTACGCGTTACTTTTCCCTCCAGCTGCAAAAGTACCCAAAAGAGCCGCACCCGGCTGAAAGAACATGAATCGTTCACAAACCCAGCTTCTTCCGTGCGGTAAGGACGACAAGCGCCCAAAAGTAGTTATTTATAAGAAGACTTTTGGGTCAGCTTACCGCTTGACTCGGAATAAGCTGCTTGTGTAACGAATCAGTCTTCCAGAGGGTGTTAGGCTAAAAGATTACGAGCTAAATTTGTTAGTAGGCTTTGTATTATGAGAAGATTTATATATGAGTATTAAAGCTATTATTTCTGACTTTTCCAGAGTGTTGCTTTTTCCTGTAGACGATAGTTATTCTGCTAGTTTAAACAACTTGAATAGAAAGCTTTTAGTGGAAGATGATAACTATAATTTTAGTGAGTATTTCCGTCTAAACACTGAATTGATGAAACTCTACGAAAAATTCAAAGAAAATAGAAAATTGTATATATTCACGAGTGATGAGATACAGAACCATGTTGCTGTTCGAGGTAAGCTTGATAAAGTGTTCGATGACGTAATAAGTGCGAAATTGGAGAGTATTTCCAAGACAGACCCTCAAGCTTACCTGTACGTTTGTCGCCGTTTTAGACTTGAACCAGATGAGGCGGTGTATATAGACGATCAACAAAAGAATCTCGATGCGGCCGAGAAAGCCGGGCTCATGACGGTTCTTTATTTAGATAATGAAAAGTTAGAACAAAGGCTCGCTGAACTTCTTAAGTGATAATAAATTTTGATTCATAATAAAATGCATATGGTTGCATTCTTTTAATGAGTAATTACACTAGCAGTCATGGGAATTGCTTTAGAAAATTTGGTTGAGCCAAGTACGATGCGACTTGGATTTGGGACGTATCATTTACTTGATCGCGCGTCGTCAGATGATGCGGAAGCATCTATTCTGCATGCTTATGATGCTGGGGTGAGGCTTATAGATACCTCTGATAATTATCTAAATGAAGATTTTGTAGGACGAGTAGTTCAAGGCCATCAACTCGATATGTTTTTTGCTACAAAAACAGGGCTTGCTACCACCTATGAAGAATTTAGGAGTATGCATGCACAAGGCAGAACGGTTGATGTAAGTCCTGAACGACTGGTAAGACGGCTTGCTGTGAGCCGTAAAGCACTTGGAAACACGGCTGTAGATTTGTACCAGGTTCATGCATACGATGACCAGACACCTGCGAGCCTTCTGGGTGAATCCATGACACGATTTATCGAAGCTGGATACATTAAGCAATGGGGTGTGTCAAACTATAGTCTTGCTCGACTTGATGAATTGGTGACGACATGTGATGCGTTACGACTTGAGCGCCCCAAAACAGTTCAACCTGGATGGAGTCTTTTTGGCCCAGCAGAGTCTGATGAAGTAGCGCGGACTGCACATGATGAAGGGATGGTTGTATTGGCTCATTCTCCGCTCATGAAAGGACTTTTAGCGGATGACATGGTGGACGCTATAAGAGAAATACTTGATGATACATCTGGCAAAGCTATTTCTCCGCAAGTACAATTCTATGTTGAAGCTACTCATGAAGCAATGGATCGCGCCCGTTCATATGCGCATAGTCAAGGTTACACACTCTCAGAATTTGCACTGGCATGGCTTGCGCAACACCCATATACAATTGTTTTGAATGCCTGTGTAGAACACGAGCATCTAAGGAGTGGCGTTAAAGCAATGAACTGGAATATCTCGTCTGACGGCATGGAGCTTGCTCGACAGATTAGAGACAATAAAGACGTTCGTATTGGAGCAAGTGCGCTCATGAGCGCCGTTGCACATTCAAAACCATATTATGCAAAACGTGCTAGCTGAGAGTTTAAGCATATAAAAGTATAGCCCCTCGCAAGATGCCCCACATTTTAAAGAAGCCCTATAGCTTTATAGCTATAGTAGCCGCACCAGCCTTCACCCCAAAACCGAGAAAATGAGACAGATGATAAAGGAGTCATTGCCGAGGACTAACCGCAATATTCCTTTTCAGCAACTATTGCGGTCGCTTGCGTTCCGCAAGGCACCTTTGTCATCTGTTTCTATTTTCATCGCTTGTTTTTGGGGAGGTTGCGGGGTTTTTGCTTACTTTTGCACCTGGAGGCAAAAGTAAGGCTGGGTAAAGGGCAGGCATCGCCCTTTTAGTACTTTTAAAAGTAAAATATAGATTATTTGATGAGTGAGAGGATGGCGATGTAATGTGCCAGCGCACCAAGAACAACCATAACGTGCCAACTAAAATGTGTGAATGGTTTTTTGAGAGCCATAATTCCCGCCCCTGCTGTGTATAGAATTCCACCAAGAATGATAAAGATTGACGAAGTGCTGTTAAGGTGGCTAAACTGTGGGACGAATAAGAGTGCAACCCACCCAAAACCGATATACAGCCCCACACCAAAACGCTTCATGAATTTTGGAAGTGATGCGCTGAGCACAACACACGTGATAGCAAATGACCAAATGAGTGAAATAATGGCGTAGCGTTGCCAGCCGTTAAAAAGGTGCATTGTAATGGGGGTATAGCTCCCTGCAATTAACAGAAAAATTGCGCTGTGATCAAGAATTTGGAAGACGCGCTTTGCCTTACTGAACAGTAATGCATGATAGAGCGACGACATGCTCATAAGCAAAAAAAGACTTGCAGTGTACACGATAAAACTGAGCTTCACCGACAAAGAGGAAAAAGAGCCATGCCCCATGCCATACATAAGCCCCGCGAGTGCGCCCAGTGCTCCCAGCCCGTGAATCGTGCTGTTTAAGACCTCTTCAGTAATCTTCGCGGCACCATGACGGGTATCTTGAAAGTCTTCATCCGTATACTTCTAAGTATACGCTTATGCCTATCGGTGCTAGGAGGGCTTTTAGCTGAGGAGTGCTTCTATGTGAGGGCGGAGGGATTCTGGGCTCACTGCGGGAGCAAAGCGTTCTATAGACTTGCCGTCTTTTGAGACGAGAAATTTGGTGAAGTTCCATTTGATTCTATTTGTGAAGCCTGAAGAACTATGCGTCTTTAGGTAGGCAAAAACGGGATGCGTGTTCTTGCCGTTGACATCGATTTTTTCACTGAGTTGAAAGGTAACGCCAAAGTTCAGTTTGCAGACATTTACCATGTTTTCGTTTGTCTCGGGCTCTTGCCCTAGAAATTGGTCGCAAGGAAAGCCTATTACCACGAGTCCTTTGTCTTTGTAATCTTGATGAAGTGCTTCGAGCTCTTCAAACTGTCCGGCAAATCCACATTTTGTCGCAGTGTTTACGATGAGTAGTGCCTTGTCTTTAAATAATTCGAAAGAAATCTCTTTGCCGTAGGTGTCGTTGAAAGTTAGTTTGTAGATGTTGCCCATACTTCTAGTATGACAGACTAGGTAGCGTTACACGACACGTGAGCGCTATTTTGGTGATGCAAATATCGCGACCGGAGGAAGTTCATCGGCAGTGACGGTAAAAGTATTGTCGTAGATTGCCTTGCCTTCTTTGTTAAAAATCTCAACGTCCTGTTTTTCGCCTTCACCGTATCTTGTCACGGCAAGATCTGTTGCTTCACATGCTTCTCTTGAAACTTTTGCTGGTTCCGGGAGCTGCGCGCTTAGTGGTGCGGGAGCTTTAGAACTTCCCTCTGCTGTGACGGCTTCGTACGCTGTTAGTGCGCCAAGTACCGTAGTGGTTAAGAGCATCGCACCAGCTACGCGGGTAACTAACGTTTTTCTGTTAGACGCAGTGATCTGTCGAACTTCATTGCTGTCTGTGCGGGAGAGGGCTTGGCGGTAAAGGTAGAGCCCCATTTTTTGTTCGGTGGTTGCCGTGTTTGCTTGTAGGGCCTCAATATCTTGCGTGCTTGGTGCCAACTTCCCGTCTATTTCTCTACGTCGTCGGCGAGAAATATGAGCAAAAGCAAATGGTGATAGAAGAGCGTTTATGAGCATCAGCTTTAGATTATTTACTTTTTCGTGTCTCTCGACGACCTTATAGAGATTTGTTTCGGATGCGCCCTGGACAACACAGATTGGTCCAATAGGCGGCTCATTGCCTGCTTCAGAAGCACTCGGGTCTATTGATGCAGTTACTATTAGCGCAGGGCCTCCGAGGGCTTCGTCGACAATACCTGTTGCGGGATTGTTGATAAACTCTTTAAGCTCAGGGTCGATGTTAGACCTTTGTTGCATACTTGAGACATTATTGAGGCCTTGCTTTTGTGCGATATCTATAGCAGTTGCAAACTGCTCAAAGCTGTAAGGGACAATCATGGTTGTACCGTCAGCAAGTGGATTTATACTTATCTCTTCACCTTGTGCTTCGAGCTGTTGGCTAACGCTTGCAAGTTGCCTGCTAACTTCTGTACTTATCTCTGGCGTGTTTATGCTTCGTGCAGATGAAACACTATATGCAGCTATGTTTGTTGCAGAGGGGTCGTTTATAGCGGCGTCAGGATTGCTGTTTGTGTCATGGACGAACTCTGTTGAATCGGGGTCGAAGAGCATTGTATCAATTATGAGTGGGTCGGGAAATTCTGAGGCCATTTCTTCCGTAGCAGTGGCGATATCTTCGGCGATCTCCGCTGGGTCTTCAAGGTCTTCGAGGGGTATGATTTGCTGTGCGTCAAACGGGAGGGCCCTGGTGTAGGCATGATCAATGTCTCTAGTTGTTGCTATTTCTCCGTCGTTGTCTGCTCGGTAAGTGTCGGCAAGTATGGTGTGTTCTTCTCCCGTGGGTGCATATACTGGAGATGAGACAAAAGGAATACTCGCATCAAAATTATTTACCGCTTTACCTCCAATCCATAGTGCGCTGAGGCTTATAATTGCGAGTGGTAAAGACACGCGACCTTTTCTCTCGGAGGTTGGAGTTGCGCTAATAGTGAGCTCTTCACCTAGAAATAGTTCTCTGTTGTTCATGATTAGTCCATAGCCTTCCGTATATGAGCAGAGAGTTTTTGAACATGCGTGATAGGACTTTCAGGGATATGCATAAAGGACCTAGTGCCCTTTTCTTGACGCAGTTCACCTCGACGTTTCATGCCTAAAACTTCGAGCCATGATTTTTCTGGAGGGTTAAGCGCGTACGTTGCATTCCCATAAATAGGGCTTTCAACAACTGCAATATGAGGCTGTTCTTGTTGGCCTGGCTTCTTTACTTGGATAACGTACCAAGGCAAAAGATGAAGTTTTGGGCGAAGAGTACGATAAATAGTGACATTTTCACCTCCGTATACGTCCATTACTTGCTGTCGAAGTTCTATAAAATCTGTGATTCGCTCCTCCATGACATGGTAGTTACCTTTTGAGCGTGCAACAGCTTTCTTAATGTCGTCGAGTATGTTTTCTTCAGTGACACTTTCGCTATCAATTACTACTGTAGAACCCTTCTCTTTACCCTGGAATGGTACAACTTCAATAACTTCACAGTGCGCGAACGGTCCTTCGTATAGCGTGTCAATTACTTCTTCGTTAGCTGAGGACTCTTGAAATAGTGCTTCAGCTAGGCGGTAAAGAGGACGTAAGTTTGCATCATTCTTAAGCCTAGAAGCATCTTCACTTTCGTACAACTCTTTTAACGTCATTAATCCACTGAGAAGTCCGTGTTTGGCACCCGCACCGCCAAGTTTCTTGATTTCCTTGTGGTACGTCAATATGGTGTCTAATGATGAGCGAATTGCAGCAAGACGCTCAGGGGTTAAACCAGAAAGTGCAATATTGGCAAGAAGTTCCGCTTCATTCGCACTGAAGAGGAAATATCTAAACTGGGTATCACGCGAGCCATCATCGGTAATCTCCCCAGTTTTTTGAGCAAGCCACGGATTATTTTTTTTATCTCCATCGACTATATACTGTTGAGCTCTTTTTTTCTTAGTATTTAATTTGTATGAGCGTTCTTCGTTTGAAATGGCTTCTAGCAAGTGATCGATTTCTTGTAGCTTTTCAGCTTGCGTTGCTTCAGCTTCAGCTCGTTCTCTCGCATCTTTTACTGGAGTCTTGGTAAGTGCACCCAGAGAACGTGCAATACGTGGGTCAACAGCACGTCTTTTTGATGCAGTAAGGCTGTCATGAGCACTTACTGCTGCTTCACTCACTTCTTGTTCTATCAACTCTGGGCTTTGCGGGAAGCCTTGCTCTGTCACTATGACTTCAGGTAAAACTTGAAGAGCGGTAGCGAGATGCGTGGCTAAGCCCCCGAGGGCTTCCGGAGGAGTTTCGGGATGAGCGAGTGCACGAGTTGTTTCTGCAATAGAGGCACGAAGTTCTGCAACGCCAAAAGGTACCCCTAGAAGCGGGTCCTGTTCATCAAAATCAGAGACAAAAGCATCTGCATTAGACATATTAGTATATTATAGCATAAAATAAAAAAATAAGCAATAATTTTAATCTGTTTTTGGCAGTTGTCGGAACTTTTCGCTCATGGTGGGGTTGCCACGAGTTAGCTTCTTGACACTTAGCTCTTCGGCCTTGTTATTTGCAATGCGGAGGTTGTCTTCTGAACGGAGCAGGTTTTCTTTGGTTTTTTGCAGCTGAGCAATAGATTTGTCGATGCTTTCGATAGCTGTTTTAAACTTTTCTGAGGCAAGGCGGTAGTTGCGACCGAACGACTCTCGGAAGTCGTTTAGGTTGTCTTCGAAGTTTGTTATATCGATGTTTTGGGCTTTTACCAGCGCAAGCTCACTTTTGTATTTCATGGAATTAAGTGCGGCATTACGCAAAAGGGTGATAATTGGGATAAAAAACTGCGGGCGAATAACATACATTTTTGAGTGTTTGTGTGAGACGTCAACAATGCCTGAATTATAGAGCTCGCTGTCTGCTTCAAGAAGTGAGACAAGTACGGCATATTCGCACTTTTTTTCCTGGCGGTCTTTGTCGAGCTCGCGCAGGAAATCTTCATTGCGCTTTTTGGTTGCAGTTTCGTCACCTTCGTTTTTCATCTCAAACATAATACTGATGATTTCGGTCCCTTGTTCGTCGGTCTCGCGGTAGATGTAGTCGCCTTTGCTTCCGGTGCTGGCATCGTTGTCTTTTTCAAAGTAAGCGTTGGGAAAGGCGGTTGCACGTAGTTTATTGAACTCTGTTTCACAGTGTTGTTCGAGGGTTTCCCCCACCATTTTGGTACTGAGCTTTGCCTTCATGTCCTTGTAGTAAGCAATCATTTCGTCTTTGTTCTTGAGCTCGGACTCGTATTTATCTTTTAGCGACGATTCAAGCAATTGCTTTTCTGCTTCTTTGGATTTTACTGTATTTGCAAGCTCATCGCGTTCTTTTTCGACTTTGTTTACCGCTTGGGTGACCGCTAGTTCCTTTTCTATTTGCGAAGATTCGACGCTGGCTTTAAGCTTGGCAATCTCTGCAGATTTTTCGGCACTTAAGCGTGCTAGTTCTGCCTCTTTCTCGGCACGCAGTTCTGCCAGAAGTGCATTTTTTTCAGCTTTAAGCTCTGCGAGTTCGGCCTCTCGCTTGGCTAGGTCGGAGTGGAGTTCGTTCTTAGTTTTTTCTTCAGCAAGCTTTACGGCGCTCTCTTTATCTTTCTGGGCCATCGCGAGGCGTTCATGAAGCTCTTGGTCAAACTCACGGTTTTTTACCTGCTTTAAGATATCAGCATAGCCTGCCTCGTCAATCTTGAAGGCTTTTTTGCAGTGTGGACAAAGTATTTCGTTCATTAGTACTAGTATACTTTTTTATGGTGGTTATGATGTAAAAAAATTAATGTTACTTTTGAAGTAGTACATAACTTCCCATTAGGG
Source organism: uncultured Candidatus Saccharibacteria bacterium (assembly GCA_964536485.1). GTDB lineage: Bacteria > Patescibacteriota > Saccharimonadia > Saccharimonadales > SZUA-47 > JAGQMY01. The sequence continues at coordinate 80,342 of CAZHXX010000003.1, forward strand.
CTAGTCTTCGTCTTCAAACCAAATGTATGCGACTATTTTGCCGTCGCAGCCTACGAGACCGGCATCGAATGTTGCGCCCGTTAGTGGGTTAAACGAATAGCTATGGTCACCTTTGGAGTTTTTAGTTGGATGTGGAAGACAATTTGATACAAATAGAGTCGAACCACCGTCAAATAAGCCGATAAATCTTTCTGCTAAATCTACTGCTATGTTTTCGTCGATGATCTCTGTAAGATATGCCAAATCTTGGTGCAAAGGCCACGCTAAGTGCTCTACTGCTCTGTCGATGGCTATAACATTGGTTAATGATTTTGCAGTAAATCCTTCATCGCTCATGAATTGGTCTATTGCTGTTATTTTTTCATACACACTTACCGCTAGAGTATCGAGAGTTTTTATATTAGCATGTACAATTCCGCAATCGCGTTGCGAAATAATATCTTGTTTTAGTTGATTAAAAGTATCTAAAACGTTATCCATAATTTAAGCATACCAGGAGTTTTGTTAAAAATTAGTAGTAATAGTAGCGGCGTCAAAGGTTCTTCGGAAGTATGCAAGCATTTCTGGGCTTCGTACTTCATCAATACCTGAGTCTAGCGACGCGAGGAAAAGTTCTCGAGAAGCAGTGATAGCTGGTGCAATAACAAGGTTACCCATAAAGCTTGCCAATTCTTTGACTTGAGAGATACGTTCAGGCATCTTCGAATCCCCTCTGTTTGCAGATGGTGGCACCCCAAGATCTTTGGCTTGACATATGAGCTTTGGGAGAAACAACGTACACACACTGCTGTACAGTTTATCTAGAGGTAATTCTTCTCGCTGACGAATGCGACGTAAAGTGCTTGCTGTTGTGTTGGCTACTGCGCTAAATTCGGACCCCTCTTCAGCAATAGGAACATAACGTGCACTGAGTGAATGTGCCACGCGCAAATATTTATTTGCTGCATTGCCCACGGTCACACAATGTTGGATACCTGCGTATAACTGTTCTGCTTCAAGGTCTATGTTGCCCGTAACGCCTGCGAGTTGTTCATTGAAAGAACCCATAAAGTTGAAAATACTTAAAGCACTCAAATGCTCAGCTACAATAACTTGCGTTAATGCGTCAGGAAGATCGCCTTTTGGCGTGAGTAACTCTGGCTGAATCATAGAAAAATATTATACTACAAATCAACAAAAAATCAATTTACTTAAAGTGTGAAGAGACCGTACTGCTACAAAGAGACTCATTTAGCTTAAGCTATTTCAAATGCAATCCTACGGAACTGCCGAAACTGCGGTTTCATAACTCTGTGAAAAGTTTCAACAGCGTCTAGATGATCAGTTGTTTGAAGGCTAAGGCTTGTTACAACTGCTAGCCCGCTATCTTGGGCTTCAGCATGCGAAGTACCGATGATTTTTTGTAGTGATTGAGCGATCGAGAATTCTAAAAAGTTAGAATTTCGGTGGCAGGTCTTGGGTAGGAAACTGTTGTTTGAATACTGCATATTCAAGCGGAAGATCTATAATTGGCTGTATAAGAAGTTGAGATGCCGCATGGTAGAGACCCTTCGGACTAAAGTAGTATCCAGCAGGCGCTATAACACCCTCAGGGCTTGTGGTGATAAAAGTCCCTATAGGAACATTTAGATCTCTTGCGTAGTGCCCACAGTGCCGTTGCATGAACATACCAGTTTTTAGATGTTCGGCGTCGCTAATGGCATCGTACCAGTCGTATTCAGCTAAGCTATTTGCTGTACCTGTTTCGAGAAAAAATGAAGAAAGACAACCATGGCCTATGGTAATAATATCGCTAAACTTTGGATCTTGTATGACTGTTTGCATATCGTTACTACTTGGACGATAGACAATTTCTACTTCCTTACCGATTTCTGCGTAAATCTCTAACAAAGCAAGTGCTTCTTTTCTAAAAATACGAGCTTCTTTTCGCTCCGATTTGTTTGCCTTTTCGCACGCGTACTCTCCTACAGGGTGCCAGCACAAAATAGCTACCTTGCCTTCTTCTGCAGGTACACTTACGTCTCTATCTTGAAGAAGCCGAGATCGCCACTTCACTGCGTTACTGAACTTTTTTCTGTCATCCGCCATAAATAATAAAATTTCTTATTTCAGCATATTATTGCTACTTTTCTATAAAATTGCAAATATCTTACCCATTGGTAGCCTCTGTGTATACGCGTTATCTAAATTCATATTCGGCCTAAGTCTTTCTTAAAAGATAGTGACGCTCTTTGTTTTGAGAGCGTCACTCTAGAGAAGCTATTCCAATAATGCATATAGCTATCTGTAGTGTCTACTACTACCAAAGACTCGTGCTCTGGGGTCGTCTGTTTTTCTAGGGGAAGACTTGTGCAGTGTGCCTTCTACGTAGCCCGTGGCAACCGAATAAGCTGGAACTTGTTCAAATGCTATTTCGTTTATAGTTATGCATTGTGCAATCTGTTCAGCTACTTCACTATCTCCTGCTTGTAAAACTGCAAGCCACTCTAAACCGAAGCTTTCATGGAGTGCTAGTAACCCAGTGTATAAGGTTAATTTTTTAGAGCTTGAAAAGTCAAACGGCTTACCCCATACATCTATAATCAGCCTCTCGATTGGCTCCTTTAATACTATATGTCCTTTTGCTGTGGTCGTTGTTGTTGATGTGGCAAAAAAGCTTGTTGAGTGCGGGAAGCCATGTGAATCAACATGCAGTAAACCATTACCCCTAAACGGGGTATCCACGTTGTCCTGAGTCTCATATTCTAGTTCTAATCTACTTCCAGTTTTGATATCTTTTAATAGTTCTGCTTTAGTCTCATCTGTCGCATCCATCGCTAGTAGATTCTGCAAAGCCAATGCTACTGGTGCTGAAATAGGCTCGTGCTCTGGGTGCTCAAATGCATATTCGAATGTTTTCATCATATATCCTTTAAAAATTTAAAAATTAAAAAACCCTCGGGAGTAAAACACGAGGGCGAAGTTGCTTAAATAAACAAAAATTACGCCCTAAGGCGACGACGGAAGTTGTTAGTAAATAACGGCGTAAACATAAAAACTATTCTAAACTATAATCTTGCTAATAGCAAATATTCCATACTATTCACTTAGATCGGGAGTATAAAATACTAAGTATTTGCACAGCCTCAGAGTATTTAGTTCTCAAACTGCCGGAGGATTTTGAGGTAGCTTATTTGATCTGCTTCGGGAATTTCGACAAGCTTGCTCATAGCCCCTTGGTTTTCAATAATCTTCGATATTTCATCAAAATAAAACCCATCCATCGTACAATGTGAGTGAAATTTCAACCAAGAGTATGAAGTTATTTAACTAAGTAATTCTTGTATATGTTTGCTAGCTTGAATAAATCCTTTCTCGGTGTTTGCAATATTTTGTAAGTATGTATACAAGCCTGGGTGTATTGCATTGATATATTTTGCAACTTGTCTTAAGCCATCAACGCTCTGTCTTGCTTTTATCATTGCAGGAAAAAGGTCTGGTGATTTTAGACGGAGATACGCTAAGCCTTCTGCGGCAATGTCTGCATAGTTTTTATAGCCAAGCTCTTTACCTTGACTTTTCAAATATCCTGCTTCGATTGAGGAGGCAAATGCTTCCTCAAGATATCCCCCCTTTAGCATTGTCTTTCCGTGAGTTCTTCTGTCAAAAATGATTTGCCCTAGGCGTCGTGCAGAAAGTGTCCTGCCTTGAGCATGAGTCTCTATACTCCATTCGTTCCAGTCACTCGTAGCATGTGCAAGTTCGTGCACTAGGTGCCCTTCTGTAAAAACTGTACCGTGTATGGCTTCTGCTTCATTGTCTCGCAAAACCACTCCTAATTCCGTAGCAGCTGGACAAACTCCATAATAATATCCGTATTCTTCGGTCGGATCGGGAAAAGTGGGCCATCCGTATTGATTCATGATTCGGTTATAAACTGGCAGTTCGCTTGATCTGACAATTAAAAAGTCTTTACGCTGTAAACCGATGCTTTCGAAGAAGGCATCTATAGCATTAATGTCTATCCAACGAGTATCATTTTCTATTTCAGCAAAAAGCTGAGCACGTAGTGAACCAACGTGCTCGGCAATTTGCTGGATCTGGGCTTTATTGTCGTAAGGTGTATATGTGCATGCTAAGCTGTTGCCATGCTGGATTTCTACGCCATGAAAACGTCTAGAATAATCCTGCTCGAAACTCAAAGCGTCATCTATGCTCATTGAAACATACTATAACATCAATTTATAAAGTATCTAATTCGTGATGTTTGATTTTTAATCTGTTTTAATAAAACTTTTTAGCTCTCAAATTGCTGCAGGATTTCGAGGTAGTCTATTTGATCTGCTTCGGGAATTTCGACAAGCTTGCTCATAGTACCTTGGTTTTCAATAATCTTCGATATTTCATCAAAATAAAACCCATCCATCGTCGCAACAAACAGGTAAGAAGGATTCCAAGAAACATGCATCTTCACTGCCTGACGCAGTATTTCAGCATTATCTAACTGGTTTCTATATTTCACCTCGATAAGTCTGACATGCCCTGTATCTTGCTTGATGACCGCAAAATCTGGTGCGACGCGCAACGTCTCAATCACCGGATTGTCGTGATTATGTCCTAGGCTAACAAGTTGAGGCACAACCTTTTCATAGCCAAATTCCAATACAGTATAGTTGCCGTTGTCGCGAAACATCTGTGCAAAAATAGTCTCAGCAATCCTCCCCTTCACCAAATTTGTTGCAAAATCTATGTTAGTGCTCATAAGCATAACTGTAACATTTATATCTGAAATTATGTAGTAGTCTTACAAGAACATAAGAGCCCATCACTATAAAACTATGATGGTGAGTAGTTTTGTAAATTGAAAATCCTGAGTCATAAACCGTTAACTTTTTTCTACCAGTCCAAACTATTTTTAAAATGCTGCAATTTTCGTAAAAATACTTCTTTGAGACAAGAATCTGTGGAAAAGTCAGTATAAATCTTGCTGCAAATTTCGCTTTTGATATGTATAGTGAGATGTAGGAGCACAAGCATGACCACGAAGAAGCAGAATGAAGTTTTGGAAATTATTAAAAAGTTTAAATCCGATGAAGGCGACTACCCTACCTTACAACAGATAGCTAGTTTACTTGGCCTGAAGTCCTTTTCTACAGTACATAAACATATTGCCGAGCTATTAAAATCCGGCTTGCTAACCGCGAGTGATTCTCAGACTGGCTACGAGGTTAAAACAGAAATCAAAGATACTCAGTTCGTCCCTTTGCTTGGCTATATAGCAGCCGGAAAACCCATAGAAGCTATTGAAGATGACTCGCCTGTGCAAATAAAGGTTGTTAGAAAGTCACAAGAACCAAATAATCTATATGCCTTGAAAGTCAAAGGGGATAGCATGGTGGAAGACGGGATATTTGATGGTGATACTGTAGTGATTAGGAAGCAGGACTACGCCTATGATGGCCAGACAGTGGTTGCCATAATCGACGGAAACGAGGCTACGCTTAAAAAAATATATAAAGAAAAAACTGGCTACAGACTACAGCCCGCCAACCAAAGCATGTTACCTATATTTTCAGAAGAAGTTGAAATACGAGGGGTGATTTGGGAAATTCAGCCAGCCGTAAATAATGAGATTGCTTTGAGAGACCCGTTGGTTAAAAACTATCGAACTTTAGATCTTTTTGCCGGTGTTGGTGGCATAAGAATCGGTTTTGAACGTGCTGGATTTAGTACAGTATTCTCTAATGATTTCGAAAAGCAGTGTAAAGATACCTACGACCTGAACTTTGATAAGGCTAAACTAATAGTTGACGACATTAGAAATATTCAGCCCAAGGAACTGCCCGACTTTGACTTCTTACTTGGGGGCTTCCCCTGCCAGGCATTTTCTATCGCTGGCTATAGACATGGTTTTAACGACCAAAAAGGCAGAGGTAACTTATTCTTTGATATCGCTAGAATTATTGAAGAGAAAAAACCAATGGGTTTTCTGCTTGAAAACGTCAAGAACTTAAAAACTCATGATGGCGGAAACACTTTTAAAGTTATCTCAGAAACACTTAAAGAGCTCGGGTATTCTATAAAATATAAAGTCCTTAATAGTATGGAATATGGAAACGTGCCACAAAATAGGGAGAGAATATATATCGTAGGATTTCGTGACCCTAAGCTAACTGAATCGTTTAGCTTCCCAGAGCCACTACCACTGACAAGAAAAATTGAAGATATCTTAGAAAAACAAGTAGACGAAAAATATTACTATAACGGCAAGCCTCTATATGAAAAACTTAAAGATGCTGTAAATGAGATTGGTAAAGTCTACCAGTGGCGCCGTCAATATGTAAGAAAAAATAAGAAGGGTGTCTGCCCTACTTTGACTGCAAATATGGGTATGGGCGGGCATAACGTTCCAATAATTTATGACGGCAAAGGCATTCGAAAACTCACTCCGCGCGAATGCTTCCGTATTCAAGGTTTCCCGGACACTTTTAAGCTACCAAAGAATTTGGCCGATTCTAGACTCTACAAACAGGCCGGAAACTCCGTAAGTGTTCCAGTTTTAGAAAGAATTGCTCTACAGATGAAAGCTACTCTACTCTGAAGACTTTGAGTTTAGTCTTTTCGCTACCTCTATGAGAAGAGGCCAATTCTCTTTGTATGATTGTAGCTTTGCAATCGATTTTGAATCTCCCCATTCTTGTATATCATCAACCGGTATTATGTAACAGTCACCGTTAGTGCCGTCTACACCTAAAATAATGTCACAATCTTCAGGAGAATACTTGTATTTTCTACTAGCGACAGTTCTGCTAATTTGTTGTCCACTTCGGGTGCCACCTGTAAAACCTATACTTCCGTTTCCGCTTCCTTTTATCTGAATTCTGAGAAGTCTTTTTGTGTCAACGTCGACTATAGCATCATATTTGCCATTAGTAATGTCTACTCTAGAACAAGGAAATCCAGCTTTCATACATCTTCCGACGCCGATCATCTCATCCGCGTTACCGTTGATAGTTCGAAAATTGCCTTCTGGAATTTTAGTCGTATTTGTTGGCCAGCTCATAATCTGATAGTAACACTATAATATTAAATATCAAGAATTTTAGAACCAGCCTTTACTCCAAAAAACCGAGAAAATGAGACAGATGATAAAGGAGTCATTGCCGAGGACTTGTCCGGCTACTCCTTTTAAGTAACTACCCGGACCGCTCTAGCGTTCCGCAAGGCACCTTTGTCATCTGTCTGTATTTTCATCGCTTGTTTTTGGGGAGGCTGCGGACTTTTTGCATACTTTTGAGACTGTAGTCAAAAGTATGGCGTGGGGTGAAAGGGGCTGGCACTAGCCCCTATGGTTTTTTACTGTCAAAAAATGAGAGCCGTGGGTATGGGTACGAAAAAGCCCATCATTAAAAAATATTAATGAAACGCAGAAACGTTAATATACCGAAACAAAATATTTTATTCTAGAAATTATCTGTTCTTAAACCATTATCAAGGGCTAGACGCGCTACTTCGTCTAGAATGTCATCACTACTAACTCGTTTTGATATTTCATCTATTACAGCACTATTTGCCTCTGAAAATTCTAAGAAAATATTACTCTTGCTAAGTAACCCTTCGCTTAGCTGAGTTGCCTTCGGAGTATTACAATCATCTCTTGAGCTATATACAAACAGGCCTATTTCTGAATTTCTTGAAATAGCTCCACACATATCAACTACACTTCTTACGACACTGTCCCCGAAGCAACCGGCTTTACTCTCGGGGTCTCCTGGAAACGTAGTAAATACTTCGATAGGATTCCTTAGCCTCCATGCTCTTATATTATTATAGGCGGATGGCAACAATAATCTGCGGAAAAGACCAAGTTCGTATTTTGACCGTATTTCCCTAGTGTGGTCAGGTTCAATTCGTGAATTCGAGGACCAAATTACGAATCTTGATACGAGGGATGTGAATTCAGTACTAATAGCCTCTGCAGGCTCACCTTTAGCTGGAATATCTTCTGCGCTTCTTTTAATTTTTGCAACTTCTTGCTCTAATCTTTTTTGACTTACCCGCTCCGCTCGAAGTCTTTCTATGCGCTCTTCAATGTTAATCTCTATCATTTTTGAATCTCACAGTTAATTAATAGGATATAATCATATAATTTGTGGTAATACAAATGTAAGATGCAAATGTGGAGTCTCTATTGAGGTTCTTTTGGCTACTTTTGTACACGCAGGCAAAAGTAGCTCGTACAAACTGCTATAAGCGCTACCGAAAAATATAGCTAAAAAATTTTTTGCCCGTAGCTTTGAAAAGCCCCGAAAAATCAACTTATGAAGTAAAACGAGCTGCTTGATAAATAAGTCCAATAACCGTTTGAGTAGCAGGTAAGAAAGCTCTTTCTTTTTCTGTAAGCGCTTCCTCCACGCTAAAGAAGTTCGCTTCAGTCGGCATTCTGTTTGGATTATTACGATCACGTAAGTTTTGTATCCTATCTGATAAACTTGGTACTCTTGGCGTTTCCTCTGATGACACAGCCATAGTCATTGCCAACTGAGTAGCTGCTAGTTCTAGCGCTTCTACTGTTGGCTGCCCATCCTCAAAAAGTGTCGCTCTTGCTTCAGCTAGTCTTACAAGGCCCACTTCAAACTGAACAAGATTTTCACCATACACTATTACAGTATCGCCAGGCGCATTCGTTCCCATATAAACTCCTTTTACTAATAGTAATATCAGAGGCTACACAAACTATCAAGCATGAGCAGGTTGGCGGTCAGGCTGAGACTAGTTATTAGATTACATATTTTTTAGTGGGAATGAGGGTTTCGCCTTGTTGGATGAGCGCTAAAAGCAGTGTCTGCAACAACTTCATAAAACAGTGTCGGGGACTCGTATAGAAAGGTTCAAGAAATTGCCCCTCTCCAGCACCGCAAGAAAACCGATGGCTTTGTAGCTCACTTTCATTGAGTTATTGCCGAGGACTTACCACAATACTCCTTTTCAATAACTATTGTGGTCGCTTTAGCGTTCCGAGATCGTGCTGTTTTTAATAGCAATCAAGCTAAGCTTGTTGCTTTAAAAACAGAGACCATGTCAGGCACAATGAAATGAGCTACGAAGCCAATCGTGTTCTTCTTGCATGCTGCGGGGCTTTTGGTTACTTTTGCACCTGGAGGTAAAAGTAACTCGTGGTGTGGCGCGAAAAGCCACCTCCGAAAAATTTATAATAAAAGCGAAGCTTTTCAAAAAATAGTACAATATTTTTATGGACCCCAACCAACCAAAATTGGATCAATCACCGACCGAAGATGGACCACCGACGCTAGAGGAAGAAACAGCACCGACTCCACTACCAGAACCAGAAACCTCCCCATCAGATACCCCTGCTGAACCAACTCCGCAACCGGCTTCACAACCTGAACCACCACCGCACGTAGAAGAACCTGCCCCAGTACCCGAAACGACAGTTCCTGTACAAGAGCCATCCCCCGAACCCCCTGCCCCAGAGCCAAAAATAGAAACACCACCTGCAGTAGAAGAACCTGCACTACAACCAGGAACGACACCACCTGTAGCGTCTACCCCACCCATAACGCATATACCAGAACCGATACCAGGAAAGAAAGAAGAATATGAGCCTGTAAGCACCCCTGCCCCACAGGTAGAAGAAAGTTCACCCAGTGAACCGCAAGCCGAAGTTCCCACCCCTGCTGAGCCAGAGCAAGTAAGCGACATTCCGCAAAAAGTCCTCGACCTAACGCCAGAAGAGCTGGATGCGGCACGCCGGCTTTGGGCGCGCGAGCATATTGCAGAAGCACAAAAACAAGCGAACAAGAGTCGACATGAGCGCATGGTAAGCAGAATGGCTGAGATAGAAAAAGTGGTTAAGAACAATCCTAGCTCTTCAATACATGAGATTGCGAATAAGGTAAAACTATCCGAAAAACTCACGTCCGGATACGTCGAAAAGCTCGTGCACGCGAGGCGAATAACGGCAACGGGACAAACGAATAACCGCCGGTATTCTTAGCAATACTCAATTCTAGCAGGGTGTCTGAATAAGTTTTTATAGCTAAAATTAGCTTCTGCTTGCTTGTAGACGTAAGTCGAGCGCCTTGGATGCAGTAGTGAATGGGTTGTTGACGCCCTTTTTCTTATCGTCTTTATTAAAGTATGCAAGTGCCAAACTGCCATAGTGGACTACAGACAACGGTTTTGTCCCAACTTTTCCCCACTCATTTCTTACGGGTTGGGCACCAAGCATTTCAACTATACCTAAGTTTGATGGAGTCATGAACTGCATCCAGTCAACGTACGCGTTTCCCCCTTCGACAGTAAAGGTGTTTTTTACCTGCACTGGAACAACTTCATTTGTTTCTACAGAGCATAGCAAAAAATCTGCGTTTGGATTCTTTTGATCTTTTCCTGGGGCGGTTCTTTCAAGAGCAGGAGGGACTGGTATTGGCATTAACGGCAAGCTTCTATCAACGACCCAATGTAGCATGGCAAAGTATGCATCATATTCTAATATGCCTCGTGCAGCTAAAAGTTTAACAGCTTCGCTTTTTTCGCCAACTGTCAAATTCCTGATCCAGTTCGGAGCTCTGAAGGTAGCATTCACTGTGCTGATATCAATATCTTGCACTCTACCCGCTTCATCTACTGTCTGGTCGATTGCAAAAATAGCTTTTGCTATATCTCCTAGAAGAACTGCACGTGTGTTTCCAATTGCTTGTTTTACTGAGTCTGCCGCAGGACGAGATTCTCCAAACCTATGACAAAGCGTCACGGCTTCGGAGAGCATCCCGACTGCATGAAAACGTAGTAAAGCTTTATCTGCATCTTGTCCTGTAGTTACTGCAACCTTGAGCGCATTATCATCCACCTCTTCTGTTTTGTCAGTAGGTTTTCTAAATGATAAATTGCCGTATTGATTACCGTTGTTACGCTCACGAATAAACTGACTTCTTTTTTCTGATAGAAGAGTTCTAATGCCACGTCTAACGTCAAGGAAGTCTGTAGCTATATCAAGCGTGCTTGTTGGGGTAGGTTCATTTAAAAAATCCGCCTCACCAACGCCGTATAAGTTATGTAGCATGGACGTTGCGCTCTCATCAACGAAACGGGTCAAAGATTCTGCTTGTGTACCCTCCAAGCTATCGGAGACAGTTGTGGGCATATTTGCAAAACTGCGTATGTAAGTCTTACCATTCATAAAATATATTATAACAAAAAAATGCTATTAAATCAAGTAATGGCAATGAAATATATAGCCTATGTATCAATTAGTCATTTTGCAACTACTGCATCGATGAGCGAGTCAATGTAGATTTTTGCGCTTTTGGGATAGAGGGCGATGCCGGCGCCTATGGCTACGAAGAACAGCCCAAAAAGTATGGCTATAAGGTTGAATTCAAAAAGTGCGCTGAAGCCTATGCCAAATAGTACAGAAAATATACCAATGATACGAACGTTTCGATAAAAATTTTTGGGAACTGTTTTTTGCTTTGTCATAGACAAATTGTAGCAAGTTTTATGGTGCTATACTAGCAACCCTACTTTGTCAGATAAATTAATACACTAGGAAATGTAGTATACGGGGTACCCTTGCTCGAGAGTAAGTCTGTAGTCGTTAAACGTTGATGATTCTGGAAGTGTAATTGGCTGTTGGGTGTCTTTAATAGCTGACAGTCTTTGCGTGATAGCGGTATGCAACCCTGGGCGATTTGTGAGCGCGCCACCTGAACTTTTATCCAAAACTATTCCTATGCGTTTGCCAGCTGATATTGTTTGTACGTAGTCTAAGAAAGTGTCTAAGAATTTTTCTGTGTCTACCGCAGTGACGTAATTCTGAATTGGGTTAAGCCCGCGGATAACAAGAATTGGCTCTCCGCTACTTTGATCTACCGTTTCAATAATGAGACTAGATCCAACAATTCGCTCTGATGCTTGACCACGATTTTTTACCATGACGATTGCACTCACGCCAGGATTTGCCTCCGTTATCGATTCGTAGCGGGATGCCCAACATGCATCACTAAAGTGTCCGGAAAGTTCAAGCATAAGGCCACGCCCCGGAAAGAGCTGAAGTGTTGAGGTTGCATTGAAGCCTATCTTTGACAGCTCAGTCATTTGTTCGCGGAACGCAACGGTACTTAGAAGCTTTTTGAAGCTTTGTTCAAATGCTTTTTCGTCACCCGAGAAACGACTTTTTAATCGGCCCTGAACACTTTCGTCGATGAATTCTTGCATGAACGCTATATTATCGATAGTTGCGTCGGCGTTTTTGAGCGTGATTGCGTTATGTAAGACAGCGCTGGTGTCGTTTTCTATCGCGAGGGCGAGTGCCAGCTTTCTGAAGACGTGGTCTGTGGATTGTTTTTTGGCTTCTGGGTTTTGCTCTGATACAATTTTTATACCACCGAATTTGTTTGCCATACTAAGGAGTGTAGATGGCGATAGCTTATCACTTAGAGCTTGCTCAAGCTCGGTAATTCGTAACGTAATTCCCTGGCGTGCTTTTTCTGGGAGCATTGTGTTCTCGAGCTGTAATTGCAACCCCTGCTGTTCCTTCCGTAATAAACTCACTATCTGCTCCTTAATCTCGTTTGAGGGGACTAACACTCCACCGTTCGCTCGGTGCTCGATAAGGTCCAGTACATAGCGAATATCATCTTGCAACGCTGTAAAGCGGTCACGCACATCTGGACGGATTGCAATATTCATGAGTTCTGCTTCGTCTCGTGTGTCCATATTTGTGAGTTCTGAGGGCTTGAAAGACGTAGGTAGTTCCAGCTGAGCATCAGAGAGCGCTCGTGAAACGTCAATAATGCGCTCCCACTCTTCATCGGAGTGTTTACCGAAGTCGGATTCAGAAAATCTTACAAGAAATTTTCCGTATCCTTTTGCGATTGGGTTGTCACGTAAGAGTAGTAACTGCTCGTCTGTTGCTGTGCCTTCAAGAGCACCAATAAAAATCCCACAAATCTTTGGAATAGCTGCGCGCAACTGCTCTATACCTTGCATACCTTTTTTTGTTATGCCGAGTTGCTGGAAGTGTTCTGGAAGTTCTGTCGTGGTAGCAGATGTTATTTCTTTTGAGGCATGAATAGCACTGATTGGGGCATCTTTCCCTAGTAGTCTGTAGCCGGTTTCAACCCAGTCTATCGTTGCGCCGGTTGTTTCTTTGAAATGATCGTAGTAGTCCCTGGCTTTTGAGGTGCCGAGTCCATAGCAAGCATCAACATGTTCTTTAGTTGGCGTGCCCATGATGGTAGCAAAGCGCAGAAGGACATCTACATAGCCGGATTTAGCAAATGTTAACGATATGCTCTGGTCGAGAGGTTCGTTACCTAAAAAATGCTCAGCAGATAAAAAGTTTTTTGCAACGATGTCGATGTTTCCCTCTGCTAAAGCTTGGGAAAGTGCTAGGCGCACATCACTTGGTCTGAATGACTGCGGATGCATCACTACAGCTGTTGCTGCCCCCTTTTCGATAAGCGTGTGAATGTCATCACTTGTGCGCCATTCACCAAATGAACCTGATCCTTTGCCGCCGAAAAATAGTTGTGGATAGCGGTAAATTAGTTCATTCTCTCCTCGCTCAATGAGTTGTTGACGCACTTGATCTATGTACTGCGGAACTTCTGGAAGACCATCTATGGCGCTTACTATTTCATAAATGCTTTTGCCGTTCGTAATAGCAGAAGTGATAATTTGCAACTGATCACTTTCTGACGGAAATTCTTCCAATGCATGGACAAGGAGGTATGACTTTCCTGTGCGGGAAAACTTATCGAGAATTTTATCGTATCCATATTCTTCCAGTAACGTGTCGTTTCCTGGGGTTTTGAACAGCCAGTAAACATTCAGTTCACTCTCTGCTGCAAGTTCTAAAATGTTGTCGAGAGGAATGCCAGACTCTACGAATAAGGGCACATTGGAGAATATGCCGTCACTATTTCCCGCACTCTTGAGAGCATCAAAAATTCTGGAAGGCCCTATTTCTCGAACAAGCGCTTCGCTCTCTGCGATAGCGACAAGCCCTTCGGTTGTTGCGGACAGCCGTCCGATTAATTCTGCGCGATCTATGTTGCTTGCAAAGAATTCAAAATTTTCTATTATATTTACTAGTTTACCTGCTGTATATAGTTTTTCGAATAAGGTTGACGCAGGGATTTTGTCGAGTAAAGATAATGTGCTCTCGGTCAAGTAGTTAAATGAGGCAGGATCTATAATTCTATCAAGCAAGTTCATCTGTTCTTCGGCTGACATTACGTCTTTGAACGCGCGAAGACTAAGTTGAAGCGCGAATGTGGACGATCTTTCGGCGGTAGCTTCAAAGAGCCATCTTTTTTCTTCTAGTGCTCCTTCCCCAAGATACATCAATGCAGTTGAAATAATGTCAGCATGTTCGCTGGGGAATACTTCTAGTAGTTTGCTAATGCGTTCTTTGTCGAAGCTAGGGAGCCAGTAACGAATAGCACTGTCGCCAATAACTGAAGATACGGTTTCGGGCTTATACTGCATGAACATTGTTAAGAGTTCGTCAACGCTTACTGAGGTAAACAGCTCTGGGCTACTTGCAACTTGATTTGCTCTGCTTGGCTTTCTCTCAAAAAGCGATTGCAAGAACCATCGTTGACATTCTGGCCCCATTGATCCTGCAGCTAAGAGAACTTCATGTTCCTTGTAAAGATTGCTGGACTGTATCAACTGGATATCTTCTGTGCGGAGATTTGAAAAAGCGTTCAGCCTGGGATGCATCCCCGCTTCTAAGAGCATAGGGAGAAATTTTGTGTCTACGGTACGTACTTGACGAAAAGCGAGAGATTGTATCGCCTCTGAAAGCAAAGTAACATCTGTAATAAGCGCTAAGCCATCGTTTATTTCTGACGGGTCAAGTAATTCGATATAGCGCAGACAACCTTCTGGAGTGTCACTGTTTTGCGTGAAAGCGATACACTCTAGCGCGCTGTAGACGACATGATTTTTATCCTGCGAGTAAAGCGATGGGCCAAAGATGTTTGGGTTCCAGCCTAAGCTTACAAGTTCATCTGCAACGGTTCTTTTGTACTGAGGGTTCATATCGGTAAAGCTATCTAATACATTCCGTGATCTTCCCTGTTTGATGAGCGTCTGAACGAGCCAGGTGGTATCCTCAAGAGTAGCTGTTTTTAATGGCTCGAATGTCGGATAGTCATCGCCGGTATTATCTTTGTCGGTCAACGTAACTATTGACGAAAAACGCTGGATATCGGTAGCAATAGATCTATACACAGTCCTTTTCTCGTCTTCCATGATTTCTACCTCTGAGATTGCGACACAGAAGCCAATATTTTTGTTAGCTATATCCAGTAATTTTTTGCCGTGTTCTGACTTTGCTATTCGCCAAAAACGCCTGTCGAGTAGGACATTTCTTTGCTCTTCGCTGAGGTCTGCAGTAGTGATTAAATTTGCAGATAGTATAGACAGCCCGATAGTATCAATCTCTTCTTGGCTACGTTCTTCTTCTATGGCCGATGAAAAATCTGTTACTTGAGCTTCAAACACTGCATCCCAAAGCTCGTCTGATTCTGTTGATTCTGTTAGGGTGCTGACTGCTTCATGTAGATAGCTGGATATATTGTGCGCTACTTGTTTTTCTTTTTCGGTAAGCGGTGGTTTGTCCTCGTGAGTTTCGTGATAAGGGTATACCTCTATTGATCCGTCTGCTTTGCGACGGTATTGTTCGGCTTCATACACAAGGTCTAGTGAGGAAAGAACATGTCCAATCTGATGACCTATCTCTTGGGCATGCTGTGCTATTTCGGGGGTTTGGCTTGGGAACTGGATTTCTTTGTCCACATAAGCATTATACGGCAAGATGTGCCTGTATTGGAGGCTATGCCTAAAAGAAACAACGAAGGTTGGCTATAGTTGTTTGGTGCTGACGATTACACGGTCTTCGTACTGGTTTTGGGCAACGTTAAATTCACCACCACACGTAATAAGGTTGAGCTGTTTGGCAACGCCCGGTTCTCCAGAGAATAAAAAGTTAGTGGCATCCTTTTCTTTGACGGTGAGCGTCTGGATAACTTCATAGGTGAGTTCTGTCCCATCGCCTAACACAACAATGACCGTGTCTTTTGGCGACAGCTTGGGAAGAGTTTTGAAGATGCCATCTTCTTTCTTGCCGGTGACGTGTCCTACTATGACGCTAATTCCTGGTGTATTTGGGAGTGTACTGCCGGTATACCAACCGGCGAGATGGATGTTTGAGGGAACGGCTATTTTACCGTTTTGGTCAATGCCCATTTTCTGTATGTATGCTTGCACTCCTTGGCTGGGAACGCGTATTTCTTTTGGTTGTTCGGCGCTACCTTGCCACACGTAGGCTGAGGCATTGGACTTTGATTCATCCGGGGTGTCAGTAGAGGTGGTAATGACGTCGATGCCTTGATATGAAGCAAGTGACGAGGGCGATTTGTCGGACAGTGTTAATGCAAATGTGATAACAACAATACCTAAGCACACCACGTTAGCCCTGGGAAGTGAGCGAATGGGTATGGTAATTTTCATAGGCTATTGATGTTAGCGAACTTGGTGCAGGCCGGTGTTTGGTGCTTGTATGAGAGATTTTGCGAGACCTGCTGGGTCAACAATGTTGCCGTCTGTGATACCATCGTCGTCCAGTACCCCCCCGTCTGTGACGCTGTAGGTGGCTTTGGTGACAGTTTTGCCGGCAATGGTTGTTTGGCTGATTGTTGCGGGAACGGCCATGTACACATCGTTGATGCGCTTTCTGAGCACGAGGTTGGTGGTTGCCTCGTTGTAGAAATAAAGGTTTACAGTGACGGTAGCTCCAACGCCGCAGCTTCTGCCCACGAAACCGACAAGTCCCGACGGGTAGTCGAACTGACTGTCTGCTTGGGCACCACTTGCTTCCATGCCTGACATGACGTTAAAGTTGTCTGTGCATGTTGTTTGGACGACGGTGTAGTTTGAGGTTGTGTCATTTTTTACACTGGTGACATTTGCTTGCGTGTAGTCTGGCGTGCCGTCATTGTTTGCATCGCCGTTATTTGGAGCGATACTTTCATCTAAGTTACTAACTCCGTCACCGTCTAAGTCGCTTAAACCGGTTGTAGTGGCAGTAATACGTCCCCATTCAGAAGTACCAAGGACGCTGGTATGACGGAATTGAACTGTGTAGTCTGTACCTGGCAATAGGCCTGAAATGGTGTCTGAAAATGGGTCGGTGTATTGCGCTGGTCGAGCGGTGTAGTCTGTTAGCAATGTCGGCTTGTATCTAATTTCCCAGCTTAGAGGCGTTTGCAGGTTTGCTGGGTAGGTCGTACATGATGCGCTTACACTTGTAGATGTAACGGATGGTGCATTGCATAGCATAGATAGTGTGACGGTTGGTCGCAATCCAGGGTAACCGCCGGTGCGTACGTACCATATGGTGTCAAAATCCCATTCATCGAGTGGTGACTGGGTGCTCGTTTCTATAAAAGGTGCTGATGCCATAAAGTTTGAGCTTGGCATACCGCCCATTGCGACAGCACCAATAACATCGCTCCCTACTGACCCAAAAGTGACATCGGCGTACGTATGTGAGATTATTGATGGTCCTGCACCAAGTTGCCCGGCAACGCCTCCTACTTGGTTGTCGCCAGTGACGGTGCCTTGTGCATATGCCTCTCCTAAGACGGATGGTCCGACAACCCAGCCTACCAGTCCGCCGACATACTGCCCGCTACCAGTAACCGACACATCTTCTACTGAGCTTTTGCTCATTGAGGCACCGCCGAGTCCACCAACAAGCCCACCAACACTGTCACCACTTCCTGAGACGGAGATTGAGGTGGCAAATACATTCGTCACGCTTCCACCACCAACATATCCTACAAGACCCCCGACATAGCCTTGGCCACTCATGGTGATATCTTGCAAGTAAAGGTTGCTTATAGTTGCACCGCTTGTATCGCCAAAAATTCCTACATAGTTACTTGGAAGCGAAACCGTGACGTCTGAAATAGTATTCCCTTGCCCATCGAACGTGCCGGTGAAAGGAGTTGAGCTATCGCCTATTGGAGTAAATGGTGTAAGCAGACAGGTAATGCTGTTTGCTAAAACGTATGAAGCGGAAAGGTTGCTTGCGATATCGAGTAGTTCGCTACACGTTGTGATTTCGTATGGGTCTAGAGAAGTGCCTGACCCTCCGCTGAAAGCGCTCACCGGTGCCGAAGATGCGATAAGGGGACTTAATAAAAGAACTGCACCAGTAACAATAAGTTCTAATTTACGCGCAAAAGACACTTTAGCATGACGCATGCGTTTTACCCCCATAACTCAATAGTATGAATATAGCATAACTATTTTCTGTAAGCTATGGGTTTAACTTTTTGTTCATGCTTCTAGGGTGAGGCGCCTGATTGTTTTAGAGGAAGTTAGTTTGACGTTGGCTGGGGGTATTCCTGGGGTAAGTAGAGAGATGGAAAGCTTGCGTCGCGGAGACTGAGAAAGGCAAACGGATTTGTTGCCTGGCGTGTTTCTGCTCGAGCTGAAGGTGTAAATGAGAAAATTGCTCTTAGCGAGCCAACAAGAAATGGACCTGTGTAAGGTGGCAGTTTCATATCTGTTTTTTCGTCTAAAAGAGGCATGACCCCGATATAGCCTATGGTTGAAAGTATCTTTTCTTGATGAGATAAGCGAACGGCAGTTTCTGGCAAAAGATCCCACACGAGTGCTTCGTCCTGATAAAGTTTGAGATTGTCTAATGTTGCAGTGTCCCATGAACCGCGCTTGTCGAACTGTGGCACGCTGTCTTGCTGACTACGAATGCGGTATGCCCCCGCTATGAGTTCATCGATGCGCTGGCATGTTGCATAACTTGGGAGATGGACAAAATCTGCTTCGTTAAAACCGGGTTTTAGCCAGCCTTCTGCTCTCATCTGGGCTTCGCATAGTTGGATAAGTTCGCTGAGATTTGAATAGAATGGTGATTCGTCTCTGGACATACTATCTCTCGGTCATTCTCTCTACTTCTGCAAGAAAGCGTCGGTATTGTTTGATGGATTGTTCTATGAGAGGTGCAACAACTGCGAAGCCTAGCGCAGCCATTTGTCGTGTCGCTGTTGGATCCTGATCCTGGGGCTGCTTCTCGCTGTCGATGCCATATGCCTGCTTTAGCGCGCCAAGTATTCTCACTGCGCTAAAACCATACTTCTCTTGTGCTCTTGTAATTACACTATTCCTTGCTTTTTCTAATGCTTCTACCGTATTGGCCGGAGATGGAGTGGTAGTCGTATGCTTCAGAAGGAGCTCTATTGTTGCTATGTCGCTATCTTTTGCGCCGTGTGCGATGCGCAGATTTATCGATGCGATTCCGAGTGCAACCGTTGCCCCGTCTGTGAAGGCTTCTAAAAAGTTGTCCATCGTTTTCTCTGGAACTGCTTGTTTGCTAGCCTGTAGGGTAGCATTACTTACAAGGTTTGTGTTGTGAGCGGTTTTAGTAAAAAAATCAAGTGTGTCGTCTTGGAACCCCATTGAGAGGTCGTGAATAAAAGGGAGAGGTATAAAGGTTTGGTCGTCTCTATAAGCAACGGGGAATTCACTACCGGTTTCAAAAGAGAGGTGCTTACTCATAACTATATTATAAAATATACTTTACAAAATAACTACTATTTATATTAAGCTATTCTTCTGCTTGTCTTTGGATGCTAGCAAGATCTCTCTCAAAACTAGTTGAAGCAGATTCGGTGAGCGTCTGTTCGACACTTATGAGATGGAGTGCCGTAAAACAGAGGCCGAGTTCTGTGTCTTGCCCCAAAAGCTTCGCACTCGTTGTGGCGTGTGGTTCTGGCACGTACTTCTCTCGTAATTCCTTACGTATTTCGCCTAACTCTCCTACTGAGGTATCGGCAAGCGCCGTGACCGTGCGACGTAAAGTGGGCTCTGGGTCCTGAAGTAGCTCTATCTGAGTATTTCCTGGGTATTCGCAAAAAGTGGTAAGGAGTGCTCCGTAGCTGACGTTTGGCGTGGCACAGGATATGTCTAGTGCTCTCCATGCAAGCAAGCTTCCGCAATAGAACGCCGATGATCTTGTTATTCTTTCTTGGGTAGCGATGACGTCTCGGTAGGTGGCACGGGCTAAGCTCTGGAGCGCATTGTTGAGCTCTGGAAAGTTGATAAATGAAAAACGAGCACGTTGTAGCGCTTTTTGGGTACCTTCTTTGAGCTCTTTAAGGACTTCCCCACTTGGGTCAAAGGTGATTGTTCGCATAAACCCAGCCATGAGTTTGTTATACCATATTTCTATAAATTTTGCTTGCACCATGAGATGCTCGACTAAAAAATCTATTTATAGAACGAAATCGCAAGTCTATCGAACCATTCTTGCCCTATGTCGAGGATAAACTTAGTTAGTGTTATAAGGCACAGTGCAAGCACAGAACTTTCAAACGAAAAGGCAACTGTGGTGATGAGGATGAGGCTTGCAACACGAGTAAATATTTTGAAGAATCCAAAAGGATCATTCTTTTGCTTCACTTTCTTTAGATATTTTCCGTGGTTTTGCCAATATTCTGTAACAAAAGTGAGTGTACCGATGCTTACTGCATAGACAGAAAGCTTTCCCATATGTATCGTTTGCTGAACGTCGTTGACTATAACAACACCCTTTTTGCTGGTTATCCAAATAATAAATATAGTGAATGCTATGAATAAGCTGAACATAAGAAACGTCACGACTGCTGAAAATTTTTCCGAGGCACTATCGTAAGCAAAATCTTTAAAGCAAATAATTAGCAGGACGGCAAGTGCCTGAAAAGCGTAGACAAGCAAGAGTGTTTGAAGCCCTGCCCCAAAGAGTAGCCCTGCTAATAAAGCGAGTAAGTGTGCGATGAATAGATGGAGTACGATTTTCTTGTACTTTTTTGGATGTTTTTGCTGCACAGTCATAAGCTTTATTTTACGCTAAGACGAATTTTTATAGGTCGAGATTTTTTATTTTTGTCCAGACTTCGGCAATAAGAGCTTTTGTGGCCTGCTCTTCCTTAGCTGAAAAGTCTACATATAATGCGGGAGCTGTTTGGCCGCTGGCGAGAGGTTCGATAAATTCCAGGCGTGCTGAGTTGACGCGGTAGTTTGCAAAGGTATGACTGCCTTCTATGAGGAGTTTATAGAAATAGAGTTGTTGGCGGTATTTTTGGAGCTTTATGGAAGTGTCCCATT
Organism: uncultured Candidatus Saccharibacteria bacterium; assembly: GCA_964536485.1. Taxonomy (GTDB): domain Bacteria; phylum Patescibacteriota; class Saccharimonadia; order Saccharimonadales; family SZUA-47; genus JAGQMY01. The sequence goes on from CAZHXX010000003.1 coordinate 101,528, forward strand.
TGGTTGCAGGTTTGCCCGTTTTGTAGTCGACAATGTCGATGGTTTTGTTCTGCTCGTCTATTTCTATGCGGTCGAGTTTGCCGGTGAGATGAGCCTCGCCAACAATAACGCCCTCTTTTCTAAAATCTACTTCGCTTAGAGCAGGTTTTGTGAACATTGTTTCGCTGGCGGGGATGTAGGCTTTTAGTGCTGTATGACCACGAGCACGCAGGTCGTCTCTTCGTGTGCTGGCAATGTAGCGCTTGTCGAGCTGTCTGTCGAACTCGGCCAAAATTTTTTGGAGCGACTGCGGTTTTTGTTCGTTTAAGCGCTGTTGATACCAGTCTAGTGTGCCGTGAATGGCGTTACCGAATTCGCCACTTTCGCTAGGTGCTTGTGGGAATCGGAGAAGCGTTTGTAGCAAAAAGACGTCCGGGCCACCGTGCTCGGTGTCTATGAAAGTATTGAGATGAGTTGGGCTCATTTGGTATTTTTCTAGGCGCTCTTTGAGCAAGCTCTTGAGGTCGGCGGTGAGGTGTAGGTGACGTGAGTGCCAGAGCGTGTCGACAGCTTGCATCGTTTCTGAAGGTTCAAAGTCTATGCACGATACAGTTTGATTTTCTTCGGGGAGTACGGCACTTCTGCGTGAATCGCCGTCAGTATATTCGAGCAAGTATTTTACTGGTTCGGTGGTTTTGCCGTTGTCTTTCATGGCGTGTGAGGTGAGGTAGAGCCCGTGTTTGGCGCGTGTGATGGCGACAAACAATAGGCGACGAAGCTCATCTTCGCTACTGCCACGGTAGCGGACATGCTGAAGGTTGGCAGGAAGACTGAGTTTGTTGGAGTTGCCACGGGCTTTTTTGCCCCAAATATCATCGTGGACAGAGAGTAAAAAGACATGCTCAAATTCGAGTCCTTTGGCCTTGTAGGTGGTCATAAGGTGTACTGAGTCGTCTTTTTGGGCGATGGGGTGAGTGTTGATGAGTGGTTGCTCGGCAAGCTCGTAGGCGGTGATGAAACTGAGAAAATCTTTGGTGGTGAGAAGATCGCTCTGCCCTGCTTGACGCGCGCGCAGGTGCTCGCGGATGGTGCTGAGGTTGGTGAGGAGTTCATAAAATTCGAGGGCGTCGCTACGCTTGGCAAAATAGTAGTCCTTCAACGGCGAGACATAGGTGGTGTCTTTGTCGAGCTGGAGTGGTGCACTGCCGGTGAGGTAGTCGAGTATGTATTCGAGTGGTTCGGTTTCTGCCATGAGTCCTAGCTTTAAGAAGGCAGTCACATGGTCTTGTAATAAGGGATTTTTGAGTGCGAGTTCTGCCCATGAAGCAGTGTTTTCTTTGGCACTGTGAGCCCAGTTGACTTGCCATAGTTCTGCTACCGGAAGCCCGTAGTAGTCGAGGCTGAGGACTTGCGGAAAGAGCATGTTTGCTTGCCCAGCGTCATTACGAGCTAGGGCCATGATAAGTTCGGCGCTGGCGCGGAAGGCTCTGAGAAGTGGCGTCTGCAAAATATCTTCGCGCTTTTCATAAGAAACTGGCACGTTTTCTTTGGCAAGAAACGGCACGACCCGTTCGAGATATTTGTGCTGTGGCGCGAGTACGGCAATTTCGTGGGCTGGCGTGCCTTGGGCGATAAGTTCTGCAACGTGGTGGGCGACCCAAGCGTATTCGTTGGCTTCGGCGTTGAATTCGTGGCGCTGGATAGTAGCCTTTTTTGGTAGCGTCGTTGAGCTGGCTTGTAAAACCTTTTCAACGCCTTCGAGCTGGTAGTGAAGGCGTGTTTCTATTTGTTGGGCGACATGGTGTGCCACATGTAATACGTCCGGGTGAGAACGATAATTTTCGGTAAGGTTAATAACTTTTACGTCTCTGTAACTTTCTTTGAATGCCAGCATGTTGCTGACGCGCGCACCTTGAAATGCGTAGATAGCTTGGTCGTCGTCACCGACAGCAAAAATGTTTGGCTGGCCTTCGTTGACGGGGTTATCGGCAAGTAATTTTACCAACTCAAATTGCGCCATATTGGTGTCTTGGAATTCGTCGAGCAAAATAAACTGGTAGGTTTCTTGTAGGTTGAAGCGAAGCTCGTCGCGAGTTTTTAGCGCGTGGATAGTGCGCAGAATCATGTCGTCAAAATCATAGAGTTGTTTAGCTTCTAGGGCCTCTTGGTAGGCTAAAAAGACACGTGATAGCTCCAGGACGCGCAGATGGGTGTCTTCGTCGGTAAAGATAAAACTGTTCTTGCTGTCTTTGGTGAGCCATTTGTTTTTCCAGGCGGTGAGTGGGGTTGACTTCCCTTGCTCGTATGCGCTGGTGAGCGCTTCTTCTAGGTCGTCTTTGGCATATGAAGCGAGGCCTTCATGAGGCTCCAAAATAGCCAAAATGGGGCTAAACAATGCTAGTGCGTCGGTGGCTTTGGTAGGAAAACGTGAGACGCCTTCGAGCGCTTTGGCTATGTGTGGACTGAGCGTGCGGACTTGGGCGAGATTGTCCTTTGCGAGTTGGGCAAGCCTGTCTGGTGTGTAGAGGCCACGCTTAAGTTCGCTAATGGTGCTGAGGACGTGTTTTGGGTAATACTTGGCGCTTTGGAGTGGGCTGTCATACGGAAGCTTATTAAGCAGTTCCGTGATAATTTGTAGTGACTGAAGCTCGTCAACCGGACGTTCGAGGCGCGAGTCTTTGCCTGTTTCTAGATCTATGTCTTCAAAATATTGTGGGTAGCTACGAATGATATCACTCCCAAAGCCATGGTAGGTGTTGATGTGTACATCGTAGGCATCATCTAAAATCATGCCAGCAAGACGTTCGCGCATGTTTTGGGCAGCAGATTCAGTAAAGGTAAGGCATAAGATGTTCTGGGGACTAGCATCTGTTTTTTTGAGAATATTAGCAATGCGGGCGCTGAGGAGCTGGGTCTTGCCCGTGCCTGGTCCTGCCAGCACCAAAAGTGGACCATAAATATGATCGACGGCTAGCTGTTGGGCCGGGTTGAGTTTCATAGTATTCTCTCACTTTGCTTGTTGTTGATTATGTTTGTCATTTGTGCTAATATAATGCTATTAAGACGATTAGAGTTCCGAACGGTTTTTTGCCTAAGGAGCTCTTTTCATTTTAGGGTTTAGTGCTTAATGATTTTCTTTTTTACATCCTTGTCATCCAGATAAGCAAAAAATGTTGCGCCAATCTCTTTGTACAACGATGAGCGAAATTTTCTATTTGGGAATAAAATTTTACCCATCTTATTTTCTTCTATCAAGAAATCTACAAGCATCTTGTAATCTCCGTCGCCAGATACAAGTACAATCTTTCCTAATTCAGTATCTTTTTGTACTCGTTTCATTATTGAAAATATGATGTCAGAGTCTACGTTGCCTTTTTTCTTGCCAATCATCGCTGAATTGTGCTGCCTAAAAACCAGGATAAATCCTGCATCTTGAATCGCTTCATAAAGTTTTTCAATTTTTGCACCGTCTTGAACATACCCTAAAAAATAAAAAGCTTTTTCTACCCCGTATTTTTCTTTTAGATAAATTCGAAAACGTTTTAAGTCTATGTGCCAGGATGGGGATGCGGAAGACGTTCCGAGGTAAAGGTTTTGCCCGTCGATGTAGCAATAATTATTCATTAGTTTAATTGTAGCACCATGACTGTAAAACTATTTTGAGTACTGTGTAAACTTTTGATGGAACTTTTCTAGCTTTGGGTTGATGATGACTTGGCAGTATGGTGCAGACTGATTCTGCTGGTAGTAGTTTTGGTGGTAGTCTTCTGCCGGGTAAAAGTTTTCGAGTAATTTAATTTCGGTAACAATAGGTTCGTCCCAATTTTTTTGAGCCAATTCTTTGGATTTGCGAACTGTTTCAAGCTCGTCTTCTGCACACAAAATAATTGAGCGATACTGCTCGCCGTAGTCATTGCCCTGAAAGTTTAGCGTGGTTGGATTGTGCACACTAAAGAATATTTCTAAGAGTTCGGGCAGTGTGATGACTGTCTCATCATAGCTAATCTCTATGACTTCTGCGTGGTCGCCGATACTATGATAGTTTGGCTCATTTGTAGTACCGCCCGCATAGCCTGAAACAACTTTTTCGACGCCTTTTACCTGCTGAAATACAGCCTCAGTACACCAAAAACATCCACCACCTAGAACAATTTTTTTCATACTCTAAGTATAGCGTATCTAGAGAGGCTGTTCGTAAACAACTGCGCACAACATCGCGTTTGAATAGTAGGGCCGTGATTCCTTGCAACGTGCTAGGTGTGAATTATAGCGTTTACCTTCTGTTGTCATGGGGTCTGTAAGGTAAACTGCCCCGCCACCAAGTGTGGCGAACATTTCTAGTACGTCAAAATTTGTCGCTCGTCTTTCGCCAACTGTTAAGTCGGGTGCTAAATCAAATAATCCAGGCGCTTCAGCAGTGCCGTTTATTCGGTATTCACCTACTAATTGTCTTGTATTGTAATTTTTTTGCATACTTCTTTTTATTTATGCTGCGTACGCTAAACGACTGCTGATATGGCCTAAATAGAGGAATGAACGCCTTTCGCTACTGCCTGGAGTAAGCGAGTCGAGGTTTGCCCCGTGCCAGGTACGTGTGTCGAGTGAAACACCGTTGGCTAATGGCGTGGACTGCCTGAACACCAGCAAGTCTCCAGCTCTTAGCTCTGCCTCGTGTGTTAGAGAATCTTGGCCTGCTTCGCGCAAAGTCATACGTGTGTGACCACTTAAATAGAGAATGGCGCTGACATGTTTATAGTGCGAGTCGTCTTGATGCATCGCAAAACCACGGTTTGTGTCGCGTAGGGTTATGTCGTTTGGCGCCCATTCTGGATATGCTGGGTGTATGAGATTAATAATTTTTGTGATGGTTTCATCAACATCTGGTTGTTCCCAGCATTCATACGGAATATCTATTTCGCCGTCTTTATCTCGGCGTGCATCGGTAACATTCTGGAAGAAGTGATTGTGTATTATTGAGGCCGTAGTGTCTGGAATGAAGGCTTTTTGCACATAAAAGCCATTTACCAATTCAAAGTCATTCGTGACTGCTCGGGATAAAGCCGATTCGGGCGATAAGCTATGCATAAATATATATTATAACAAAAAATAGCAATAAAGTCAATAGATATTGAGAAGCTGTATCTGTTATAAACAAGCGAATGATTGATTTTGACTTGCCAAAAGAACTTATTGCCCAGGAGCCGGCAAGGCCTCGGGATAGTGCACGTCTGCTGGTGTATGACCGCAAGACAAAGCAGATTACTGACAGTGTTTTTTCGCAGTTGGAAGAGTTTTTGCCTGCCGATACAACGCTGGTGCTCAATAACTCAAAGGTTGAGAACTGCCGGTGGCTGTTTGACGACGGAAAGACCGAAGTATTTGTGCTGGAGAAACTTGACCAGCATACGGTGCGGGGACTTGTCCGGCCAGGAAAGAAGTTTAGGCTAGGGGCTGTAGCCCAGCTCACCGATTGGTTGAGCGCAGAGGTGACAAATATTGATACTGATGGGATTCGAACGCTAAAACTTAATGTGATGCATGACGATGTACGGTTGCACGCGATAGAACACGTCCCCCTACCCCCATATATCGCGCAGAATGACACGTTGGCTGCGGAGTATCAGACTATTTATGCAAAGCCTCTTGGGTCTAAGGCGGCACCTACCGCAGGGCTACATTTTACGGAAGAACTACTTGAAGAGATTCGCACATCGCATGATGTTCAAGAAGTGACCTTGCACGTAGGCTTGGGAACCTTTGCAGGGCTAACAGAAGAAAATTTCAAAACGGGGCGTCTACACGAAGAGTGGTATGAAGTGGAAGAAACCGTTGCGGAGAAGATAAGAGAAGCGTCACATATTACTGCGGTGGGTACCACCACTGTACGTACGCTTGAATCTTATGCTACGAGTGGGGATTTGATGAGTGCAACGAGTATTTTTATCCAGCCAGGCTATGATTTTAAGCGAGTAAACAGCTTGATTACTAATTTTCATTTGCCTGGCACTTCCCTTTTGCTTCTGGTTGAAGCGTTTGTGGGGAGTGAGACACAACTACAGCGCATTTATAACCACGCTATTACTGAAAAATACCGTTTCTACAGCTTCGGCGATGCGATGCTGATTATCTAGATGCTTATAGTGCGAACAAAACAAATAAAATATCTTACTTATCCACAAAAATATTGCTCTTAAGAAAACTTAAGACTATGCTGAGAACATGAACTAAGGAGGAGTATTGTATGTTTCCTATGCTAAAACCACTCGAAGCTAAATTGGCTGAGGTGTTTAAAGATGGACCGCACTTGCCAGAGAATGCGCGTAAATCGCTTGCCACAAAGTGGTATCCATGGATAGCTATCATCTTTGGCGTGTTGCAAGTTTTGGCTGTGCTTGCACTATGGCGCGCCGGCCACACGGTAGACGACTTTGTAGACTATGCAAATAGAATAAGCAGAGCATATGGTGGTAAAGAAGTATCATCTAGCCTGGGGCTGACATATTGGCTAAGCCTTATAGTGCTTGCTGCAGATGCTGTTATCTTGCTTATGGCTTACCCAGGGTTGAAAGCTAAGAAAAAGGTTGGCTGGGACTGGTTGTTCCTTGGTGCTTTGGTAAACCTCGCTTACGGCGTTTTGTCTATTTTTGTTAACGGAAATTACGGCGGTGGTTTTGGCAACTTTGTCAGCTCGGCAATTGGTTCTCTGATTGCGTTCTGGCTGTTGTTCGAAGCGCGAAATTACTACACGGGTAGCGCTACAAAAGCTTCAGAAAAGCCTGCAGAAAAGAAATAGTTAAACTTTTACTAAAACACCCCGCATGAGTCGTAATTGCGGGGTGTTTTTGTTTGGTTTTTATGTTATGTAGAAATCCATGTAATGTCTTTCATCCCCATTACCGCGCGATCACCTAACGTATCGAGAATTTCAGGCATTTGATCACGGTATTTTTCGTGTTGCACTGAAGTAATAACGATTTCTGGTATCCATCTATTCGCTTCATTTGCGCCATCGAGTCCCATACCCCCTGCCCACACGTTTGGTATGTAAAATCCTCTTGTGACTTGGCTGTCGTCAAACTCGGTAAGGGTAGCTATACGCTTGTCTGTAAGAGAGATAACAGAAACTGACGCGGCTGGACCAGTTACAGATTTACCTAAACGATGTACTATTGCTGGGTCTTGTGCATGCATTGAAACTCTATTTATTGTTATCCCCTCGTCGATAGTGTCTTCGATGAGGGTTAGTTTTTTATCTGCAATGTCTGTATCGGGACCAAATGGACGATGTATTCTCAGTCCTTGACCTTTTTGACTCTTACCGTAACGACTTGCGTGCAGATAATCGACTGTTGGATTCATATTCGGAGAGAGTGTTGCTACGTGGCTAAAAAACGGTACTGCGAACTGATTCCCTCCCCGCAAGAGTACGGCGTAAGTCGTGTCGTCTAGTCCTCCATTTTCTCTGGCGTGCTCAAGTGTAGCCAACTCTTTTATTCGAGAGGCGACTTGCTCTCCAGTAAAGACTACAGCAACTACCTTTAGTTGTTTTGCACGTTCAATTTTTGCGCGTGTTATAAGTGGAGACTCTTGAGCCAAATCACTCCACTCAGAAGGAATAGCTAATTTTTCTAAGTCACTTTTTGTATAAACTGGTAAACTCATATACTCAGACTAAACATGTTAAGCAAGATATGCAACAAGGAAGATTGAAAATATTAAAAACAGTGATATATATCACGTTGTTTTGACCACAAGCAATTTGTATTATGAAGTTATTGAGGGAGAAACAAAAACGCCATGCTAAACTTTGAGTTTGAGCAAAATGCTTCTGGAATTTATGTACCGACGGCAGATAAGGACGAGAGCGCAAAGCAGCTTTTACTTTTTGGGGGTGAGCACGAGTATGCTACTCGTGAACTTGAAAAAACTGCTCGACCGGCTGGTAATTATATGCCCTTCCCAGATGAATTGTTGAAAGATAAGAACGAGAGATTTGCCACACCAGTAGATTTTCGTGGTTTTGTCGATGTTGGCGCTTTAATTGACGAGCTCAAGAGTTATGTAGGCGAAGATTATTTGTGGAGAGGGCCTGAAGACGATCATCATGAGTTTTGGTATGAAAGTATCTATGCGACAAGGCAACTTTTTTCTCAGAATGATGAGCTAGCAAGACGTTTTCGTAATCTTCCAATACACATACTACGTCTCCCAAGGGGCTTACACGACTTTTTGCATACGCTTTCACTTCCCGTTGAAGCTCCTACAGAAGAAGCAATGCACTATAGAATTGAAAGTTGGCGGATTGCCTGCTCTTTGTTTAACTCAGTGCATCAGATAAGAAAAAGAAAGTTTCTCGATAATGAGGCGTTAGGAAGACGCGCAACAAAACTAATGCTTCGTGATAAATTTAAAATCTTAGAAACAGAAATGAAGGCAGTCGAAACTTTACCGGAAGAGTTTGTATTTTTCGATGCAAAGCCAATACGTCGAGTTCTTGGAGCGCATAGAATTGAACATGTGAGTAAAGGCGCTCTTGATAGTGCTACTTATAGGCTTCGATATATTGGAAACGTTGCTGCTAATAAAGCTGTAACTCTTCCACAAGCACTTAAGATAGCTGCATAGACACTAGATTTTTTACTCTGTTTTTTGTATAATCGCATGAGCTAATCTTCTAGCACAATGGGATGTCGCCAAGAGTGAGAAATGCCATTAGCGCATTTCGCAAGAGAAGCTTTCAGGATGAAACTTGTTTCATACATGAAAGTTCTGTGGGCAGGCAAAGCTTGCCAAGGCACCAGGCTGACTACCTTTAAATAAGTATTACTTGTCCGGGATGACATTAAACTAGAAGTATCGTCAATATATTGGGATGTCGCCAAGTGGTAAGGCACCAGGTTTTGGTCCTGGCATTCGGGAGTTCGAATCTCTCCATCCCAGCCAAGAAAAGTCCGGTCGTTATGACCGGTTTTTTCTTGGCCTGCGTTGTAGTGATTCGGCGAGAGAATGCCACGCATTCGGGAGTGAGAAAGTCCGGTGGACTTTCGCAAGAGAACTATTCAGGGTCGGACTTGTTCGACGCATGAAGTTTTGGGTGAAATGATTCCGTGAATCATTGCAAGGAGACTTTCTTCATCAAACTTGTTTGATTGAATGAAATCTCGGGGTCGCTGGAAGTGACCGCGGAACGTGGGCGAATCTCTCCATCCGGAGCTGTAGCAATTAACTAGATTCGACGGGTAGTGCTAGTATCCTGACTTTTGATAATATATAACTAATGCAGTCAGATAAAATAATCGCTTCGTTTAAAAGTAAGTATCCTGGATGTGAAATATCTTGTATCCCAAGGTTGCATCCAACTGAGATTATCTGTGAAGTTGAGCCAAGCTCTACACATCCAGATTATAGTATCGCAGTTGTAGCCATCAAAAAGTCTGCACCTCATTTCCATAGAATAATTACTGAAACGTATGAAATTATCGAGGGCGAGCTTGTGGTGCATTTGAATAACGTTAAACACATTTTGCATAAGGGAGAAAAGATTACCATTTCTCCAGAAGTCCATCATTGGGCTGAGGGAGATTTTACATTTGTAAAAGTGACCTCTAGGCCAGGTTGGACACTACAAGATCACTTTGTCGTCTGATTGGTGAAGATGCTAGTTCTTCCAAGCATATTTATTTTGAGCTAGTAGTAAGGTCTAAAATTAAATTTGAATTTTGTTTTCTTCAGAAAAATATTTCAGAGCTCTACTCTTTTGTGCATCGGTCAAGTCATTTATTAGCATTTCTATTTTTTCTTCTAAATCTTTAAATAGTGTTTGAAGATCAATATTTAAAACTCGCAAGTAACCTGCAGTCGCAAAACTCATATTTTGCTGATTTCCCGTTCTGTTTCTTGTCCAATGAAGTAACCATCTGAACTCGAAATAATCATCAATTGTTTTAGTTTTTATTAAGCTTGGTTCTGCTTGGTGCATCAATGAGTGTCGCCACATTTTAACAAAAACTTTAGACGGAATTTCAGGGTAGTCCAAAAGATCAATTAAAACCTTTGCCATTCGTATGGTCTGGTTCTCGCTACCGTAATAATATACTGACAGTGTATCTATAAAGGAAGAATATCTCATTACTAGCCCATAGAGGGTTGAGGGAAATCCGTGTAATGGTGATTTTCCCCATTCTCGCTCTACACAATTATCGACTAAGTAGTTTATTTCTAATACTGTTTGTTCTATGGCCTGCTTTAACTCAGTGGATTGCATAAAGTTATTATTACATATGTTCGGTTTAGTTTTTTCATCAGTTTACACATAGATAGTATCTGTCAAGAAGCTCAGGTGTAAGTTCATAGCATTTAAGTAAGTCGGATGTTGAGCAGAAGGTGTATCTTCCACGCATAAGAGCATTATGATAATCGAATCTCTCCATCCCAGCCATCGCATAAAATTCTGTATTCACCAGCTTGTATGCTTATTTCATAAGTGATAAGCTATTGGCAATTCTTTAAGTAAAAGAAATCAGGTATGGCTAAACAGGCTTTATTAACCGCAAAAGTCAGAGGCAGATTACGGCTTGTTACGTTGGATTCGTACTATACCTGTGTTCTTTATAAAGATAGGCTCGTTATCTTTGACCGGAAAGAAAACCTCAAATTGGAAGCCCCGCTAAAGACAATAACCAAGCTTAAGTTTAGCAATGGCTTTGTGACGATGCGCGCCGGAAACCAATACGTCATGCTGAATTTTGCCAGTGAAAAGCGACAGATGGCAGGCTTTGCCCTTGGTGGTATGTTAGGCACGATAGTGATGGCTAAGACCGATCCTGCAAAAGCTATTGCTCAAGAATGGATTGATACGATGATTAAAAACGGCGCGCAAGCAGCTTAACGAATTTGTCATTCACGCCGACTTGTTGCTGGTAAATTATACGATATTGTTTTAATCTCCGCCCTTTTAAAATGAATACTATTTTAAATATTGGGAGTGTATTATACTTGTTCTCATGAGTTCTGTCCCCTGCCAAGTATGCGGCAACTTTACTATTTCTGAACACGGGTCATTTGAAATTTGTTATGTGTGTTTCTGGGAAGATGACGGCCTGTATACTGACCCTGATGAAGTTTGGGGTGGACCAAACGGAGAGTTAAGTTTGTCTCAAGCTCGAAAGAATTTTATTGAATTTGGTGCCTGCGACAAAAAACACAGAGATCATGTTAAGCCGGTAAAATCTGAGGACAGGCCAAGGCACGCTTAGCGAAGCTGTGTAAAAATTCCCTGTAAGTTTACTTGTAGGATATTATTTACCATTCGACCTATAGACTGGGTTAGGGTCGTTGTGCTGTAGCCTATTCGTAATGTGTGTCTGATAATCTTCTGTCTTGTCTTGAGCCTGGCTCTGGGCGACTCCCACACATCTTGGTTGGCAGCTCAAAGATGAGCGCTTGATCTGTTTCCGCGGGCAAATCATAGGTAGCTTTGGTACCTGAGGCAATTTTGCCTAACAGCATATAGTGAACTTTTTGCTGGAAGACGGCATCTTGTAGCGCGTTATGTGTTAATTCTCCCTCTGCCTTACAATCGTCCGGTAATCTGAGACGGTGGCTATCATCTTCCCAGTAGCCGTTTGTAACGCGGAGTGCTGTTGCGAGACTCCTTACAGCGTAATGAGCTCCCTGAAAGTCTGGTGGTATGTTGTTCTTCTTGTATTTTGATAGTAGCAACGGATAATCGTAACTTTCATCAAAAGATACAAAGATAGCCCTGTCTTTGTCTTGTCGCGATTTTGTTTCTTCTATCCATCTTTTGAATCTAATCATGAAGTCTCTTGTGTGTTCGCCCGTTTCTCTAAGCTGTCTTCTGTCGAGTCCGTGTTCTAGCCAGAAGTTACGCCTTCTCGTGACATGGTCGTAACCTTCAGGCACCATCTCGCTATAAAAGGTGTCTCCGTTTGGTGACACGGCACCAAGTGCCAGCACTGAGCCGTGCCCAGGTATGCCATCTGATTGTACGTGGAGATCAATGTATAGATCTGGCGAACTTTCTATGATTGCCCTGCCCCTTTCGTAGTGAGACATTGATTCTGGTGTATGCATTTTCTTACTCCTTAGTTTTATCGAGGAGTATGATACGAATTTATCTGGCAAAAGAAAGTGAAGGAAGTTTTACTAAACTATACGTTTTGTCTAGAAAATAGCTATTAAAGCAAAAAATTAATGAAGTGTTTTTTAGACAGTGATGGTATTGATTCATGTAGCCTGTGCTAATTTTATGCTTTAAGTGCGTCTTCGCAGATGATTCGTGGTGGCATAGAATGCGCTAAGAATTTTTGCAAGATTAGCTTAAGGCTACGGTCTATGGAGCCGGTTGTGTCACTGGCTATATCTTCAATCGGGTACCATTGCAGGCTGAAATGCTCTGTCTCATATGGATCTTCTCTATCTAGAAATGAAGAGTAGACGGTTGAAAATGAATGATGCACAAAACCATCTGTCGTGTGGATGAGTTTTTCTAGTAAAGTCTCGTACTTCAATACAAGTGTCGTAGGTAGATTCATCTCTTCTTTTATGTATGTCAGTGCTTGCTGTTCTGGCATGCCATAAGGATACAGCCCGCCAGGTAGTAAGAACTCGTTTAGTATTTCAGATGCAGGTCCTTTGCGTCTTGACAGAAGAACCTGGCTTTTATCGTTATTGGTAATAATAAAATTCATGAGAAGTCGAGGTAAAATTTTTGGTTGAAGCGTACTTGGACCAATAAAATTAACCCAGTGAATACCTTTGGCAGTAAGCTTAAAACCATCGTTTGACTTTTCTACGACTCCACGATTTATTAACTTGCGCATGTGGTACATAAAAAGACTATTTTCGACATCGTCTGACTTGAGCTCAGAAAAAGAGCGTTCAGTCTGCTTATAGAGTTGCGAGACAATCTCGGCTTGTATGTAGTGGTCTATGGGTGAATTTGCAAATTCGTTAGCGCGCATAGGTTAATTGTAGCAGGATGCTGGATGGTTAAGCGCGATATGTGTTTGGGGCCACACGGCCTGCACTATGGATGGTGTCCATAAGGTGCTCGCTTGCTGAGACCATGTGCAGTATCGTTCTTGCAGGCACAGGCCTAAAACTCCAGGCATCGACTCCAACATCTATCATTTTGTTTGGCATGTCAATCTGTACTTGACTATGCGAATGCCCATGTAAGAGCCAGGGTTCGTTTTTTCAGTCTGCTACCGGTTCTGGGTATTGCGGTGCTCTTTCGTTTGGACCGCGCCAGCGCGGAAAGTGACAGAGTTCGAACGCTTTGCCGGCTAGTTCAATTGTTTTCTTGCCAATCGTAACTGAATCAAAACCCCTTTCTAGTTATGCATCGGTAAACATATTGTTGCTATATGGCAAGTCATGATTACCGACAACGAGATGCTTTTTGCCGTTCAGGGACGCAAGTATCTCTTCTATGGACTCAAGCATCCAAGCAGACTTTTCTTTTATATTGCCGTTATACACAAAGTCACCAAGGACGTGAACGCTCCCGTCTTTTGGCACGACTAAATTCCAGGAGTCTATCATGGCTTGATTCATGGCGTTGACATTTGGAAATTGGTGTCGCGTATTCGTCCCCCACGAAGTAGAGACTGGCCGTGCCACCGAGACCTCATGTCCAAAATGGTTATCGCTGGTAAAGAATGTTTTTTCATATTGTTCCATCTCGTAACTCCTAATTAATTTCAGATACTCATGCTAGTTCGCGCGTAATAAAAAAGCAGTAAAAACATTTTCACTTAAAAAAATAAAGCTTCAGCGTAGAATCGCTTTAGCTCTGACAAGAATCAGGGTCATAACAAACGGAAAGGTGTAAAAAATGGAACCAGTACATGGCGAAATACTACGAACAAACCAAAATGACTATAGAGATAAAATAGATAATCAGGGGCAACAACCCCCGGTGCGCAGAAGTGAACTTGAAATACTTCTCGGATGCGTGATGATCGATAGCTCTGGGCAAGCATCTGTGTGCCTCGGTGAGGTCTTGGACGAGATTGAAAGCGATGACAGCCAATGGCTAGAACGAACGGGCCGATATGCACATAGCTCAAGCACGGCAACAGGTCGCTTCACTTCTGCTGAAGACGTATTTGACCACATCCCAGATGAAGAAGGAGAGTGGGACTTTGACGAGGAGTGGTAGATGAATGAGCTTATAGCAACCGGTAAGCAAATCATAGAAAACGCACCGCAACTGTATATAGATATCGATGTTGAGGCTGATGGTAAACCGGGCTATGGCTCTTTACTCAGCATTGGAGCGGTGACGCCAGATGGCGAGACGTACTATACGGAACTGCAACCTGGAAGCAATGTATATATCGATAGTCAGCGAGCTTTCTGCGAGCAACACGGACTGCAACGCGAGCGATTGAAGCATGAAGGACTGCGACCAAAAACAGCTATGCAGGACTTCCAAAATTGGACAGTATTCCAAGCGGAGCGCTACGGTAAAACGCCTGTATTCTCTGCTTTTAATGCAGGTTTTGATTTTGGGCATATTGATCTAGAGTTTATAAGGTATGGTTTGAAAAACCCTTATGGTATCGCACCTTTTTGTTTGAAGAGTCTTGCGCTTGCTCTCCAGCCAAACTGGAACTGGAGTGGTACTATAAAAGACAATTTGCCAAGCGAAATTTTGCCACCTGGTGAATTCACTCACAATGCGTTGGAGGACGCTATATATCAGCAACACATACACTTCGGACTTGCTGCTCTGACTAGCATCGGGTTAGGTCTTTTGGATCAAATTCGTGCAACCTCTTTTGGTACGCATAAGTTACGATGTCTTTAATATTAGAAGTCGAATGCGAGCTGAGGGTTTATTCCTGAAAGCTCGACACCGCATACATCGAGTAATCCTCTAAGCTCAACTGAGTTGTCTGGTGCATGTACGAGGTTTCTGCAATAAAATGCGTACTCTTCAGGAGTAAACCTGTGATCTGGATTGTTCTTCCGACGAAATATTGTTGGAAGAAGATTCCTGTACCGCTCCTCGTCTTCTGGCAAGGGCAATAAGTCTCTTATAGATCCGCTCGTAGACCTGCCTTCTCTGAGGCGCTCATCTGTCCGCTCTGACAAGCGAGGACCTTTTAGTTCTCTAAGAGCGAGAAGCATATCACTTGTTGGTAAGGGTGCTTTTACGACTATAGCAATGCTTTTTCCAGTTCCCAGGTATGCTGCAGTATCTCTAAAATCATCGCCCTCAAGAAAAGGATATATTGTCGCTACTTGGTCCGCAGTCATCCCGGGAAACTCTTTTTCTAAGAGAATACTTCCTTCTCTAGCTTCAATGAATTCCTGCACTTTTCGCCGTATTATAGGTGTTTGATGGCCAATAATAGCATCTGGCTTCAGTAATATTGCTCCGATAGACTGCGGATCACTACTTGGTGACGCGCTTTTTAAATGGTCATGAATTGCACGCCCAAGTATAGTTCCATTTTTATCAAATGGATAAATTGTCGCCCCATTTTCATAAAGTATAAAGGACGTGTGGTTGGGGCTAATCCATTGGTCGTCGCCTATTCTTGGGAACGGCATACGCTCTGTCGTTCCGTCAGGAAGAGTATTTTCTTCTGGGCGAAGATTAAACAAGGACTCTGGAAAGGCTCTTACTTCAAGGAAATCACCTGGTATAGTTTTTGATGAATAACCATTGATTCTCGCAACTGCTTCGGGCATGTTGTCTAGCATGTAACGCTCTAAAAGCGAGGTGTAACTTTGTGCTATCCACGGAGCATCTCTGGACTGTGCCTGTTGGAAACGAATTGGATATAACATATGTTGTTTATAATGAGGGCCAAACGCAGTATTCTTTTTTCTTGCCCACTGCGCAGTTCCTCTGAGTGCTGCGCCATTTGCGAGCTCTTCGATAAGAGCAATTGCGCCTAAGTCGACAATTTCTGCTGCTTCGGCACTTTCAGCTGTGTCTTTGACGCAGATCCATATGTCTAGGTCTGATTGTTGCCTTGGAAAGACTCGTCTTCTTTCTGGCTGGCGAATTCCTTCGTATGCAAGCCCTAACTCGCCGGGACGCCTGCTAACGCTAAAGTCATTTGGTGGTCGAAACGACTGAACGAGTGAGCCAATAGCAAGTACACCAACAATGTCCGTAAAGTAGCTGGCAATAGTAGATGCCCCATCTTTAAACGTCTCTAGGTCTGTTGGGTCGAAAAATGCCTGAAGAGGCATAGTGTCTAGTGATCGTGCCATATTCCCATAAGTGATATCATAGAAATAGATGTTTTACAATGATTCAAGCAATATCTCAATATGAGTTTTCTAGAAAAAGTTGTTTAATATCCTGCATGGGTTTAAAAAAATTTCATAGAACTCCAGAAGGTGACCTTGTGTTGCCGATTCCTGAGGCTGCTGATTTTCGACCTGTGAAGCTTCTGAGGACTTTTCTCTGCAACAGCGAAGAAGTAACGATGTTTCGACGTACAGCAACAGCTGAATGCAGGCAGGCTTGTGGCAATGCTGCTTGTGCGGCGCTTCTTTACATTGAGACCAGCTCCATTGGCGCCTCAGATATTAGAGAACCTGAACATGCCCTACTCTACTGCGCAAGTGCTGATTGCCCGCTTGATGAACCACCGGCGCATGATAATGAGCCATTGAAGCCTGCTCCTACTCCGCCCTCGCTTATGGCTGAAGCAACTTTGGCTGGTTAGAAACTAGTTTTATTGGTGGTTTTTAAAAAGAGTTGACAGAAAGCTGAGTTCTTTATGGAGTTGGGCAAGTAAGAAAGGGCTATAGCCACCTAGTGCCAAGACTTTTTTGTTTCCTCTTTCATGTAAATCCTGGTACTTTTCAATTTTTTCAAGGCAAGCTTCAACTTCTGAGCTGACGAAGTTGTCTCTGAGGGGAGAACGAATAAGTCGGAGCGCCTCTCTTATAAGATGATGCTTGGGAAAGTTGGCTACTCTTTCAATCATCTCTTGATGTGTTTTGGCGTTCAGGTGGGTTTTAATGAAAAGTTCTACGCGTGCTTGCAATTCTTTATGCGACTCTTCTGGGGATTTTTGGGGTATTTGCTCTGCGTGAATATCAGAATTACCTTTTTGTACTTTTGGAATAGGCAGTACTTTTGGTGCAGGCACGTCGACACTTTGTCTTGGCGCGGTTTCTGCCTGTTCGAAAGAGGTTGAGTCTGAGTATGGAGTTGAATCAAGTAGGTACTGGAGCCCCTCATGAGAGAAAAGCACTTGAGCATGCTCAATACTGGTTATTTCCTTCCTCCCCTTTTTAATTTGTTGACCGCTCACAATACAGGACACAGTTTTCCCAAACAGTATGTTCAAAGATCTTGATAAGAAATTGGCTGCTCCTGTGCATTGTGTCTCTAGCTTTCCATCTTTTATCGCGGTTTCAAAATCTGCAAGCTTGGCGATGCTTTTCCGAGCGTTGTTATGCTCAAAGTTTACGTACTTACTATGTCGCTTTATAATTTCTACCGCTTGTGCGATTGTTTTACAGTTTAGAGAGCCTAAATCACGCGCTAGGTTCTCTAAGCCCATGGCTTTGTATTCTTCTAGAAGTTCAGATAGATTCTCTTGGGGAATTTCTACTGCACATGGTGCGTAAGGATCGCCATTGGGATCTTTGATAAACTCTACAACACTACGCCTTTTTCCTTTAAAAAGTACAACTGGTTTATAACCTGGTATTTGAGGGGTTTCACCTTCAAGTAGAGGTATCGAAATAGTAAGATCTGCACGACCGGTTTTGTAGGTTTCCGGCAACGATATATCTGAACCAGTTTGGTTATAAAAAAGCAGTCGAGTTGAAGCATGGTCGGAATTGTCAGGCAATAATACGTTGCCAACCGTGTAGCAGAAGGGGTTATTGATTTCATATGATCCATTCAGTGTATCCCACCAGGTTTTTCTCGAGCTCATGCGTCTTTCTTTACCGCGAGAATAATCTACCGAGGAAGTTATTGCCATTGTTTTTGTCGCTAGTGTTGGACGTAGCAACCCATTTGCATGCCCGTCCAAATAACGGGAAGTGACACCACCTAGACTAGACTTTGAACGTATTAAATTGCCGGCAACATTTTCTGCAATATAGGAGCATGCGCTTGAAATAATATCCTCAACTGAATTTTTATTAAATGAGTTGAGGAGGCCTAGAAAATAATTCATGAATGTACTTCGAAGTGCATGAGTGTGCTCATCATTGGGCCCTACTAATTCAAGAAATAAATTCGCCACTTCGCTATTAAAAAATAAGGAAGGCATCGTATACTTATTGCCGTCCTTATCTGTGTAATTTATTTCGGCGAGCGAATCCTCGTCTGTAGGAAAGCTGATAGAGCTAAAAGTGTAGCCCTTATTACTAAAGTTTTGTGAGTTAAAAACTTCTTTGTATAGTGGAATGAAAAATTGACGAGCACGATCAAGTGAGCCTTTTTTGACATCCTTTGTTCTATGAATTTCTACATCATCGAGTTGACCTATGAGACGAGCTCTCTCTAGCCATTCCGGAGTCCCAGATAAGAATGTTACCCCTACCGTAAGACCATATTTACGTCTAATCTCTTCTTCAATATGGGCCTCTCTAACCCTGCGCCAATAAGGGTTAAGTGGCGCTTTTTCTGTTGTTTGTTCTGCGTTGGTGAAATTACCCAAAAATGCAACTTCGTCAGATTGTTCCAAGATTTCAGTAAGGTTTTGGGTAATGGCTGGTTTGCGTTCATACAGGAGCCCTTTTATTTGTACGCCTAAGACTGTAGCTATGTCAGTTTCAGCAACATGATACATGAGTTGCTCTATGTCATGGTATGGAAGCTGTGCATCTGTCTCAATGATAGGTAACGTGCCATCTCTTTGATCATCGAGCAGAATCGAATTTTTAGGGTACGGATCACCTGGCCCACCAAATAGTCGCCACGCAGTAACAGACAGATATGTTTCGACAGAATCACGCTGCTCATCTGTGATGCAAAGAGGAGTGAGTATATTACTAACTGCTTCTATATACTCTTGCCCCTGCTCAATTAGTTCTGCGGGTAACTCGAACTGTTCCCGCAGGCGGGTGAGCGGATCATGTGACGGAATGGTTTCTGGTTGGGATAAACCCGGCTCTATTTCCGCGACTAAGGTAGCATTGACATACATTTATTAATTATAGCATAAAATCGCCTAAATAGCAATAAATATGTCATCTCCGACCTCAGTTAATGTTGATGTTTGGAAGACTTCGTGGATATTAAAAATAGGAATAAAGTGTTATAATAATCTTTTATGTTATTAGCCGTTGTACATGCAAATGGAACTTATCATGCTCATCTTGGTGAGCATGACTCACTTTCTACTTATGATGCTTCTTGGGAGCAATTAGGCTATCATGAGAAACTTGCAAAAAGTATTGAAGGACATTTAGGCACTGATCAGCCCGTAGTGTATTTACCTTATTGGAATAACGCGCATTTAACAGATATATTCACCGATGAAGATGAGCAAAAAAAGGCGCTTGAGACGGATCCTTTGCTTGTAGCTTTGGGTGAAGTAGCCAGTAGCCCACTGTTTGAAGTATTTCCGACAGCTGCTGGACGTAATCCTAAATTATTTGGGCACGACTATGCTACGGAAGATGCATGGCGCACGCGTCTTCTTGAGCTGACAAGACAAGAAGAGGTTGGTTGCTTTGTCGGTGCGTATACCCGGGCATGTGTAGCTGACATTGCTGGAATGGTTTTGACTAAAACGGGCGCAGAGGTCTTTATAGATCCTGCCCTTTCTGTTGATATATTCGGTGAAGGATATGTCTCAACAATTCCAGTCGATGTGCCGTATAGAACAATGAATATGAATGGAAACGATTAGCGAGATGGCAGCATTTACCTTTTCTAGTAATTACTTTCCAGAAAATTTTTTGCTAGAGTATGACCCAACGCTGGTGCTTCCTCCAGATGATGTTAGCGTGACTATGGGAATTGATGCGGTTAGGCGAGTAGATATGGGACGGCTTGCGAAGCAGATGGATGGTGCGTACCCTATGGCATTTGAGTCTGTGATAGAACCTCGCTTCCTTGATGCTGGGTGTGGGAGTGGCGTTATTGCTTTGTCGCTAGCAGGAGAACTGCAAAGGAGTTCTGTGCCACCAGCAGAGATTGTCTGTTTTGATCTTTCGCCAGATGCTGTTGCGTGTTCTAATGCTAATTTTGATAGGATATCTTGCTATGAAGTTGGGCTACGAGCAATTCAGGGAGACTGGTATGACAAAGAGTTTTTGGCTTCTTTGGGGACGTTTGACGAAATATTACTTAACCCTCCGTACCTTCCTCCGACAGAAAAACTGGAAGGTATATATGAGCAAACACCTGAAACAGCAACTACAGCAAGAGATGTGATGGAAAGCATGATTGAGGCTGTCGGGAATCTTGCGCCATTGCTGAGGCCGATGGGTTCTATTACGCTACGGAGTTCTTCTCGGTTTGGACAATGGGCTGGTATGCGGGTCTTTTCTGCTGTACGAAATCCTGCGGACCTGTTTGAGACGGATGCTCGGTTAAAACCTATGGGCCGAGAAAGCAAACTTGGGATGTTACAAACAGCAAGCAGACACACAAGCGGATATGGTTTGGCGCATAACGACACACGAGTTTTTAATGCATATCACCTGTTGCGACAAGGAAAGAGCCTGGAAGAAATTGAGCGGACACTTGGTGGTTTTATACATAGGGATGTGATTTTTGACAAACTATAGTAATCTATGCAACTCATGGTTATAGGGGTGAGCTGAGATATAGTAAAACTATTGTGCAACGTATAAACAACCAGAGCGCTATTCGGCAAATACTTTTTAGCGGTGAGCGGCCCGAGACTCTAGATATGCTTGCTCTTATGCATGAAGGGCTGGAACCAGAACATCTTGCTGAGGCATGGCGAAGTGCTCATGGTGGTGTTCCTGATTTGGATAAACAGCTCACGGAAGTAACGAGTATAGCGCCATACGCACGAGAAGCGGTTAGTCGGCTTCTTACTGGTGATGAAGATAAGGACGAGACACTTCTATTTGCAGCACGTGATGCTGAAAATTTGTATGATATAGCACGTATCTTGGCACCAGATTCTGATGTTCGATTGCTCCCCGCAAGCACTGCACTTTGGATATCGATGAGTTTATTGGATTGCCCCGAGCAAGATGACGTATTTCTAGGTAAATATGGAATTACTGAAAAAACTGTCGCCTCAGCAAATTCAAAAATAGTTGTAGTTGATACGGGATTTAGAGGCTCAATTGGCACATGTTTAGCGAACGCAGCGCGAAAAGTACAAGGCACAGATATTAGGCCTCGCATGGCAATAAGACTCATATCTATGACTGGGTTTCAAGCCGGTATTGATACGAAGCAAATAATAGCTGACAGAAGTGTGACAAATGAGCTATGTGGTCCTGACTTACCCTTAACTGGTGCGCTTATAGATTCTGACGATGAAGGCGGCAAGGATTTAAGTCGTCCTTCATTTCGTTGCGCGGCTGCTTTGCAGTGTATGCCAAGATACCACGGCGTTTTCAATAGAGTTGCACTAGAATCTCCTACTGGTGCCATGACACGACAAGAAGATTTTTTTGATGATTTTGATAGCCCAAGGGAGCGAGTAAACCTGTCCGTAGTCAATCCCTATGCTGCAGCTGTGGTGCAAATGGCGTTTATACAATTGGCCCTGGGAGCGAAATAAAGCTTACGGCCACTTTAGGCTCATCATAATCTCTCTGTATTAAATGCTATACTCTTTACATATTTATGGACGTGACAAGGCTGTATAAAGAAAAACACTATCCTGTTAAAGGAAGTGAAAAGGTTATGTTCTTTTTCCCTGCGGGGCTCACGAATATGTGGCAATATTAGCTGACGATTGCGCAGCTAAACAAAATGGGTATTTCTGTTATTGGCTATGATATAAAGTGGAAAAAGAGCATTGGCTCTATGAATGTGGACGATTCAATCGCATTTGTTAAAAGTGTTGCTGAGTCGGTTGGTAGGCAAATAGCTGAAGCTCCTCAGAAGAGCTACAGCGTTTTTGGGACAAGTTATGGCTCGGTGTTGTCGCTGTACTCTGCTAAACAGTATAAAGCGATACGCTCGCTACTGCTTAATGTGCCGCACGGAAATGTTGCTGAGGTTTTTTGGCACTACAAACCGGCAAAAAAGTATGTCCAAAGACTTGTCGCTAGCGGCATTACAGGCCCCGAAGAACTGCATGAACTGTTCAAAGAAATTGAAGCAACTACTGAGCTTGGCAAACTTCGAGGCAGAGATATCATTGTCTTTAAGTCGCTCAACGACAAAATTGTGCCAAATACACAGGACATAATCGACGGGCTGAAAGCAGAAAATATAGAGGTGAAAGTCTATTCGACGAACAGAGGACACTTTTTTGGCGTTATTGAAAATTTGCTCAGAAGGTCGCGGTGGGCAACAAGTATCGCACCTAACGCTCCAGACGCTAGTAATAAAGAAGATTACTGAATTGGAACGCCTGGGCTTGTGAGTGAGGCGCAGGGACCAAAATTGTTGGCTAGCCACATGTTGTCTACATCCCTTATGTGTGCATTAAAGCTGTTCTTTCCGACTGTCCAATACACCGTACTTCCTGCAATATTCCCAAGGGTAGCTTGCACGAGTATTGATTCGGTACCTGACACCTCAAGCTCTACCCCGTCTTGTTTTGTCTGTTGCCATTTCTGTTGGTAGCTATCGGAGCCAAGCAGGAGGCTACCTACGATGAGTAAGTTCGTGAGCCCGAAAGAGGCTTCTAACAACAGTGCACTTCCAATTTGTACTCTGTCTCCTGTCGGATAAGTTATAACTTCTGCTTCTCTGTCAAGCTCAACAAATGGCCTAACTTCAATATCAAATTTTTGCATCGCTTCGATAGTGTCGTCATACTCAGCATTATCATGCCATGCATTACCATTTTCGATAGCACTTCTCATTGCATCAGACAATTCTAGGTTTCTTTGGTTTGCTTCAAACAACTTCTCTTGAAGCCAAACACTTTCGTGAGGCAGTATTAAGGTCATTATATTATTATAGCACAAAATTAATGTAAAGTAAATATGTCGTAATGGTTCAGCACCTTAGCAACAAAAAGGTGGTTGTTCTAGACTGTTAGTA